>JBDTTT010000065.1:0-29892 GCA_039930485.1 Chryseolinea sp.
GGGACAAAGATGTAGGTATTTAAACGCATACGTTTTATAGTTAGCGGCAAACAAATAAAACGACATACGCATAAATTTAAAATATCATAAATGAAAACATTCTTGACAATATTAATAGCATGGACTTTGCTTAACGCAACTTCAGACATTTCTATGCTCGGACTTAAAATTAATAACACGAAAAGTTCTCTTGACAAAATAAAGTTAAAAGTTGTAGCAAAAGAGAACGACATGATTAAATATAGGACAGAAAATAGTAATGATTTTTCAATCACTACAGAAAATGGAAGAATAGTATATATGGAGAATGATTGGCTGCAAGAAGAGAAAGGTCAACAGCCTTTATATTCGGATTTAAAATTTGGAGAAACATCATTAAGTGACATTAGAAAAAAATTTGGAACAAATGGATTTATGTATAAAAACCGGGGACCCTTTACAACTGAAACTGATTTAATTGAATTTAATTGTTTTGAGTTTGACTCTCCAAACAACGAGATTCTTGTAATGATTACTAAAGTTTCCCTTAAATCAGAAGTTACAGAGGAAAATGTTGCTGACCAACTTAAACTTGACGCTATGATTATAGCTGATAAGGGATATTTAGACAGAACCTGGGGAAAGGAAAAAATCCTGGATCCGAATTACAAAAAGATTAAACCATGATAAAAATTTCCAACCGCTAACCCGAGCTGACGCAAGAGTTGGCGATGGTATTCGGCTGCTCACTTGTGCCCACTATTTTTGCAGTCGTCACACTACCTTATGAACTTTAAATCTTTTTGATTTCTTTCGAAAGATATGAATCACGTGCAATATCTTCTCACTCTTCTTGACTTGAACAGCACTCAATAAACAGTACAAACTACTTGAAATAGCGAAACTAAAAACAGCAGAGATTATGTGGAACACGAATACTTTATGGTTTGAAGTCTCCATCGTGACTTTTCTAATATTAATCGGACATATTTTTTTAGGACACTTCGAAGAGCGAAGTCCGAAGCTGAGAAAACTACTTAAATACTTTGTAACTCTTGCGGTCATCGTTGCTCTATCTCTATTCTTTGGACGAACAGTCGCATTCGTAGTATTAGGGTTAACGCTTATCCCTATAGTGTATGTTCACGGTGTGTTGTTGCCAAAGAAAGGAATCAATGGTTGGACAGGGGAACCCAAATCAAAATACTATGACTTTAGAGGTTGGAACAAAAATATTTTCGACAACCACTAAACTAAAAAGCATTCCAACTCAAAACGACTTTCAAATCGTAGCAATACATTTCAATTCAATGGCAATAGGTGTGGGCAATGCATTCACCTCCACGGTTGTTCGACAAGGCTGATTGTCTTTAAAATATTCCTCATAGATTTTATTGAAGATGGGGAAGTCACTTTTCATGTTGGTTAAGTAAACCGTAACGTCAACTAAATTCCCCCATCGCGAACCAGAAGCTTCAAGGATGAATCGAACATTCTGAAAAACCGAATGGCATTGAAGTGCAATGTCATAGCTTGAAATATTTCCATCGCTATCCAGCGTTACGCCCGGAATTTCCTTCGATCCTTTTTTGCGCGGACCAACACCCGAAAGAAAAAGCAAATTACCTACTTTTCTTGCGTGCGGGTAAAGTCCTACGGGTTCAGGCGCCTGATCGGAATTATGAGTTGAAGAATCCTGCATAGTATCTCATATTATTTCACACCAAACACCAAACTCCCCCAATAACTTTCCCAATCCGCTCCTGCTTTTGTAGCGGGTATCATTGTCACAACGCTCACCATCCAGGCGCCTGGATTGCTGATGTGTGTCTCCATTGTTCCGTCTTGCTCGGTGTATATATTTTGAATGGTCGTGCGATTATCAAAGCGATTCCATACTCTAACCTTCGCACCAAAAAAGGGTTTTCCTTGCCATAGTATTTTAAACCGAATCAAGTCACCTTTCTTCAATGCATATGGATTTCGATCTGGAACAATCTCAATAGGCAATCCAACTACTTTTTTATAAGTATCATCCTTCTTGTCACCAACCTGTAAAAGCAATTTGGTATGGCGTGAATAAAACTCTTTTGATGGTTTCGCTAATGTATTTGTCTTTTTGCGTTGATCATAAACATTGTCCAATCCATCTTCCTTTAAATATTCGTTGAACTTATCGGCTTCTAATTCGATGTACGCGTTGTTGCTTTGCATAACAATCAAATGCGTGCCATCATCAAGTAATTCAACGTCCAGATTATCCCCACCTCCCTCTCTTACGCTAGATTTCAAATCAGAGATTTGATCACCATGGATTAGTTCCACACGTTCTATTCCATGACGCTTTAAATCCCAGGGCTCGCCCATGAAATTCTCGCCCACTTTAAAACTGATAAGGGCCATCTCTCCAGCTGAATAGAAATATTTTATGGGTTGAAGCCAAAACTCGTGAGCCTGAGCGAGTGTAATTAATAAAAATACCAGTAGAAATACAGAAAGTTTTTTCTTCATGAAAGTTTGTTAAACATTAATGGTAAATAGTGAATCATTTTTTATTCATAATCTCTTCAATCTCATCGGCTTCAATTGGAATGTTCTTCATTAAATCCAACACCCCGTTTTTCTGAATCATCACGTTGTTTTCAATCCGAATGCCTAATCCTTCTTCTTTAATATAAATGCCCGGCTCTATTGTCCACACTTGTCCCACCTGCATTTTGTGATACATGCTTCCTACATCGTGCACGTCCAAACCGAGTTGATGACTTGTGCCGTGCATGAAGTATTTCATAAAGAGTGGTTTATTCGGATCCTGATTCTTGACATCCTTTTTATCTATCAGTTTCAAACCAATTAATTCACTTTCCGTGATCTTCTGAACTTCCTTATGGTATTCAAAATATTTTGTTCCGGGTCTCAACATCTTAGCAGCCTCTTGGTGTACACGAAGCACAGCATTATACACATCCTTTTGTCGTTTCGTATATTTTCCGTTTACCGGAATGGTCCGTGTCATATCAGCATTGTAGTTGGCATACTCTGCTCCGACATCCAGCAATACTATATCACCCGACTTACAAGGTTTATTATTTTCAATATAATGTAACACACAACTATTTGCACCCGATGCAATGATGGGCTCATACGCAAATCCACGTGAACCATTTTTCAGAAATTCATGTGAGAGCTCTGCTTCAATCTCATACTCCATTACCCCCGGCTTCACAAACTTCAACAATCGATAAAATGCTTGCTCCGTAATATCGCAAGCAAGTTGTAATAGAGCGATCTCTTCTGTCGATTTGATAGAACGCAGTCGATGCATAAGCGGAGCTAGACGCTCATAGCGGTGCAACGGAAATTTCTGCTGACACCATTTCACAAAACGATTCTCGCGTGTTTCCACACTTACCTCTGCACGGTAATGATCGTTCGTATTCAAATACACATGTTCTGAATCTCCCATCAGCATCATGGTATTGAAGAGTTTTGGAAATTCTGAAAGCCACAAAACGGTTTGAATACCCGTTGCTGCACGTGCTTCTTCTTTTGTAAGCTTATGTCCTTCCCACGTTGCAATCAACTCACTGGTCTCTTTCAGAAATAAAACTTCGCGATACTTCTCATCCGGAAAATCAGGGCACATAACATAGATCGTTTCTTCCTGATCAACACCCGTCAAATAAAACAGATCGCTGTTTTGACGGAATCGCATCGTCCCGTCTGAGTTGGTGGGCATAATGTCGTTGGCATTCACCACCAGTACTGAGTTTGACTTCAATTCCTTCAACAACCTTTTGCGATTGGAAACGAAGAGTTTCGGATTGATGCTTTTGTATCTCATATTGAATCCCTAATTTTCAGGGATCGCAATTTAAATAAATCTACATGAAGAAGAATTTCTTTGCCCTTATTGCACTCGCACTTATTACATTTTATTCGCAAGCGCAAAAATATCAACCCACAGCCGAGAATCTTAAAAACCGTGAATGGTTTCAGGATGCCAAGTTCGGACTCTTTATTCACTGGGGAGTTTACAGCGTGCTGGGTGATGGCGAGTGGGTAATGAACAATCAACAAATTCCCATTAAGGCCTACGAAAAAATCCCAGCTTTTTTCAATCCAACTGAGTTCGATGCCAAGGCATGGGTACAAATGGCGAAAGCTGCGGGTATGAAATACATTACCATCACCAGCAAACACCACGATGGTTTTGCCATGTTTGATAGTAAAGTGTCCGATTACAATATTGTAAAGCGCACGCCTTACGGAAAAGATGTTTTAAAAATGCTGGCTGATGAATGCCGCAAAGAAGGTATTAAACTTTTCTTCTACCACTCTCAACTGGATTGGCATCACCCGGATTATTTTCCGCGTGGAAACACGGGAGGAAACTGGACTGGCCGTCCACAAAGCGGTGACATGAATAAATATCTGGAATACATGGATACCCAACTTTCCGAACTCTTAACAAATTATGGCGATGTTGCCGGAATTTGGTTCGATGGTATGTGGGATAAAAAAGACGATGACTGGAAACTAGAAAGAACCTACAGTCTGATTCATAAACTTCAACCTGGTGCATTGGTAGGAAGTAATCACCACAGGACACCCTATGAAGGTGAAGATTTTCAAATGTTTGAAAAAGATTTGCCTGGTCATAACACAACAGGCTTCTCACCTGAACAAACCGTTGGTCAATTGCCAAAAGAAACCTGTGAGACGATCAACAACTCATGGGGCTTCAACCTGAAAGATGATCAACACAAGAGCAAGAAGGATTTAATTCAATACCTCGTTAAGTCATCCGGCTATGGTGCTAACTTTTTATTAAACATAGGGCCCATGCCGAATGGAAAAATCCAAGCCGAACACATTGCGCGTTTAAAAGAAATGGGCGAATGGTTAAATGTATATGGTGAAACCATATACGGAACGCGTGGCGGTCCACTTAGCGCGCGCGACTGGGGAGTAATGACACAAAAAGAAAACAAAGTATATGTACATATCCTGAATTGGCAAGACGAATCCATTGTGATGCCTGCCTGGGGAAAGAGAATAAAATCAGCGAAGGTGTTTACTGATAAATCACCTGTGAAATTTCTGGAAAACGAATTCGGTATTACTTTAAGAGTGCCGAAGGAAAAGATGGATGGTATTGATACGGTGATTGAGTTGGAAATGAAGTGATGATGCGTTAACAGTTAATGGTGAATCATGCGTAAAATGTATATTAAAGGAAAGAGCGGATTGAAAATCAATCCGCTCTTTTTACTTTAACCAATATAGGGTTAAGAATGAATGATTTTCATCAAAGCTCTTTATCCACTGGATCAGCAACATTATCGGTTTCAAGATAGTTGATCAGAACGAACGTCACCAAAAATCCAGAGAAGAAACCTTCAAAGGCTACAACAAATGCAGCGATGTAAGCATTGAGATAACGGCCCATTTCAGAATTCTCAATAATGTCTTGCATCATAGCATGATCTAATTTCATATACGCGAAAAGGAAACCAGAAAATACCAACGAGGCAACCGCTCCTGTTGCTACACCTGTTACCAATGCTCTGAAATAATTAAGATGGTCGTGATGAGTCTGCTTGAATTTCTTTAAAGCATAATATATTCCAGCCGCCAAAATAATCAGGTTGAGCATACGCAATTCAACATGGTTAGAAAGGCCAGCTACTTTCATTATGAGAAAAAAAACAATGAGTCCACCGGCAATGCGCAAGCCGTAATTTTCAGGAATTCGATTGGGATTAGTGAATACACTCATACGGATTTATTTTTGGTTTTTTCAATTTTCTATTTTTTTAAGACAATTACAATGTTTTCGAAGCTTATAATTTCACTAACTTCGACCTAAACCAAAATACCATTTGATATGAAAGCATTAAAAATTATAGGGATTATCCTGTTGGTAATCATCGCGATCGGTCTGGTCGCTGTGCTGATGCAGCCCGGCCAAGCGCACATCGAAAAATCGATCGTGATCAATGCTCCTGCATCTTCTGTTTTTGCTGAAGTAAGTGATTTTCAAAAGTTTAATGCGTGGTCTCCATGGGCAAAGATGGACCCGGAGGCAAAGCAAACTATTGAAGGACCGGCTGCCAGCGTAGGTCATAAGATGGCATGGGACGGGCCAAAGACAGGAACAGGAACTCAATGGACCGAGGAGATCAGGGAAAATGAATATGTTAAAAACGGAATGAAGTTCGGGGGCTCGGAAACCACATATTATAATGAGTTCATCTTAACCCCGGAGGGCGATGGAACCAAAGTTACCTGGACATATGATGGTGCCAATGCCGGCTTATCAGGAAAAGCAATGTGGTTAGTGATGGGATCTATGCTGAACAATCAATATGAGCAAGGCTTGAATGACCTGAAACAAATTGTAGAAAGCAAACCTGCTGTTCAACCTGAAACCGAACCTACTGATTCAACAGCTGTAATGAAATAAATTTCAGCGACCACAGACAAACTTAAAAAAGGGAGACGCTTCAAAAAATCGTCTCCCTTTTTACTTCAGCTTTTTCACCAAAATGATTTGCATTCAAATGAATGCTTCATCTCTCTTGTCAAGAGAAAATAATATCGGAAAAACAAAATGCCAATGAAGAATTCAGTTTAAGATGTACCTTCGCTATCAAGTTTTTTACCTTTTAAAAATTTAATGCTTTAATCTTAATCAATCACGCATGAAAAAAATTACCATTCTCATTCCAATTCTTGCAGCTTTTTTGAGCACCTCTTTTGCCCAAGGTGTTTACTTCCGTGCCGGAGTCGGTTACGGCTTACCTATTGCCTCTCAGGTGATCGGTGAAAAGCAAGAGGTTCAACAAGACTATAGAAGTAATGCCCAAATCAATAATAGTTCAACAAAAAACGTTTCGGGCTCTTATGGATCGGGAATGAATTTCAATCTTGGCGGAGGTTTTATGTTTAATGAGTTTCTGGGTGCTGAGCTCAATGTTCAATACTCACAAGGAAAGAAGTATGAGACAGGCAACAGCTCCACCTACCTATCAGACAGTTACACCTCTTCTCAAAAGCTGGTCACGCAAAATTTTTCGAAGGGAATTTATTTAAATCCTTCGTTCGTTATTACAACGAACAGAGGATCCAAGATTCCCTATGGTCGATTTGGTGTAATTCTAGGAGCCCCGAAGGTAATGGGAGAAGAATCATCGACTTCGGAAGTTAGTTACTACCCGGACATAGTAAACGTACGTACCAGAAAATGGGAATATACCAAGGGATTGACGGTAGGATTTCAAGGTTCTGTCGGAATGAATTGGATGCTGAGTGATAAAATCGACCTGTTCACAGAAGTGAATTTTGTCAGCATGACCTATTATGCCGAAGAATATGAACTGACAGAAGATAACAACAATGGGTACGATAATTTGCAAAACTATACGGTTGCCCAAAAACAAATCACTTTTAAAAAGGAAATAGATGAAACGCAAGTCCAGGATCCGACCAAACCCAGCGAAGAGTTACGAGAAGCAAAAGCCTTCAGTTCAATATCTCTTCAGGTTGGTATACGGTATTCATTGAGTGGTCACGGGGGAGATTAGGTGCCTGACAATCAAATTTCATTCCCGTTGGTTTTGTTGATCCACAAAATCAATGGGAACTATTTTGTGAGCTTGATATCACTCATGGTTAATATTAATAGAAATATCGCCCCGAAAGTTGGCAGCGAATGGCCAGAATAAAAACAGTCCTAAATATGAGAGAATTACCTCCTTCTCTTTTAATTTTACCCATTAACATTTTTTCTCCATGACACTCGACCAATTCAATGCCTCTTTAGAGGAAGATACACCTCCACAAAACGTTAGTCCGTTATTGCAAGCCCTTTGGTTTGAAGCAAATGGGGACTGGAACAAAGCTCATGATCTGGCTCAAGGTGTCGATTCAAGCGATTCATCGTGGATTCATGCTTATTTACATAGAAAGGATGGTGACTTGGGAAATGCCGCATATTGGTATAGTAAGGCTGGCAAACCGGTTAGCAAAAAATCATTGCATGATGAATGGGAAGAAATTGTGTCTTCGCTGCTTTCCTAAAAATCAGTTTCGTGAGGTCTTGATTTGACTTGTTCTTTCTTCCACGCTTCAACCTCTTCCCGCTTTCTTTTTAGTTCTTCTTCTGTTGGTTTGTAATCGATCAGCTTTTTAAGATCAGGCTGTCCTGCATCAACCCAAGCCGTATACCACAAATCTCCAATCATTTTAATGGCGCCACGCATTTGTCGCTCTACCATGCCTTTTAATATTTTATGATAGGCCAAAGAGTATTCTTGGGAATAGACTTTAACCGTCTGTCTTCCTTTGGTTTCGAATGAATATTTTGAAGATCCAAGATGATTTGATAATTCTTTTTCAAACAATAATACCGAATCAACGGATCGATGAGAATCTTCAATGGCCTTCCATGCTGCGATCTGAACATTGTCAATATGGGATGCTTTACCAACAAAGAAATCATAATTATCCGAAAACAATTCAGGCAACCGCGATTCCCAAAATGCATGGATACCTTCCTGACCGGTGAGCTGACCGTTATAATTTTCAGTGGTGTGCAACGGTACGTGAGCATCTGCAACGTAATGACCAAGCTCTGCCGAGTTTCGAAGAATGGTTTCCGGGTTGTTCATCAGGAATGCATCCCTTAATCGATAATACATAACGTTGATATGCCACGGCACAATTCCATAAGCCTTTAACGTATCTTCTGAATATTTCTCAACAGCCTCCTTCCAAAATCGAGGCATTTTATTTAGCGCACTGTCGCCATAATGATCAATATCAATATAATGCCGCGGAGCCTCCTCCGGACTGGAGAATCTTCTTCGATCTGGATTAACCGCAGCTTGTGTTATGTAATGGATATTAGCTTTATAAAAACCAATCATTTCCGGAGGAAGAATGAAAACAGCCAATCGATTAATACGCTGATGAGCAAAGAATCCCCAGCTTGAAAACAATAGAATTATGCCGATCAAAAAAATAAACTTGATGAGTCGATTCATGAGTATAAATTGCGGTCCAACGTTTTTGCGGATATTGATTCCACAAGTGAAAGTTAAACAAAATCAATTATCATGAAAAGAATTTACTTATTACTCTCTATCATTCTTGCTTCTTATCAAGTGTCGAGTCAGGTTATTCCATTGAATGATGGCATCGATATCAAACATTACACTTTTCAATTGGAATTGAATGATAGCACCAATATTATTTCGGGAACAGCAACCATTCAAATTCTCTTCGAAAAAAATGTAACGGCATTCGAACTTGACCTTGTCAATAAAAATTCAAAGGGCGCAGGTATGATCGTAAAGAACGTACTGATGAACGGAAGTTCGTTGAAGTTTACGCATCAACAAGACAAACTTAAAATTGCTCTATCCGAAGCAAGTAAGGTTAACGATTTACTTACTTTCATCATTACCTATAGTGGAATCCCACAAGATGGATTGATCATCTCCAAGAATATATTTGGCGATCGAACTTTCTTTGGTGACAACTGGCCAAACCGTGCGCATCATTGGCTGCCAACCATTGATCATCCATCCGACAAAGCTTCGGTTGATTTTATCGTGACAGCACCCTCTATCTATGAAGTCATCGGGAACGGAATTAAAATAGAAGAGAGCTTTCTCAACAACAAACAAAAACGCACCCACTGGAAAGAAGAAGTTGATCTGCCAACAAAAGTTATGGTAATAGGTGCCGCCCGATTTGCCATTCATCATTCAGGTGATGTTAATACTATACCAGTTGAAAGTTGGGTTTATCCTCAAAATCGTACAGAAGGGTTTTATGATTATGCAATAGCAACCAACATACTCAAATATTTTAATGAGCACATCGGACCCTATCCGTATAAGAAACTAGCCAATGTTCAATCCACAACCCGATATGGTGGAATGGAAAATGCAAGCAACATATTCTATTTCGAGAAATCGGTAAACGGAAAGAACGAACAGGAAAATCTTATTGCACACGAAATTGCCCATCAATGGTTTGGCAACTCGGCTTCAGAAATTGACTGGCATCATGTATGGCTTAGTGAAGGTTTTGCAACTTATTTCACTCACCTCTACACCGAGTTTCATCACGGACGAAAGGTCATGGAGATTGATATGCAGAAAGATCGTAACAGCGCTATTGAATTCAACAAAACGAAATCATTACCCATTGTATTCACAACCCTACCACAAGACTTGATGGAAATTCTCAGTGCCAACTCGTACCAAAAAGGAGGCTGGGTGCTTCACATGTTGAGAAATGAAGTGGGAGACATAGCCTTCTGGGCGGGCATCAGAAAGTACTATCGGAATTTCAGTTACGGCAATGCACAGACTATTGATTTTCAGAACATAATGGAAGAAGTCAGTGGTAAAAATCTTGACCTATTCTTTAATCAATGGCTTTTCAGAGCAGGGCATCCTAATTTGGACGGAGCCTGGTCATACGATGCTAAAACCAAAATGCTGAGCCTTTCGATTGACCAAGTCCAGAAAGGCCAGCCCTTCGATTTCCAACTTGAGGTTGGGATTTATGCCGAAAATCAGCCTTTGCCAAAGTTAGAAAAGGTGAGAATTGATAAAGCAGTGAACAAATTCAGTATTCCAATCAGCGTAAAACCAGTCAAAATCAGCCTTGATCCCAACACTAACCTGCTTTTTGAGGGGAAACTCAAGAATTGATTTTAAATTGGAATTGCAAATTTGCGAAATACGCTTACCTTTGCACTCCTTATTTTTAGATAGAAATGGCAAATCATAAGTCAGCAGAAAAAAGAATCCGTGCAAATGAAGCAAAGCGTGTTAAAAACCGCTATCAGCACAAAACGACCAGAACTTCCATCAAGAAGCTGATCACTACAACCGATAAAAATGAAGCAGCCGCTCTTTTGAAAGAGGTTTCTTCAATGATCGATAAATTGGCGAAGAAGAACATTATCCACAAGAAAAAGGCTTCAAACCAAAAATCAAAGCTTGCTAAAGCAGTTAACAAACTATCTTAAGCTTCTTTAAAAACATAATCAAAGCCCCGCCCTCAAGCGGGGTTTTGTGTTTTACGCTGTTTGTTGAATTGCTTACCTTGAAGTCATTAAACGTTGTGCATCATGAAAGCTGAAGAAAAGTCCCTCAACATTAAAAGTTGGTCACCTGAAGACAGGCCTCGTGAAAAACTTCTTCTAAAAGGTAAATCCGCTCTTTCGGATGCAGAACTGATTGCCATTCTAATTGGATCGGGTACAGCTACGTTAAGTGCAGTAGAGGTAGCTAAAAAGGTATTGCAACAATCCACCAATAACCTTCATGAGCTGGCTAAGCTCTCGGTTAAAGAGCTCACCAAGACAAAGGGCATTGGAGAAGCAAAAGCCATTACCATTGTTTCTGCGCTTGAATTAGGCAGAAGACGAAAAGATTTAGAACCAGATGAGAAACCAAAGATCAGCGGCTCGAAGGATGTTTTTGAATTATTGAAAGCTGATCTTCAGGACTTACAGCATGAAGAATTTTGGGTGTTACTTCTCAATCGGGCTAACCGCGTGACAAAGAAATGTCAGATTAGTCAGGGTGGTGTGGCCGGAACAGTGGCCGATCCAAAAATAATTTTCAAACTCGCACTCGAAGAATTGGCGAGTGGAATTATTCTGGCACACAATCATCCCTCCGGAAATTTATCGGCCAGTCAGGCGGATGTTGATCTCACTAAAAAGCTAAAAGAGGGAGGAAAACTACTGGAAATACAGGTTCTCGATCACATCATACTTGCTGGCCAAAAATATTTTAGCTTTGCAGATGAAGGTATGATTTAATGACTAAAAGAAACGGCTACATCTTCTTCGCAATACTGCTACTCGCTTTGCCTTTGATACTAGCGCAAATGCTGATTTCGAAAAAAGCAGAGGCTGACATTGCTCCTGTTAAAACATCGCCCGCTCCAAAACCTGACCCGAATCCCTTTATTGTTGAGCTTCTGGCAGAGTATGAAAGAAAAATAGATTCACTGTCAAACAAATCACACACTCCAGGCGCAGCGATCGCTATTGTTTATGACACCACGATTATTTTTCTGAAAGGTGTTGGCGTTCGAAAAGTAGGAACACATGATCAGGTTGATGTCCATACTGTTTTTCGACTCGCTTCTGTTTCAAAATGCTTTGCTTCGTTCCTTACAGGAATTTTAGTGGAAGACAGCGTACTTCACTGGCATGATCATGTGACACAATACCTTCCTGGTTTTTCATTGCAGTCGAGCGAGGAAACGCAAAAACTTACGCTTGCCCATGTTCTTTCACACACGACAGGATTGCCCTATCATACTTATACCAATATGGTTGAAGAAGGCGAAGGAATAACAACGTTACTCGGCAGGTTAAAAGATGTGAAGCTATCGGCTGGTGTAGGCAAAGAATATAGCTATCAGAATGTGGGTTATAGCATTATTGGCGAAGTGATGAAATCAGCAACGGGTAAAGGCTATGACACGCTTCTGCAAGAAAAAGTCTTTGCTCCTTTGAGAATGCAAGATGCTTCAGCAGACTATTTTTCGATTGCTCAAAATCCAAACCACGCAACGCCACATTTGTACCGAGGAGGCAAACTTAGTCCCGCTGTAATCACCAATACGTACTATAACGTAGCGCCAGCAGGTGGTGTAAATGCCAGTATATCAGACATGGCCAATTGGATGGTAGCGCTACTAGGAAATCATAAAGAGGTTATTTCATCTCAAACACTTGACACATTGTATTCACCTTTTATTCGCGCGCACTCGAAGAATAGAAATTATGGAAGAGTGCATCGTATTAGTAAAGCATATTATGGTTTGGGCTGGCGCGTACTTCACTATCCAACAGATACTGTGATATATCATGGAGGATATGTAAATGGTTACCGAAGTGAAGTAGCTGTTAATCCTAAATCACGAATAGCCATTTGTATTTTAGCAAATGCTTCAGGTGAGTTAGCTGATAATGGTATTCCAGTTTTTTATAACCTGCTTTATGCAAAGCGTGATTCTATTCAGGCATGGGAAGATCGTCAGCGTGAGAAGCTCAATCAAAAAGTAATACTCCCTTGAAATGACCACTCGCCAAAGTCAACTAAAACGTAATAAAGATGTATGGTCATTCCATGTGTCCATCAAGAAGAGAAATTAACACATGAAAGTAAAAAGTATCATTATCCTTCTGGTCGTTATTGTCGGCCTTGTTAGCGTGTTCTATTCTTTCTGGGGAAATGAGGATCAAACCACTTACGTTAATAAGATAAAAAAAGAGCGTGAAGAGAAAGATCATTTTATGAAGACTTCAGCCGAATCACCCTTCGGTGAAGCACGCGAAAGCTTCACTGCATTGAAATACTATCCGGTCGATCCTCAATTTAAAATCGTGGCCGACCTCACGCCAGTTGAAAACAAAAATGTTGTTGTTCTTACTACAAGTGATGCAAAAGAAGAACGCTACATTGAATATGCTTATGCAGAATTTGATTTCAATGGCCTTCACAATAAACTGCTGATTTTAGAGATGATGGAAATGGGACCTTTCAAGGGAAAACTTTTCCTTGCCTTCGGTGATGAGACAAGTAGTGACGAAACCTACGGTGCTGGACGCTATCTTGATGTGGTTAAAGTAAAGGGAAGCCAGACCATTACTCTGGATTTTAACAATGCCTACAATCCTTATTGTGCCTACGCTGATAAGTTCTCTTGCCCCTTTCCTCCGGCAGAGAACCTGCTAAAAATTGCTGTAAAGGCAGGGGAAAAAACCTACCATTAAGCGTCTTCAAAAGTTGGTTTATTTTTTTTAAACCATAACATTAGCCCAATCCAGCTAAACACCTTATTTTTGAAGTCTTTACTCAACCGTATTTTGTCGTTTTGGGCAACTTTTGGGTAATCGAAAATTTGAATCAATAGTCTATAGCACATGACCATTTCGTACAATTGGCTTAAAGAATACATTGACATTCCTGAATCGGCTGAAGAGATCGGAAAAACACTTACCTCTACCGGACTTGAGGTAGAAAGTGTAGAATCTCATGAAGCCGTAAAAGGCGGGCTGAAAGGTTTAGTGATTGGCCATGTGTTGACTTGCATTAAGCATCCCAATGCTGATAAGCTTTCCATCACAACCGTAAATGTTGGTCAGGATAAGCCCTTGAACATTGTTTGTGGTGCTTCAAATATTGCGGCAGGTCAAAAAGTAATCGTTGCTGTTCCGGGAACGACAATACATCCAACCAACGGAGAGCCATTCACAATCAAGTCAGCAAAAATTCGGGGAGAAGCTTCAGAAGGAATGATCTGTGCTGAAGATGAAATTGGTTTAGGTGAAAATCACGCTGGCATTATCGTGCTTCCAGAAAATGCTCAGATTGGAAAGCTAGCTTCGGAATATTATAACATAAAATCGGATTACGTTTTTGAAATTGGCTTAACACCTAATCGTGCTGATGCCGCTTCACACATTGGTGTTGCCCGTGATATCAAGGCTTCGAAAGGAAGAGAATTAAAATGGCCTGCTATTGACCATTTCAAAGTTGACAATGCAAATCTTACTATTCCAGTTAGTGTTGAAAATCCGAAAGCGTGTCCGAGATATTCAGCCGTTACTATTTCAGGAATTAAAGTTGGTGATTCACCAGAATGGTTGAAGAATCGATTACACTCAATCGGTTTATCACCGATCAACAATATTGTAGACATCACCAATTTTATTTGTCACGAAGTAGGACAACCGCTTCATGCTTTTGATGCAGATCAAATTATTGGAGGAAAAGTAATTGTAAAAACACTTCCGGCAGGAACACCCTTCACTACGCTCGATCAAAAAGAAAGAAAGCTTCAAGCCAACGACTTGATGATTTGTAATGAGAAGGAAGGTATGTGTATTGCAGGTGTATTCGGTGGATCAAAGTCAGGGGTTTCTCAAAATACAACCAAGATATTTTTAGAGAGTGCGTACTTCTCTGCAGATTATGTTCGTAAGTCTTCGCTGCATCATCAATTAAAAACAGATGCATCGTTCCGATTTGAACGTGGCACGGATCCGAACATAACCGTTTATGCATTAAAACGTGCAGCATTGTTGATTAAAGAAATTGCCGGAGGCACAATCTCATCTGAAGTGATTGATGTTTATCCGACAAAAATTGAAAGCGCTACGATTGAAGTAAAAGACAAAAATGTCAATCGGTTGATTGGTAAGGTTATTCCAAGAAATGAAATTCATTCTATTCTGGAAAAGCTGGACATTAAAGTTGTGGATACAAAAGAAGATCGATACACAGTTGTTGTTCCGCCTTATCGCGTTGATGTAACACAAGAGGCTGATGTCGTAGAAGAGATATTACGCATTTACGGTTTCAACAATATCGAACTTACGGATCATGCAAGCACCGATTATTTGGCTGAGTTTCCTGTAAAGGATCTCGATAAGTTTAAAAAATCTATTGGAGAATTACTTACTGGCAATGGATTCTTCGAAATATGGACTAATTCACTCACCAATTATAACTATCAGCAGAAGCATAACCTGAAATTCAAAGGAGATGCGATCGAGATATTAAATAAGTTAAGTGAAGAGCAAGGTATTTTGCGTCAAACACTTTTATTCACTGGTCTTGAAGTGTGTGCGCACAACATTAATCGCAAACAAAAGGATTTAAAACTTTTTGAGTTCGGTAAAATCTATTTCAAGGAAGCCGGTAAGTATAAAGAAGAAGAAAGACTCGCACTTTATTTCACCGGGAATCAGGAAACCGAAAACTGGCAGCGCAAAACACAATCTGTAAGTTATTATGACATCGCGCAGCATGTTCAACATGTGTTAATTAAGGCGGGCATCACCAACATCAAACAAGAAAATCTAAACGATCAACTTTTAGAGTATGGCTCGGTGTTGAAGTTGGGCAAAGAGGAAATTGGTAGCGTAGGAAAAATAAAAACTGCCTTATTGAAAGATTTTGGCATCAAGCAGGAATTATTTTATGCTGAACTCAGCACATCCTTGCTTTTCCAATCGGCAAACCCTAAGTTAGTAATTCAGGAGGTTACAAAATTCCCGGAAGTAAGGCGCGACTTGTCACTCGTACTCGACAAGCAGATTACCTTCGATGAAATTCGTAACCTGGTTGTGAATACCGAGAAGCGGTTAATCAAAAATATTATAGCGTTTGATGTCTATGAAGGCGAGAACATCCCGCAAGGAAAAAAAGCATACGCACTAGGCTTTACCTTACAGGATGAAAACAAAACCCTTACAGACGAAGAGATTGATCGCACTATGGAGCATTTAATATCAGCCTTTGGACAGCAGTTGGGCGCGGTTATTCGAAAGTAAGCTGAACAAAGTTATTTGGAGCAAGAACAAAAAGAGTATTAATAAACAGAAAGCAAGCAGGTAGAGACTGTTAGGCAAACTGTAAATCGTAAATAACATTGCATGGATCAGGAAGTCTTAAAAACCAACCTCAGTGGGCTGGAGCGAAAAATTCTGGTGCTCGTTAACGAGCATAAAAGTTTAAAAGAAGAGCTTAAAACCCTGAAAGCCGACAATCTCGAACTCAAGGCCGCTATAAAAGCCCGCGATGAACAACTCGCTGGGTTTCATAATCAATTGAAAATCACTAAACTTGTGGATAGTTTAAACCCGGAAGACGGAAGTTCTCTGGAGTTGAAGAAAAAAGTGGACGAATACATTCGTGAGATAGACAAGTGCATCGCCCATTTAAACAGTTAAGCAACCTGTAAGATTACTTGATGGAGGACCTTTCAATAAAAATAAAGATTGCCGACCGCGAATACCCAATGAAGGTGAAGCGAGAAGACGAGGAGCGGGTAAGAATGGCCGGCAGGCTCATCAATGAAAAAATCAAATCTTACGGAGAGCAATTTGGAATTAACGACAAACAAGATCTATTGGCTATGGTGTCCTTCGATTGTCTGATTGAGAAAATCGCATCCGATGAAACCCATCACGTCATTGATAAGGCCGTGTTTGAAAAAGTAAGCCAGCTCAACCACCTGGTTTCCCAATCCATTCTCTGATCTCTTCACTCCTTCCTTTCTGAGCCAAGGTGGCACCCGGGGTTTGTAACCCTAATCTATACTACCTATGTCAACGGAATATGTAATCGTTATACTGGCCAGTATCACAGCTACCATTGTGCTGAGTTTACTGTTCGGTTCCCTGATGTCGAAGCGCAAGCTGAAGCAAAAAGAAGAAGATGCTGATTCAAAATCAAAGCTGATTTTAAAGGAAGCTCAAATTGCCGCTGAGAATTTGAAGAAAGACCGCATTTTGGAGGCAAAAGAAAAAATCCTCCAAATGAAAACGGAGTTTGAGGATGAAGCCAACAAGAAGAAAAATCTGATCATCACCAACGAACAGAAAATTAAGCAGCGCGAGCAAACTTTAAACAAGGAGCTTGAGACGATTAAGCGCAAGGAAGGAGAATTGGATGACATCCGCACCGATCTTGCCGCACAATTAGAAAGCGTAAAGAAACGCAAAGAAGATCTCGACAAATTCAATCAGCAAAAAATTCAGGTTCTTGAAAGCATCTCAAAGCTTACAGCTGATGAAGCACGTGAACAATTAGTGGCTACATTAAAAGACGAAGCACAAACCCATGCATCGAGCTATGTAAAAGACATTATGGAGCAAGCCAAACTTTCAGCAACGAAAGAGGCGAAGAAGATTGTTATTGAAACCATTCAGCGCACCGCTACTGAACATGCCATTGAAAACTGCGTGTCGATTTTTAACATCGAAAGCGATGACATCAAAGGAAAGATCATTGGTCGTGAAGGAAGAAATATTCGCGCGTTAGAAGCCGCAACAGGGGTCGAAATTATTGTGGATGATACACCAGAAGCCATTATCATTTCAGGTTTCGATCCGGTTCGCAGAGAGATTGCTCGTCTTTCATTGCATAGACTCGTTCAAGATGGTCGTATTCACCCGGCACGTATTGAAGAGATTGTAGCGAAGACTACTAAGAATATTGAAGATGAAGTAGTGGAGATTGGTGAGCGTACTGTGATTGACTTAGGTATTCACGGTCTTCATCCAGAATTAGTAAGAATGGTAGGCCGCATGCGCTTCCGTTCGAGCTATGGACAAAACTTATTACAACACTCGCGTGAAGTAGCGAATCTTTGCGCAATCATGGCCGCTGAATTAGGCTTGAATGTTAAACAAGCTAAGCGTGCCGGATTACTTCATGATATTGGAAAGGTATGGCCTGAAGAATTAGAGAAGCCCCATGCTATTGTAGGAATGGAGCTCGCTCAAAAATATAAGGAGCATCCCATTATTTGTAATGCCATCGGTGCCCACCATGATGAGATCGAAATGACGAACATCCTCTCGCCTATTATCCAATCATGCGATGCGATCAGCGGAGCAAGACCTGGAGCTAGACGCGAGGTGATGGAACAATACATCAAGCGCTTGAAAGATCTTGAGCAATTAGGTTTGACTTTTGATGGTGTTGAGAAATGTTATGCGATACAAGCGGGTCGAGAATTGCGTGTTATTGTAGATGCAGAACGTGCATCGGATGAACGTGCTGGTCAGTTGAGTTTTGATATTTCTCAAAAGATTGAGCGTGATATGCAATACCCAGGACAAGTAAAAGTAACGGTGATCAGAGAGATGCGGAGTGTTGCTTATGCAAAGTAAGTACTCTCTAAAGGCAGAAACTCTTCGACAACTAAGGTGATCCTCCAGATGCGATCTGCTAAATCATCGATATATTAGAAAAAGGCTCCCATTTACGGAGCCTTTTTTATTACTAACGGTCGATAGCAAAAAGTTAAAATGTTATTAATATTCCGCTAACGGTATAGAGAGTTGCTGATTAAAGAATTATTTTTCGTTTTATCAAAATAAAATTTTATATCAATACAGTAATGGCAAATCATTTTCTGAAAGTCTTTCTTATAATTCTAATCTTCATTCCTGTACTTTCCTTTGCTCAATCAGTTCAACAAGACACTATTTTTTTAACCAGTTCAATTGTTCAAACGAAGAAAATATATGCACATGCCGCACAAGGTCAAGCTCAATTGTACAACGGTACTGATTACGCAGATTATAAATCATATAAAGATGAGCACCCTTACTTTATATCAGACGATTGGGAGTTAAGCACAGTTGAATATTCGGGAGAATATTTTGAAAATGTTCCCATTCTTTACAACATCAGTACGGATAAGGTAATATCTGAACATTTCTACTCGAGCAATAAAATGCAATTGATAAGTGAATTGATTGGTTCTTTTACTTTTCAAAACAGAAAGTTTGTGAGGTTAATTGAAAACCCTTCTAAAGCTTCAAATGTGAAAACTGGTTTTTATGAAGTTCTGTACAATGGCAAAACGAAAGCCTATGCCAAGCGCATCAAGGCCTTTCAGAAAACGGTTTCCTTTGAAGAGCTCATTGTATCATTTGATGAGAAGAACCGCTACTATATTTACAAAAATGACGTGTATTTCGAAGTGAGCTCAAAGGGCTCTATACTTCAGGTATTGAGCGACAAAAAGCAAGAGTTAAAACATTTCTTAAAAGAGAACCACAATCGTTTTAAATCCGACAAGGAAAAAGCATTGGTCGCTATGACTACATATTATGATTCGATAACCCGATAAGTTTAAGATCAATGAAAAAACGGATTATCACACTTCTTCTAATGGCACTGGGATTTAGCTCATTTGCCCAGCAAAGTTCTCTTTCAATCTCTCTTTCAAATGCAAAGTTTGAAGAATTCGTAACTGCTGTTGAACGATCATCACCGTATCGATTTTATTATCAGCCGAACACAACGGATAGTCTAATTATCACAATGGATGTTCAGAATAAATCCATTGATGAGGTTTTAAACACTGTACTCGCCAATACAGAATTGCATTTTGCCATTGACGCCAATCAAAAAGTGTATGTCACAAAGAGGCGAACGATATTAACCGATCTTCCCATTAATTATTTCAAAGACGGAACCTCTCCCGATAATTCAAACGAATTTGATTACTCGGATTACGAAAAGAAAGAACAGAAAAAGAAACTGGCAGAAAATAGATTATACGTTATTGGAAAAAAGACAAGCAACCTGCAAGGCAATGCCACGCTTAAAGGACAACTTCGCGATGCCGCTACGGGTGAGCCTTTGATTGGTGCTTCTGTTTTCATTGATAAGCCTCTAATTGGTTCATCCACCGATCCTCTTGGCTATTATAGTTTAACCATTCCAAAAGGCCGACATGAATTAAAGATTAAAAGCATTGGAATGAAAGCCAGCACACGTCAGGTTATGTTGTATGCCGATGGTAAATTAGATATTGAATTGGAAGAAGATGTAAGTCCGTTGAAGGAAGTGGTGGTAGAATCAGATCGTGACAGAAATGTTTCAGGAATGCAAATGGGTGTTGAGAAGTTAGACATTAAAACCATGAAGCAAATGCCTTCCGTATTAGGAGAAGTGGATGTCTTTAAAGTAATGTTAACATTACCTGGTGTACAATCTGCAGGAGAAGGTTCATCGGGTATCAATGTGCGGGGTGGATCAACCAGTCAGAACTTAATCTTGTTTAACGATGCAATCGTTTTTAACCCCTCTCACCTCTTTGGTTTCTTCTCAACTTTCAATCCAGATGTATTGAAAAACGTAGAGCTTTATAAAAGCGGTATTAATGCTGATTATGGAGGAAGACTTTCATCTGTAGTGGATGTAACTACGCGTGAAGGAAACAAAAAGAAATTTGTGGCTTCAGGGGGAATTAGTCCGGTCACCGGAAGAGTGACATTCGAAGGTCCCATTATCAAAGACAGAACATCATTTTTGATTGGCGTTCGATCAACCTATTCAGACTGGATTTTGAGACAGCTTGATTCAAAGCAATTGCAAAACAGCACCGCTTCATTTTATGACATCCATGCTAACATAAGTCATAAGATAGATGATCACAATGACATTTACGTCTCGGGGTATAAAAGCAGAGACAAGTTTAAGCTTGGCCAGGATACTACCTACAGCTACAGTGATGAAAATGCTTCTGTAAAATGGAAGCATAGTTTCAAATCTAAATTATTTGGGACTTTCGTTGGCACCTATAGCAAATACAATTACTCTATCTCAAGCGAGAAGAATCCAGTTGAAGCCAGTACGTTTGATTTTCAGATCAAACAGTTTAACGGTAAGGCTGACCTAACCTACATACTCAATGAAAAACACACGATGCAAGCCGGAGCTGCTGTAACTCATTACACATTGTCCCCTGGAAGCCAAAGACCGACTGGAAGTGAATCAACCTTTGTACCGAACCTAATGCCTGATGAAAAGGCGTTGGAGAGTGCGCTTTATTTAAGCGAGAATTTTGAAGTAACTCCAAGGCTTTCATTTTATGCAGGCCTTCGATATTCTTTTTACAACTACACAGGTCCCAAAAATGTTTATGTCTATGCTGATGGCTTATCAAAAACGGAAAACACCATTCAAGACACTATTCAGTATAGCAAAGGCGAATCCATTAAAAAATATCATGGAGCAGAGCCTCGTTTTTCAGTGCGTTACCTCTTGCCTGGTAATGCCTCTGTAAAATTTAGTTATAATAGAATGCGACAATACATTCAAATGCTTTCCAATACAACCTCCATTTCACCAACAGATATATGGAAACTAAGTGATACCTATATCAAACCACAAATTGGGGATCAGGTTTCAATCGGGTTTTACAAAAATATTCATCACAACTCTATTGAAACATCCATTGAAGCCTATTACAAGACAACGCAAAATGCTCTTGACTTCAAGAATGGAGCAAAGCTTTTGTTAAATCCGCATATTGAAACAGACATCCTTTACGCACGCGGCAGATCCTACGGATTTGAATTTCTGATTCGCAAACCAACCGGCAAACTAAATGGATGGATAAGCTATACCTATTCACGTTCTGAACTGCAAACGCGAAATAGTTTTAAAACAGAAACGATTAATAGCGGAACCTACTACCCAAGCAATTTTGATAAACCTCATGCCGTTAATTTTATAGGTAATTATAAGTTTAGCAGAAGATTCAACTTCTCTCTTAACGTTACCTATAGTACTGGCAGACCAGTTACAATACCCGATGCTAAATATGATTTAGGAGGTGGTAATCGTCTTCATTACTCTAACCGAAATGAATATCGAGTACCCGATTATTTCCGCACGGATGTATCAATCAACTTCGAAGGAAATCATAAAATTAAAAAATTGGCTCATAGCTCATGGACATTCGCTGTCTACAATTTAACCGGAAGAAAAAATGCTTACTCCGTTTACTTTGTTTCGCAGAATGGACAGATTAAAGGGTACAAACTTTCCATTTTCGGTGAAGCAATACCAACACTTACATACAACTTTAAAATTTAGCCTCAGGTGAAAAAATATATTTCCTGGTTATACCCACTCCCGGTAATTGCACTTCTAGTTTTTGCATGTGTGGAGCCTTTTGCGCCACCCAACTTAAAGGTAGATCAAAACTTATTGGTGGTTGATGCTCTGTTAAATGGTTCAAATGGTGAAGTCAATGTACACTTATCCCGTACTATTCCGCTTGCCGATAAGACAAGTCAACGTCCGGAATTAGGAGCATCCGTTTCCATTGTGACTCAATCCGGAAATACTTATTTATTGACGGATGTTAGCGGAGATGGTCATTACTTCAAAAGCGGAATTTCATTTTTAGCTGACGATCAGTATAAACTATTAATTACAACCAGTGACGGAAAGAAATATGGTTCAGATTATATTAAACTAAGTGACACACCAGCCATCGATAGTGTTAATTGGAAACCGAATAAAGATGGAATCGAGATCTATGTAAACACGCATGACTCTGCAAATAAAACCAAGTATTATCGATGGGAATATACCGACACCTGGGCCTATGCATCTGCCTTCGATTCAAATTTCGAGTTTACCGGAAGCCAACCCGTTTTAAGATCGGATAATATTCATATTTGCTATCATAATTTTAATTCAAGCAATATCCTGATAAAGACAACAAATGTATTATCGCAAGATGTGGTTAGCCAATTCCCCTTGGTGTTTTTACCAAAGAGGTCAGAGCGACTTTATATTCGATACAGCATTCTTGTAAAGCAATATGCCATCACGAAAGATGCTTATGAATTCTGGGATCTTTTAAAGAAAAATACCGAAAGCCTGGGAGGTTTGTTTGATCCTCTTCCTTCTCAATTGACGGGAAACATCCAAAGCCTTGATGATGCACAAGAAGCAGTGTTGGGATACTTTAGTGCAAGCAACATTGCTGAGAACCGGATTTTTATTGAATATATGGATTTACCACAAAGTCATCGATTCTCAAAAGCCTATCCTGAATGTGAACTCGATACGGTTTATATGGCAGATCTATCAACCTTTAAAAAAGGTTCGAATATTTTAGTCACGACCTTTGGCTCACCTTTTCCTGAGGGTTATCTCTTTTCAGATAATAGTTGCGTTGACTGTCGAAATCAATCTGGTACTAATATAAAACCAACCTTCTGGTAAAACACCTTGCACTCTTTCCATCTAATATGAAATTTGTTCTATTCATAATATTCTTCATCGCTTTCTTAGTGGCATCTGGCCAAAAAGAAATCGATGTGGTGACTCAAAAGTTTAATGACCATAGACTTAATTCACTTCAGGAAAAACTTTACCTGCACCTCGACCGATCTCTTTACTTAACAGGTGAAATACTTTGGTTTAAAATATATAACGTAGACGGCACACTTCACAAGCCGCTTGACATTAGTAGCGTAGCATATGTTGAAATTCTCGATGCTACAAATGAAGTTGTTTTGCAAACCAAAGTTGAACTTAAAAAGGGATTTGGCGATGGGTCGCTCTTTCTTCCTGCAACGGTTGCCAATGGTCAATATCAAATAAGGGCGTATACAAATTGGATGCGCAACTCCTCGGCTGAATTTTATTTTCACAAAACCATTACCATTGTCAATACCTTTCGGAAAACAGAAAGTGAAAACAATGCAAGCAAAGTCCAACTCGATGCGCAGTTCTTTCCTGAAGGAGGAAATCTGGTAACAGGGCTAACGAGTAAAGTTGGATTTCGCGTAGTGGATGCGTCCGGGCATGGAATTGATTTTACCGGAACCCTCTACAATCAGAATAACGAAAGCATTGCTTCCTTTCAACCTCTGCAATTTGGACTGGGTAATTTTTCCTTCACACCAAAAGAGAACGAGCAATATCATGCCATCATTATTGACCGAAATGGAAAGACCGTCACCATTAAACTTCCGTCAACATTCAATCATGGATTCGTTATTCAAGTAAAAGACAGTACGGAGTCATTGATAAAAATAAAAGTCAGCGCAAAAATAACGGATACACAAACAGATCCGATTGTCTACCTTTTTGGTCATGCGCGTCAGCAAAAATGGTATTCAGAAATGCGTTACCTTAAGCAAGGGAGTGCATTGTTTCTAATCAATAGGAAAGATCTACCGGATGGCATCTCTCATCTTACGCTCTTCGATGCTAATCTTCTTCCGGTTTGCGAACGCCTGTACTTTAAGCAACCAGAGAAAAAACTAAATCTTTCTGTTCAGCCCAATCAACCTGTTTATGATGTGAGAAGAAAAGTAACGATCAACCTTGATGTAAAAAATCAATTCGCAAAATCGGTACCATCAACCCTTTCTCTTGCTGTTTATAAAAACGATTCCTTGTCGGTTGATATGAACGAAACTATACTAAGTTATCTATGGTTAACTTCGGATCTCACTGGAAACATAGAGTCTCCAAACTACTATTTTAATACTACAGATGTAAAAGCAAAAGAAGCAGTGGATAATATAATGCTCACACACGGATGGAGAAGATTCTCATGGACTAATATTCTCACTAAAAATATGGTGAATGAATTCATTCCGGAAAGCCACGGGCATATTATTAAAGGTATGATAACTCAACCGGGCGATTCTCCTGCGCAATATGTTTCGACTTACCTTTCTACACCAGGAAAGAACATTCAGTTCAATGGGGCACGTAGCAACGAGAAAGGAGAAATACAATTTGAGATGGCTGATTTTTATGGGCTTCAAAAAATCATTCTTCAAACCAACATTACAAAAGACAGCACCTCTATAATTAAAATACTAAATCCATTCAGTACAGAATATAGCGCATATTCACTTTCCTCCTTTCGCCCAACTGAAGGTTTAAAAAATCAATTATTGGAAAGAAGTATCGCTATGCAAGTGCAGGATGTCTACTATGAGGATTACATTACTCGTTTTAAAAATCCAATCCCCGATAGCATAGCATTTTATGGAAAGCCTGACGAAAAATATTTCTTAGATGACTACACACGTTTTCCGGTTATGGAAGAAGTTATGCGTGAGTATGTCCCTGGTGTTTATGTAAGAAAGAACAAAGATGGTTTCCATTTCAAAGTATTGGACAACGTAAATAAAGCTGTATTCCAGGAAGATCCACTCGTTATGCTTGATGGACTACCCATATTTGATATTGATAAAATAATGGAGTTCGATCCTTTAAAAGTAAAAAAACTCGATGTACTTACACGCAAGTATTACATTGGCCAATTCACTTTTCCGGGTGTAGTGAGTTACACAACGTATCAGGGCGATCTTGGAGGATTTCAAATCGATCCAAGAAGCATTTCAATCAATTATGAAGGATTACAGTTGCACCGCGAATTCTTTTCACCTCACTATGAAACACCACAACATCGCAGCAGCAGATTGCCCGACCAACGTAATCTTCTTTTCTGGGCACCCACTCTGATTACAAACCAGGATGGAAAGCATCAAGTAGAATTTTATACTTCGGATCTTACTGGAGAGTACTCTGTGGTTGTAGAAGGATTGGCAGGCGATGGTTCAGCCGGTAATGCTGTAAGTACCTTCACAGTGAAAAATTACCACAACTAAGCGATTTTCTGTAAACAGAAATTCTGCCTACCTTCATTACTCTGAACGAGGTTAAAATCTTCACACGTGCTGCTACACCGCATTGCTATTAAAATAGCATTCTTCATTAACGGTTTTATCTATGCCAATTGGGTTTCACGTTTGCCGCGTATTCAAGAGTTGTACCAAGCAGATAATGGTACCATTGGTTTTGTTTTATTAGCATCTTCAATTGGAGCGGTTGGTGCGATGCCGTTCACAGGTTGGGTAATCATTAAAAACGGAAGTCGCAG
Source organism: Chryseolinea sp. (assembly GCA_039930485.1). Classification (GTDB taxonomy): domain Bacteria; phylum Bacteroidota; class Bacteroidia; order Cytophagales; family Cyclobacteriaceae; genus Chryseolinea. The sequence goes on from JBDTTT010000065.1 coordinate 26,266, forward strand.
AATCACGCTCGTTGCCGTTGTATTGTATTGTATTATCGTTCCCATCATTCCCTTCATGCCCAGCATTGCTGCACTCATTGCATTATATTTTATCATGGGAATTGTTACAGGCATGCTGGACGTAGCGATGAACTCTCAGGCTGTTATAGTAGAGAAACTATACAACAAACCCATTATGACTTCCTTCCATGCATTGTTTAGTATTGGTATGATGTTGGGCGCATGGAGCGGTGCATTGTTTACCGATCTCAAAGTTGAATTACCTTATCATTTCATTATTGTAGTTAGCTTTGCATTAGTGGCCGTTGGCTGGGCGAGTCGAAATCTTGTTCGTGATAAACCGGATCCCGCAACTAAACATGATGGTCCCTTATTCAGATTGCCGAATGCTGCACTGATAGGCATCGGTATCATTACCTTTTGTTGCATGTTAGGCGAAGGCTCAATGTCGAACTGGAGTGTGAACTACATGGAAAATATTGCTCACGCTACTCAATCATTGGCACCCATTGGGCTTTCTGCTTTTGCAACGGCAATGACCATTGGAAGAATTTTTGGTGACCGTATACGTCTAACCCTTGGTGATAAAAAAATAATTATTGGTGGTGGAATTCTAGCCGCCATCGGCTTATCAACAGCACTTTTATTCCCACATCCCTATTCATCCATCTTTGGATTTTTCATGGTGGGATTGGGATTATCTTCGATTGTTCCGATTGCATACAGTATTGCCGGAAATGCAAAGAGCTTACCTCCTGGAGTTGGTTTAGCCATGGTGACCACAGTGGGTTATTCAGGGTTCTTAGTTGGACCTCCTATCATTGGTCTCATTGCCGACTGGCAAACTTTGCAATTCGCATTAGGTGTCGTTCTGCTTCTCTTCATAACTATGATCGTATTAGGAACTCGATATAAATCACAAAGTTGATGGAAATTAAATTTGAACAATCTGGAAACAAAGGCGCATTCTTCATAGGGGAAAGTGGAAAACGTCTGGCTGAAATGACCTTTAGTAAAGCAGGCGATACCCGTATCATTATCGATCATACAGAGGTAAGCGATGTGTTGAAAGGAAAGGGTGCAGGTAAGCAACTTGTATCTGCTGCCGTTGATTATGCCCGAAAAAATAATATCAAGATCATTCCTCTCTGTCCATTTGCTAAATCTGTTTTTGATAAAGTGAAGGAATTTCAGGATGTGCTTGATACCTGATTACTGCTGGCTGCCTTCGTTTGCTTTTCTCCTAAAAAATTCACCATCTGTTCCCGGGAGTAAGGTGCCTAAGCGAGAATAAATATCGACAACAGTGCTATCATAGCTCAACGCTTCTTTGTATAAACTGATTGCCTTTTGTGTATTCCCCTTTTCTTCATAGAGGTATCCACTCACATAACAAATCCAATTGTTACGCATGCCATTCGCATAAGCCTGATCATAATACTTTAACGCCTCATCGTATCGCTTTTGATCATAATATACATCGCCCAGTTTTTGCAAGGCATCAAAGTAGGTAGGATCATTCTCAAAAAGACTAGTTAAAGTCTGAGCTGCCTGATCATACTTTTTTTGGTAATACAAAATCAATCCCTTCTTAAATTGAATCTCTGAATTATCCGAATTAATCTGTAGGGCTTGATCATACGAAACAAGTGCTGAGTCGAATCTATTCATTTCAAAGGCTACGTTGCCCATGCCTATAAAAGGTTTGTCATCTGCTTCATCTTCCTTTGATGCTCTTTCATAGTTTGCGTAAGCTGAATCAAACGATCTACTATTGTAGTACTGTTCGGCTACATCATAATAACTCACTTCCTCCGATCCAAAAAGCGAAACAATGAAAGAGATGAAGAAAAGAAAAAACATCGTCACGACTATGCATCCTACAAAAAATCGCTTACCAAATTTAGATTGTGGTGATTTGGGATCATTTGACGTAAATTCAGTTTGCTTCCTTTTAAAGAAAGACTCAAATGCATCACCAAAAGATGGAGAAAAAGTAGAAGTGTCAGAGTATCTAGGTCTTTCCTGATTTCGATAGTGAGTATCACTTTGTTTTGAAGGAAGATTTCGAAAACCTAAATAGAAAAAGAAAACAATGGGTCCCGAAATCAAATAGAAGAAAGAACCATCAACAGACCACATCAAGGCGAGCACAAATAATAATACAATGGCAATTGTGAAATAGAGTTTTGCCTTTGCCTGATTATTTTGTTCGGAATTACCTGGTGTTTCCATTGGAGCTCAGTCTACATAAAACCCAATCTTAAATTTTCTTTATCAGATCATGTGCGCTGTAATTTCGCGTTCGTCAATCCGGATATCATCCTCACCAATTTCATCAAACGGATGTTCAAGGTGATCTTGAATATTATCTAAACTCACGAGAATGAAACTATACAGAATGGGCATCACATATTCCAGATGCGCAGAGAAATCGTGAAAGGTACTGGCGAAATAAGGGCCGTAAATGATAGGAAAAATATAAATGAATACTTTGCTGTACGCTCTCAGCGTTACAGGTGTTCGATAGGCATGTATGATTTTCATATTATCAAACGCAATAATCATTTTACTTACGTACTGACTCACACGTGATATCTCCCCGCTCTGAACACCATAGTGACGTAGTTCCATTACCATCAGTGAAAGTTTAGAGAAGTGTTGAAAAATTCTTTCCTCATTAACACCCCACTCCTTTCGGTGACTTTCTGCTAACATCGATCGCATCAACAAAGTCATCTCTGCCATCAAGATTTTTACACGTTGAGGCAGATCATGATTCTTATCGACAGTCCAATCGCGGGTAGCATAATAAATAGCGATGGCATGTCCCTTAAAATCAGCAAAGCGTTGCAAGGCTGTTTCTCTTCGCGTATAGGCAGAGCCAATTGAAAACACCACTGGAAAAACAATGGCTACGCCTACCAGCATGTCAGGAAACTTAGCCGTTAATCCAAAGTGAAAACAGAAGTAGGTGGAAATTACAGATAGGGTGGTGACGATCATCGTTTTATAGTTGATGATCATAAAAAAACTTTTCAGAACTCTTTTCATGTGTTGATTAGCTGTTTTCGATATCCATATATGAAATACATCTAGTCAGCCTTAGAGGCAAGGAGTTGATGTACTACATGGCCGGATTTCGGACAGCTAAAGTTCAACAAAAGCAGAAGATTAACCAACAGTTACTTAATTGTTATCTTAAGTAACTGCTGGCTATTTATTCAAGTGCTTCTAACCTAAACTTGTAAGTGCCTAAAAATTGTAGGTAAGCGAAGCTGAGATTCTGGTGCGCGCCTGAACGTAGGCCGCATCATCATTATTCAGATTTTGTTGTATCGGTTTTTTAAAATTGAACCCCATTGTAAATTTCTTGAAGTAAATCTCCATTCCGGCTGTGGCTAACAACGCACTTCCTCCTGTATAAGTCTGAAGTTCACTTCCATCCTTATTCTTCTCACCTTGCTCAAACAGCAAACCAGCATTAGGAAGCAACGAGATAGATTTTATTTTTTGCCAATAAAAAAGTTGTGAAGACACATGCCATTGATTACCCGTTTTATAGTCGTTTGAATTTGTCAGATTATACCTGTAGCCACCTTCTGTGTTCAACCCCATTCTACCATA
>JBDTTT010000066.1:0-29386 GCA_039930485.1 Chryseolinea sp.
CTCAACTTTTCCGCTTTTGTACGCAACACAACAGGTTCAATTCAAAACGTGCGAACAAATCTAAATGACTCTACCATTTTCACTACATACCAAAATATTGGAGTAGAAAATGCATATGGATTAAGTGTATTCTCAAATGTAAATATTGGAAATAAACTTTCCCTTAATGGTGGTGTAGATGTGTATTATGCCATGCTGGATAATAAGCTTACCGATCCTCTATTAGCAGCAACCAATGAAGGATGGGTTGCCAGTGGGCGTATGTTTGGTAGCTATAGCTTAAGCAAAGGTTGGGGATTGCAATTCTTTGGATTCTACCGCGGAAGACAAGTTCAACTTCAGGGATCGCAAGGTGGCTTTGGTACGTACAGTCTTGGCGTGAAGAAAGATTTCAACAACAAGAAAGGAAGCTTTGGATTTGGTGCTGAAAACTTCTTCACTACATCCATGAAAATTAAAAACAACCTAGAGACGCCTACCATTGATCAATATAGTGTAAACACGTTGCACAATTTAAGCTTCAAGGTAAACGTAAGTTTCCGCCTGGGTAAAATGAGTTTTGATAGTGCACCGAAGAGAAGAAAGAAATCCGTAAGCAACGATGACTTGAAAGACGGTGGCGATGGTGGTGGTCAAGCAGATGCAACGCAAACACAGCAGCGCACGGGTGGCGGTGGATTTACACCAGGTCAGAGTACTGCTGCCAAACCAGCAGCAGGTGCGGCTCCAGCTAAAGTATTAGCAGCTGACTCTGCAGCAGTTGTAGATGCAACTGGAATCTGGAACTATACTGTTGAATCACCTCAAGGTGGAAGTGGTGTGCTCACCATTACAAAAGAAGGCGATAAGCTCAGCGGTAAAATAAAGAACAATCAGTTTAACCGTGAGAATGATTTATCCGTTATAGCACTCAATGGCAATGAATTGTCTTTTAGCTACGAAGTTTCCTTTGGAGGAAATACAATGGTTGTGCAGGTAAAAGCGATTATTACAGGAGATGATCTTAGCGGTAATATGGCCGTTGGAACTTTCGGAACTTACCCAATTCAGGCGAAGCGTACAAAATAATTAACACGTAGAATACGTTAGTACAGTATAAGGAAAATGTGATGGAGAAAGAAACCGTTGAACTGTGGAGAATGAAAGGAAGAGTGGGTGAAACCATTCTTAAGAAAGACTTTGACCTTATTAGCGAATTCATTTTTTCATTGTTATTCGAAAGGGAAACGGTTGAGTTGCAGGAATTACTCTTTGAGGCACAAGCCGTTCTTTCTGGCAGCATTAAGAAAGATTTTTCGAGACATCTGCTTGAAGTAAAGCAAGACTTAGAAGCAAAGGGACTTATCAAAGTGATCCGTCAACCAAACCGACTACAGTTTATCAGCATCGTCCGGAAAAACGCAAAAAAAGATTTTGTAAGTTATTGGGGAAAGTAATAAGGCAAAGGTGTCCGGGAATAAAGACCGGAACCCTATTTCGTAGATATTGCTATTTCTCTTATTCTTCTTATTCTTTCAGAATCTACCGTCCGAAGTTTAAACTCGCTACCTTCATCTGAACCCATACCTGCAATCTGTGGATTTCTGAAAACCATTTCGCTTTCGCGAAAAGCAGTAGCTGAAAAATGAATTTCCCTTGCCTTCGATTTTTCAATGATCTCCCCTACTGTATTTTCATTTACACCTGATCCGGGCATGATGGCTATTCTTCCATTTGCTTTCGCGATTAGTTGCCCGATTAATGCTGCACCTTTTGCCGCTTGAGCCTGTTGGCCTGCTGTTAATATTCGGTCAAACCCAACTTCAATACAATCTTCCAATGCTTCGAAAGGATCACGTGTCATATCAAACGCGCGATGGCACGTAACTTTCAATGGTCGCGCCTGATCAATCAATTCTTTGCATCGCTTCTTATCAATTGTTCCGTTCGGATTTAAAATTCCAAACACAACGCCATCAACACTAAGCTTTTGACATTGTGAAATGTCACGCTTCATAGAATGGAATTCATAACTGGAATAACAAAAATCACCCCCACGCGGGCGAATCATTACAAATACATCCATGCTGATGTTTTGTCGCACAAGTTCGATTGTCCCATACGATGGTGTTGTTCCACCTTCACCAGGATTATCACATAATTCAATTCGGTTGGCTCCACCTTCTTGCGCTTTTAAAGCAGACTCTATATTATAAACTACAATCTCGACCGTCATTAGTAATTGCTTTTAGAATCAAAGAGTTTATTTCCGGATGCATCGTGAACAGCAAACGTGAACCCTTTCTGTAAACAATATGCACCATACTCACCGTTCTTGTTTAATGCCAAAAAACCGACCTGAACTTCTTTCGCTTTCGCTGGATTTTTTTTCATGATGCGCTCGACAGCAAGTTGACACGCCTCCTGAGGTGAATGACCTTGTCGCATAAGCTCCACTACAAGATGACAACCCACGATGCGAATAACTTCTTCACCAACACCTGTAGAGGTAGCAGCACCTACTTCGTTATCTACATATAATCCCGCACCAATAATGGGCGAATCCCCAACACGTCCATGCATTTTGTAGGCCATGCCACTGGTAGTACATGCGCCTGATACATTTCCGTTTGCATCCAACGCCACCATGCCAATAGTGTCGTGGTTTTCAATATTTGCTACCGGTTTATACTCGGCCTTCTTTAGCCATTCTTTCCAAAGCTGCTCTGCTTTCTTCGTTGGCGATTTTTCTTTCTTAAATCCATTAGCCAGCGCAAATTGTAATGCACCCTCTCCTACTAACATTACGTGAGGTGTTTTTTCCATCACCAATCGAGCGACCGATATTGGATGCGCAATGTGTTGCAAAAAAGCAACTGATCCACAATTTCCATGCTCGTCCATAATACACGCATCAAGCGTTACTTTGCCATCGCGATCAGGTAAGCCACCTAACCCAACGGACATTTCTGTTGAGTCACTTTCAGGAACACGCGCTCCTGCTTCAACTGCATCTAAGGCACGACCACCACTGGATAGAACTTTCCACGCTTCTACATTGGCTTGCAAACCAAAATTCCAGGTAGAAATAACAATCGGTTTGTTAATAGGTTTAATCGGCTTGGCAAGCAAATTGGATACAGGCAACGCTGCGGCACCAAGAGCGGAAAGTTTTATAAAATCTCTGCGACTGGACATGGACGTTAGTATTTAAGTGTTCAGAAGTTTAAGGTATAATAAAATTGATAGTATTTACAGATCTTATCTATCATTGGCCAATATATAACTCAGAATTCAAAACAACGTAATCGCCAAAACAAATAATAACCTAAACCCTAATTAATGACACGCCTTGCTACCCGAAAACGTTTTTGATAATATTCCGCGTATAGGTTTGTTTCTACCACACCCAATGAACTTGATGAATGTATAAACTTCACATCCTTCTTTCCGCGTACGTCTGTCACCAGACCAACATGTGTAATTTCTCTCCTTCTTTTCCCAGTAGCAAAAAAAACAAGGTCGCCTGGCTGCAGATCGGTCATCTTCACTTCTTTCCCCACCTTGCTTTGATCTTCAGAACTTCTTGGCAGATTAAAATCAATGGCATGAAAGGAGTTGATCAATAACCCGGAGCAATCCATTCCGCTTCGGGTAGTACCTCCATATTTATATGGAGTACCTATAAAGGTTCGCGCTGTTGTGACTACCTTACCAACAGTATCCTCGCGCGCACTGGCATGCTTATGCGATGCGCACGAATATTGAAAAAGCGTAGTCAGCAGAACAACAAAGAGAAAGAGCTTTTGATTAAGTTTGAGTTTAAAAAATGACCTCATAGAAGTTTAAAAAATAATCAAACAAATATACGGGTTTCATGGCATTTGCAGAAGTCACTAATCTTATCGTCACGCAGTTTGAAGAAATTGTAGGGAAAGAGAACGTCATCATTGACCCGGAAAAACGATTTCACTATTCTCACGATGAGACCGAGGATCACTCCTTTCTTCCTGATGTTGTACTAAAACCACGATCGGCTGAAGAAATTAGTCGCATTATGAAATTGTGTTACGAGCTTGTAATTCCGGTAACACCTCGGGGTGGTGGAACTGGCTTGAGTGGTGGCGCGCTTCCAATACATAAAGGAGTTGTTATTTCGATGGAGCATTTTAATAAAATTCTCAACATAGATGAACTGAATCTACAAGCCACGGTAGAGCCTGGCGTCATCACAGAAGTCTTTCAGGATGCTGTAAAAGAAAAAGGACTTTTCTATCCTCCGGATCCAGCCAGTAGAGGTTCATGTTTTATTGGTGGCAATGTTTCAGAAAATAGTGGTGGACCTAAGGCAGTTAAATATGGTGTTACACGAGATTATGTTTTAAACTTAGAAGTTGTTCTTCCGAATGGAGATATTATCTGGACAGGTGCTAATGTGTTAAAGAATTCTACGGGTTATAATCTCACACAATTGATGTGTGGAAGTGAAGGCACGCTGGGGATCATCACTAAGATTGTTTTTAAACTGAGAGGTCTTCCTCAAAAATCGGTATTGCTGTTAATACCCTTTATTACCAACGAAGAAGCATGCAAAAGTATAGCGGCCATTTTTAGAGAAGGCGTTCAACCTTCAGGTTTAGAATTTTTTGAGCGCGAAGCTGCAATGAAAACGATTGACTATTGCGAAAAGATTTATGCAGCAAAAGTTACTACTCCATTTCCTGAAAACATGGATGCCTATATCCTCTGTGAACTCGATGGAAACGATGAAGAAGTATTGATGCGCGATGCCGAACGTATAATGAACGTAGCGGAGAAATTTCAGGTTGGTGAAATTCTCTTTGCCGAGACTTCCGCACAAAAGGATGAACTATGGAAAATAAGAAGGAATATTTCACCTGGAATAAAAGCATACTCCCTTAACAAAGCAGAAGATGTCGTAGTACCTCGCGGAAACTTACCCAAGCTTATCATTGGCATTAAAGAAATTGGAAAGAAGCATGGTTTCAATTCCATTTGTTACGGACATATTGGTGACGGCAACCTGCACGTTGATGTAATGAAAGAACAAATGAGTGACGAAGATTGGAAGACAAAAGTAATTGAAGGCATTGGAGAAATATTTAAACTCACCATCAGCTTGGGCGGAATGCTTTCGGGTGAACACGGTATCGGCATTGCCAAGAAACCCTATATGCCGATTGCTATGAAAGAAGCAAATCTGATAATCATGCGCGGCATTAAACAAACCTTTGATCCAAAAGGTATTTTAAATCCAGGCAAGATTTTTTGATCATGAAACAATCTACCATTAACCATTAACTATAATCATGGAATCCATTCTGGTTGTCATTCTCATCATTGCTGCAGTTTACATTGTCTATAAAATTTTCACAGCGCTTCTCAAATGGATATTGATTGGTCTGGTGATTGTATTGGCTATTGCCTGGTTCTCTAACCCGGATGAATCGAATCACAAGAAGAAGTTTAAAGAAATCGTGAAGAACATTCCTGTAAAAATTAAAGACGATGCGCTTCAGATAGATGACTACAAAGTTTTCTCTCTCGCAAAAGTAAAAGTTGATGGCGAAGAGAAAACCGTAGGCGTAGGTGCGTTTGGAAAGGTGTGGTACTTCGATGACGTGAAGGAGAAGATAATGAACCCATAATCGATTTATACTTTTTCCAGCGATTGTGAATACTAGATCTATCCTCCCTTTATTCCGCAATCGTTAATTAACTCCCTACAAAGTTCTGCATCAAGCCAGAAAACATACCTGACGTATGGTAGTTGCGGTGATGTCCGGTTTTGTCAGTAATTAACTGTACCTTTGCGGCTTACATAATATCAATTAATGAAATCTTTTGAATCATTAGGCCTGTCCAAAGGTCTTGTTGAGTCGGTCCTAAAAATCGGCTTCGAAACGCCCACGCCCATACAGGAAAAAGCCATACCTGTTTTATTGAAGGGGAATCGTGACTTTGTTGGCCTTGCACAAACCGGAACCGGTAAAACTGCTGCCTTCGGATTGCCCCTTTTAGACTTGGTTGACGACTCTAGTCGCGATACCCAAGCTCTAGTCCTTGCCCCAACGCGCGAACTTTGTCTGCAGATTGCGAGCGACCTTGAGAACTTTACTGAAAAAATAAAGCACCTCAACATCACTGCTGTTTATGGAGGATCGAGCATTACTGACCAGATCAGAAAAATCAAGAAAGGCTCACAAATTATTGTGGCTACTCCTGGTCGATTGATTGACTTGATCGATCGCAAAGCCATTTCTTTAAGCACCATTAAGTTTGTGGTGTTAGATGAGGCTGATGAAATGTTAAACATGGGTTTTAAAGAAGACATCGATAAAATTCTTTCGTACACTCCCGACACTAAAAATACGTGGTTGTTCTCTGCTACGATGCCACGCGAAGTACGCGCCATCATGAAGAACTACATGGAAGATCCTTTCGAACTTCAGGTAGGTGAACAAAACACAAGTAACGTGAACATTGAACACACCTATGTTATCGTTCAGGATAAAGACAAATACCTTGCACTGAAAAGAATTCTCGATTACAATCCGGATATTTTTGGTTTGATTTTTTGCCGCACCCGTATCGACACCCAGCGCATCGCTGAGATGTTGATGAAAGATGGTTATAGTGCCGATGCACTTCACGGTGATCTTACGCAACAACAACGCGATCGTGTAATGAATAAATTCCGTGGACGTGGATTGCAAATCTTAGTTGCAACTGACGTAGCGGCCCGTGGTATTGACGTTGATAACATTACACACGTTATCCATTTGAATATTCCGGATGAGTTGGAATTCTATACCCATAGAAGTGGGCGTACAGCTCGTGCTGGTAAGAAAGGTATTTCAATCGCCATGATCTCCAAGCGTGAGTTGGGAAGAGTAAAACAGTTGGAAAAATCATTGAAGTCAACCTTCAAAAAATTAACGATACCAACAGGACCAGAAGTTTGTCAAAAACAATTGCTGGCGTTAATGCACAAAGTTCACGAAGTAAAAGTGAACGATGATGAGATTGCTGAGTTCCTTCCTGCAGTTGAAGCAGCATTGAAAGATCTTACCAAATCTGAATTGATCAAACGTTTTGCATCAATTGAATTCAATCGCTTTTTAGATTATTACCGCAATGCTCCTGATCTGAATGTAGATGGAAGTGGAAGACGTGATAGTTCAACGGACAGTTATTCAAGTGGAAACCGATTCTTCATCAATCTAGGTAAGATGGATGGTTTAGAAGTTCCTGAAATGCTTCAGTTTATACAAGAATCATGTCGTGTTGATAGACGCTTCATTGGTAAAGTAGAATTAAAAGGAGCATTCTCTTTCTTCGAAGTAGAAAAAGAGCAGGCAGAAGCAATCTTCAATGGCTTTAAAGGTGTTGAATACAAAGGTCGTCAGGTGCGTGTTGAAGTTACAGAAGGTAGATCACACGGTGGCAGCTCCAGAGGTGAGTCACGCGGTGAATCATCTGGTCGTGATTATAAACGTAGCGGTTCATCATCGTCATCTTCTTCAAGAGGTAGCAGAGATGGTGGTGGATATACTAAGCGTCCCCGCACAAGCGGTGGATATGGTGGCGGTGGCGATGCAAAGAAAAAGCGTTGGTAGTCTTCACTATAAAATCACAAATAAAAAATCCCATCTGGTTCAGATGGGATTTTTTTTCTTACATCAATTGCCAATAAACGAATCAACTATTCGAGTCATGTTCAGATTCGATCTATTAGGTTTTCAGAAAAATTCTATATCATTGCACCAGTATTGGTTCTCGACATGTGTCGGGATTAAAAGGGAATTCGGTGTAAATCCGGAACAGTTCCCGCTACTGTAAGTGTTCTCAACGGGTTTGTCCCCATCTTTTAGTCACTGTGGCGCGAGGCGCGCCATGGGAAGACAGACAAACCAACACAAGTCAGGAGACCTGCCAGCACAATTGATAATGCTCTCACCTCGGGAAAAAGGTAATGGCAAATTGATTTTATTCTTATAACGTTTTCAGATGTTGATCACACTGGTATTCCGCCTCAGCGGGATTGGTCTTTGTGTTCTTGCATCACTTTCAGTTGGTGCACAACAGAGAAAAGACTCTGTTACGCAACTTCATGAAGTGATTGTAGAGCAAAGCCGTCTGGGTAATTACGCTATCAGCAAGTACACACTTCGTGTGGATAGCATGACGCGTGCATTGGCCTCATCAGGAAGTCTTGCGGATATGCTGCGTAAATATGGTTACGGACATGTACGTGGCTACGGACCAGGTGGATTAGCAACGGCATCCTTCAGGGGCACAGGTAGCAGTCATACAAGTGTATTATGGAATGGAATTAATTTACTAAGTCCGTTATCAGGACAGTTGGATTTATCTCTTGTACCGATTGGTTTCATTGATGATGCATCCATTCAAACAGGCGGCACAACCAGTCTCTATGGAAATGGATCAATCGGTGGTACTATTCTTCTCAACAGCAAGGCACATTTTAATGAAGGCTTAACACTAAAGACGTTTGCCAGTGTAGGATCATTCGGAAGTTATTATCAGGACGCTGCAATAACCTGGAGCGGGAAGAAATTCATTTCGTCAACCAAATTTTTTACGAATCAATCCGAAAACGATTTTAAATTAACCAATACGAATACATCTCAGAAAGAGCGAAGAGATCACTCGGCTACAAAACAATACGGCATTCTTCAACAACACTACTGGCAGCCTGCTGAAAATCATTTGCTCACATTCAAACTTTGGTGGCAAGACAATACTTACGAAGTTCCGAATCCCACTACTGTTCCGAAAAAAGCTGAAGCCATTGAACAAAATACATTCTGGAGAGTGCTGGGCGGGTGGAGTTACTCCAGGCAAAATTTTGAACTAAATTATCAAGGTGCCTTTATAAACCATGACTTAGCGTATCATCCTTCCAAAAATCTTGTTTCGCTAAGCACGTTCAATACATTAATTAATAATCTCGAAGGTAATTTTATCCTAAAGAAAAATATTAATCTTTCTTCGGGTATCAACTACACATGGGAGCAAGGGAAAGTAGAAGAGTTTGGCAAGGATGTTCCAATTCGAAACCGAATCGCTTTTTTCAGTGCATTAAAGTGGAAACCTTTTACCCAATGGGAATTTGCGTTGGCCGTACGCGAAGAATTAGTCAATGGAGAAGCAGCTCCTTTCGCCCCTTCTGTTACGATCAAAACAATTTTAATGGAGGGTCTTCAAGTATACGGCACGCTTTCACGCAATTATCGTCTTGCCACCTTTAACGATTTGTATTGGAAAGGTGGGGACGCTACAGGTAATCCTGAATTAAAATCAGAACTGTCTAATAGTGGCGAAGTGGGATTGAAATTTTCCAAATCAAATCCCCAAAACACAAAATCAATTTTACTCTCGACCGCTGTATTCAGCAACGATGTTGACAATTGGATTTTATGGTACCAGGATATAGTATGGTCTCCTCAAAACATTAAAAAAGTCTGGTCACGTGGAGTCGAAGTTCAAGGCGCTGGTCACTTCGCATTGGGATCAATGAGTATTGAATTGTCCGCTCAATACAGCTTCACTCTTGCAACGAATAAAAGTATCTACACGAGAGCTAATGCCAACGAAATCAATAAGCAATTGCCATATACACCATTTCATGAATTAAGCCTTACAGCCCGATGCATTTACAAGGGATTCTATCTCAATGTAGTGAACAGCCTTACGGGGAAACAATACACTACTACCGACAATGATGAATTCTATTCTTTAGAAGCGTTTGACCTTACCAACATATCGCTAAGCAAACCGCTTCATTTTAAAACCCTATACATCACATTGAATGGAGAAATAAATAATGTGTTCGATATCGAATATCTATACAGACCAGGTTATCCAATGCCTGGAATAAATTTTAAAACCGGAGTGACAATCAATTTTAACAAACCAAATTCATTATGAAGTTGAAACTTAATTTTCTAAGAAAGTTTACTGTGTCGGCAGTGATCGCCAGCATGATCTTTATCCAATCGTGTACCAATGATCCAGAACCTTTAAAACCAGGTGAGTCCGGTTTTTTTATTGTCAACGAGGGTGCATTCAACGGGAGCAACACTTCGCTCTCCTTCTATGATCGAAAAGCTGACGCGGTGACAAACAACATCATCTTCACCCTTGCGCATCCGCTGGGCGATCAATCTCAATCCATGAGCGTGTTTGAAAGTAAAGGATACATCGTTGTTCAAAACTCATCTAAAATTGAAGTCATTGATGTAAATAATTTCACATCACTTACTACAATCACAGAAGGTTTACCAAGCCCAAGGTATTTTTTAGGCATATCCTCGACCAAAGCATATGTATCTGATTGGGGTTCGAATGGAGTTACCGGAACAGTAAAAGTAATTGATCTCACTACCAACGAAGTAACCAAAACAATTTCAACAGGCGTAGGTACGAATAGAATGTTACAAGTTGGCAATCTCGTTTACGTAACGAATGCAGGAGGATTCGATAATGAAAACTTCGTGTCCGTTAAGGACAATACAGTTAAGGTAATTGATACGAATACAGATGAGGTAATTGCAACCATTACTACAGGAGATAATCCAAACAGCTTACAACGTGATAAGGATGGTAACATCTGGGTAACTTCAAGTGGTGCTACAGAATACGATGAGGATTATAACATTGATGAAGAAAAAAGCACAAAGGGGTCAATCAGTAAAATCAACTCAAGCAATACAGAAGTTTTACGCCTTACTGTAGAGAATTTTACATTCAGTAATGCGAGCAACCTATGCATATCCAATGATGGAACTACATTATACTATAACTACGATGATGCGGTTTACAAATTGTCGACAATAGCAACCTCGTTACCTACCAGTGCATTTAAATCAAAAGGTTATTATGGGCTATCAATAGATCCTTTTAACGGCAACATCATTGGATGCGAAGCACCAAGCTTTAGCTCAGCAGGAAATATTGATGTGTATGATGAAGCTGGAACATTACTCAAAACCAAGGCAGTAGGTATTGCACCAAATGGATGTGCTTTTAAATAATGAACAAACCAACTTGATGAAAAAACAAATCAATCCCCGTCCATTTGTATTGGCGGCATTTATTCTAGCAGCGGGTACGTTCAGGCTTGCAAACTCTGGTGGATTGCTCCCAACCTTTTTCAACCTTACTCCTCTTGGAGCAATGGCGATGTTTGGTGGATGTTATTATCAAGACAAGTGGAAAGCCTATCTCGTTCCCTTGCTTATGTTATGGCTCACTGACATTATCATCAATCGCTTTTTGGTTTTCAATGAATGGGTATTTTTCTATGATGGCTTCGCGTGGGTTTATGCAAGCTTTGCGTTGATGGTACTCATCGGACAATACATTAAAAAAGTATCAATCAAGAGTGTAGTCATATCAGCGACAGCTTGTGCATTAATTCATTGGCTTGTGTCGGACATGGGTGTGTGGCTTGGTGGTGGAACAGACATCACTACTAGCTTACCCTTTACACGTGACTGGCACGGATTGATGATGTGTTATTATCTCGCAATACCCTATCTGCAAAAGGTATTGCTCGGGAACCTGGTATTCGGAGCGCTCCTTTTTGGAAGTTTCGAATTTGTACAACTGAAGTTTCCTATTCTTAAACTTCAGTTGAGTGAGTAAGTGGGCTGAAGCAATCCTGATCGTTTCAGGATTGCTTCTTTTACTGAGTTACACTTTAAGTTTTTGTATTGGACAAAAGTCCCCCTCTAGGATGATTGAGTAACCCCGCCCGTGGCGGGGTTACCATTCTTAATCAATCTTTGCCATGAGCCATCTTATCAAAAATAACAGATCACGTATAACACCAGACAAATGAAAGCCTGCTCCTTCCTTCCTGCTGCTACTAAAATGATTTACGATATGAATTTGCAACATCTCTTGCACGGTGTCACTTTCGAATGTCCACAGGAAGCGTTGAATGATAAACACAAAGTGGTGCGCTATTTCTTGGAAGGTAATACTTACACCAGCAAAGAGATCGATACTATTTTCAGTGCTAGTAAAGCACAAGGCAAAAGTTTGTATTATGTAGATGACGATTTGCTTCAGGCCATTCAACCCGACATTATCTTTACACAAGATGTTTGTGAGGTGTGTCAGATTGATACAGCGTGTACATCAGCAGCAGTCGCGAAGTTGAGTAAACAACCAGCATTGATTGCACTCGCTCCATCTGGACTTGACGATGTATTTGCAACTGCCATTACCATTGCTTCTGCTTTGGGTGAAGAAGAAAAAGCGTATTCCTACCTAAGCAATCTGCAAGCGCGAATTGATTTTGTCATCGATACACTTCGCAAAGCGAAAGCAAAACCGAAACGTGTGATGTTAATGGAATGGATTGAGCCCATTTATAATTGTGGACATTGGATACCAGATCAAATTGCCATGGCGGGTGGAATTGATATGCTATCGAATCCAAAAGGTGATAGTATTGTTACACAATGGAGTAAAGTAATAAAGTATGACCCGGAAGTTATTGTGATTGCGCCTTGTGGATTTCGCCCTGAACGAAGTCTTGAAGAATTACATTTACTCAGCTCCAAACCAGAGTGGTCTTCACTTCAGGCCGTGAGGAATGGAAATGTATTTATTGTTGACTTCGAATTATTCACCCAACCTTCAGCTTCCACATTGGTGGATGGAATCGAAGTGTTGGCCTCATTATTTAATCCTGATCTTTTCGATCTTGAACCTCATTTAAAAGAAAAAGTACTGGCCATAAATCCAAAATTTGCATTCACAATATGAGCCTTTTTGTTACCAGTTGGAGTGGTGGAAAAGATAGTTGCTTTGCGATGATGAAGGCAATTGAAGAAGGTCATACTCCTGTGGTTTTGCTGAACATGATGAATGAAAATAACATGGTGAGCAGAAGTCATGCTATTCCAAAACTTGTTCTGGAAAAACAAGCCAGCATGCTGAACTTACCGATCGTAACAAAGCCTGCGAGTTGGGAATCGTATGAGAAAATCTTTGTTGAAACACTCCAGAAACTGAAGTCAGAATTCAATATTTCATATGGGGTATTTGGTGATATTGATCTTCAGGCTCATCGGGACTGGGAAGAAAAAGTTTGTACTGCTGTCGGAATAGAGGCTATTCTTCCTTTATGGAAACAACATCGAAAAGCATTAGTACTTCAAATGTTGGACAGCGGAATCGAGACCTACATCGTGTCGTGTAACGAAGCTATGGGCGAAAGATTCCTAGGAAGAAAGATCGATGAGGATTTAATTGATGAGTTAGAGAGAATCGGAGTTGATGCCTGCGGTGAGAATGGTGAATATCATACACTCGTTGTTAACACACCCCTGTTTAAGAATCGAATTGATATTACCTTTGGTTCTATTTCACACATTGGAACCTACTGGTTTATTGAAATGAAACTGGCATGAGTGGATCACGAATCATATCGAAAGAGAACGAAGGGAAACATGAGATCCTTGTATGCAAGCGATGCGGCTCACGATTCGAATGCAAGGTAGGTGATGTGAGTAATTGCCAATGCTCGACTATTTCATTGAGTGATGTTACAAGAAAATTTTTGGACCATACTTATTTTGGATGTCTTTGTGCGAATTGTTTAGCTGAAGTTGAAAGTAAAGTCACAGCATTAAAGGGAAAGTCATTTCCCAAACCCAGTGAGCAAGTAGAGAACATCCATTACTATATCGAGAATGGATTTTATGTTTTTACAGAACAATACCATTTATTACGTGGATCATGTTGCAAAAGTGGTTGCAGGCATTGCCCCTATGGATTTAGAAAGTGAATTTATTCACCAATTACTTTTCTTTCCTCGGAATACGAACGAAATTCTTTGTCTTCGTTTGATTGATCTTTACACCCTGCTTTAAAAAGTATTGAATCATCTTGATATCAATCATCAGAATATTCTCGGGTTTATCAAATAAAAAATTATCGACTACGGGGCTTCGCATAAAGGTTAAGGAACGAGGTATGAATTACAAGGTACGAATTAATGAAATCATACTGTCCTGCAAGTCAAACCTTGTTCTTCGTTACTTACACCTTGTACTTTATTTTTGCTTCATCCGGATGACGTACACTGCGCCAATCCGAATAGAAAAATCAACTTTAAAATAGAAATCACCAATCGCTTCAAAGCGCCAATTTTCATTAATTGGTTTTGCCCAGCCTCCACCAACAACCAAATCATTTTCACCAATCAATCCGCGGGCCCGAACAAAAACATTATCCACCGGATACCATCTTCCCCCTAACACAAGACTCACGTGATCATCCGTCCAGAAGTCAACTCCAGCGGATGCGGTGAATTTACGGGTGAGGAAATAATTACCTTCAATGCCAAACTGTGCTTTTTTCACAAAGCCATCGTTATCCGTTTTAATCAAGTCAAAACCTCCTCCTACTAAAATATCCTTTGCAATCTGAGCGTGTGAAAAAGAAGTTGAAAAAATAAAAATCAGAAAAAATAAATATCGTTTCGTCATGATTACAATTTAAGGATGCAAATATAAAAGACAATCGGCATCGAACTATGCATGAATAGAAGTGCTTGTATAAAAAATGAAGTATAAAATTGCTCGCTACTTCTCCAGAATACTTTTAAGTGTTTTGAGACTGGTCTCCATATCCTTTCCCAACAATTTTTCCATGTTCATTAACAGAAGCATAATGTTCATAGGATAATTCATACTACTCGTCATACCCCATATCACTCTTGATTGTTGCGGAGATATCGCCTCTACTGTAAAGGGAGTACTCGCGACTGCTACAAAAGGCTTTTCAAAACGAACTTCCAGGCCGAGATACTTACCCTCTTCAATGCTCTTAATCTCTTGCTCCCCTTTTCCGGCTTGCTTGTTACCTTCCCAGGCATATACAAATCCAACCGTTCCATCATTACCTCGAAATTCTTTTTTCATGTCACGGTCCTTCATTACCCATACACTGAATTTATCCTGATTCTTTATATGCCGAAGGTATTGAAACACTTCATTGCCTGATTTGTCAATCACGATTTCACGTTCAATGGAGTAACCTTTTCTTGAGAATAATGCGATAATAAAAATCAGCGCTACACAACCAAAAAAGATGCCCAGACTAATCAATAGAATATTCATATGCTTGGATTTAGGTTTTTGGCTTTGCTTAGTTTAAAAGTTCGCTCTTCATCCATTAATTCTTACTTCTTATCTTCAATCATTTTCTGAATCGCCATGTATTCATCACGCAATTTTGCAGCTTCCATAAACTCCAATTCTTTTGCTGCTTTTTCCATCGCCTTTCGCGTACGATCAGCCATCTTCTGCAATTCATCTTTGCTGAGGTAGGCTACGACAGGATCAGCTGCCAATGAAGCTTCCTCATTTTCAACATAATAGTTCTTCGTTGATTTCTTGGAGTCAGCGACTTTAGTCTGCTTCAATATCATGTCCATTGATTTTAGAATTGTCTTTGGTGTTATACCATTCTCTAAATTATAATCAATTTGTTTTTGTCTTCTGCGATTCGTTTCATCAATAGCCAATTGCATCGACTCTGTAATTTTATCAGCATACATGATCACTCTTCCGTTTTCGTTTCGCGCTGCACGACCAATGGTTTGAATAAGCGAGCGCTGATTGCGTAAGAATCCTTCCTTGTCTGCATCGAGAATAGCGACAAGCGAAACCTCAGGTAAATCAAGGCCTTCACGCAATAAGTTAACACCAACCAATACATCATACACCCCCATTCGCAATTCACGCAAAATTTCTACGCGATCAAGTGTCTTTACTTCAGAGTGAATGTAGCGACACTTCACGCCAACACGATCCATGTATTTGGTTAGCTCTTCAGCCATGCGTTTCGTAAGGGTTGTCACTAATACGCGCTCCTTCTTCTTCACGCGCTCATCAATCTCTTCCAATAAATCATCAATCTGATTTCGGCTTGGTCGCACATCAATTTCGGGATCGAGTAATCCCGTTGGTCTTATCACCTGTTCCACTACAACTCCTTCTGATCTTCTTAGCTCATACTCCGATGGCGTTGCACTTACATACACAACCTGATTCATCAGTGTTTCGAATTCGTTGAAGGTAAGCGGTCTGTTATCTAACGCTGATGGCAAACGAAAACCATAATCAACCAAGTTTGCTTTGCGCGATCGGTCACCTCCCCACATCGCACGAACCTGCGGAACGGTTACGTGACTCTCATCAATCACCAATAAATAATCATCCGGAAAATAATCCATCAGACAGAATGGTCGCGCGCCTGGGGCTCTTCTGTCGAAATAACGCGAGTAGTTTTCAATACCCGAACAATAACCGAGCTCGCGCATCATCTCCAAATCAAATTCAGTTCGGTCTTTTAATCGCTTCGCTTCCAGGTGACGAAGCTCGGACTCAAACATTCCCACTTGCGCTACCATGTCATCCTGAATTTCTTTCATGGCCTGATACAGGGAATCTTTTGCCGTCACGAAAAGGTTGGCAGGAAAAATAGTAACAACCGTTTCATCTGAAATTTTCTTACCACTAATCGGATCGATTCGCTGCATGGATTCGATCTCATCGCCCCAAAAATAAATACGCACAGCATAGTCGGCATACGAAAGATAAACATCCACAGTGTCCCCCTTCACTCTAAAAGTGCTGCGCTTAAATTCAACTTCAGTTCGGTTGTATAAAATGTCAACCAGACCAAAGAGCAATTTATTACGCGCGATTGTCTCTCCTACTTTGAGCTTAATAACGTTCTTACCAAACTCATCAGGATTACCAATACCATAAATACACGAAACAGAAGCCACCACAATAATATCTCTGCGGCCTGTTAGTAAAGAGGATGTCGCACTCAACCGAAGCTTTTCAATCTCTTCATTTATTGAAAGATCCTTTTCGATGTAAACATTCGAAGAAGGAATAAAAGCTTCAGGCTGATAGTAATCGTAGTATGAAATAAAATACTCAACCGCATTGTCTGGAAAGAATTGCTTGAACTCTCCATACAATTGAGCCGCTAATGTTTTGTTGTGACTTAGGATTAAAGTCGGTTTACCTGTGCGGGCAATAACATTCGCCATGGTAAACGTTTTACCAGAGCCTGTAACACCCAACAAGGTTTGATGTGGCTCATTGGCATTGATACCATTGATAAGTTGCTCTATGGCTTTCGGTTGATCGCCAGTAGGTACGTATTCGCTTGTGAGTTTGTAATCCATGGAGGGAAGTTAATAGGTTATCGGTTAATAGTTAAAAGTTAATCGTTTCTCAGATCGAAATAGTTCAGATAGGCTAAAAACAAAATCGCCCCTTATTCCTAAGGGGCGATTTTGTAAACCAATTAACGATTAACCATTAACTTTCAATTTCAGTTATTCCAGATCATCCACGACTTCTCAGCCTGGATATGAAGCATTTCTAATCCGTTTTTAATTTTCGCTCCGCTCATCTCTGCCTTTTGTAAGAACATCGTACGAGCAGGATTGTAGATCAGATCGTATACATAATGATCAGCACCAATGTGTTCAAAATCAATCGGAGGCATTGCTTCCGTGTTTGGACTCATGCCCAATGGTGTTGTATTAATGACGAGTAAATTATTCTTAATGTGTGAAGGATCTTTCTCCAGATCAGTGTATGTCAAATTACCTTTACCTGCTTCGCGTGATACAATCTGAAAACTAACGCCCAACTTCTTCAACGCTTCCTGAACCGCTTTTGAAGAACCACCGGTTCCTAAAATCAAAGCGCTTAATTTATTTTCTTCAGGCAACCACTTTTCAATCGTTTCAAAGAATGCATCTGAATCGGTGTTGAAACCCTGAAGCTTGCCGTCTTTAATTTTGATGACGTTAACGGCTCCAATTCTTTTTGCGAAACCATCCACTTCATCCAAATATTTAAACACTTGTTCCTTATATGGAATAGTGACATTAAGACCTGTCAATCCTTTTGTGTCCTTCAACAAAGACTCAATGTCATTGATGCTATTCAAGGGAAATAATTCATAGTGATAATCACGAAGACCTTCACGAAAGAATTTTTCATCGAAATATGCCTTAGAGAACGAATGACTAACGGTAGCACCAATTAGTCCGAATACTTTTTCCATGTTCAGATTTTAGTTTTAAGTCTTGTTGCAATCTTTTCCAATAATACTACTATAAAAACACCAAGCGCCATCATTAAAATTGCCTGGAAAACCTGAGGGTCCTTACTTGTTGTGGCCATAAAATGCCAAGGTAAAACACTTTTGTCAAATACAGGAACCTGCTCGCCTTTGCTGTTCGTAACATATTCCAAAACTTCGCGCCAAGGCCATACCTTGTTTAACGAGCCAATCATAAAACCGGCCAGCAAAGCTACTGTAGCACTGTGATAATTATCTACTATCCAGCATAAAAATCTGGAAAAACTGAGAATTCCCACTAAACAGCCTGTAAGAAATACAAGAATGACAAGAATATCAAAATTCATCAGCGATGTAACAATGAATTGATATTTTCCAATTAACAACAATATAAACACCCCAGACACGCCCGGCATGACAATGGCACAAATGACCAAAGCACCTGCGAAGAAAACGATCACAAGATTGTCAGGCGATTGTATCGGTGATAATACCGTGATCGCGTAAGCAATGGCAACACCGATAACAAAAGACAGAACAGCGAGGCCATTCCACTTTTTAATTTCCCGAAACATAAACGGTGCTGAGATTAAAATCAATCCAAAGAAAAATGACCGGATTGAAATGGGATGATGCCTCAGCAAATACATCATCAGTTTTACCAATGAAAATAAACTGGTTACAATGCCAGCAACTAATACGGCTAAGAAATTTCCATTAATCTTTTTCCAGAAGAAAGCGAACTCGAACTTAATCAAGAGCTTCATTGATTCAATATCAATTTCTTTTATTGAATACAGAAGTTCTTCATAAATTCCGGTAATGAACGCAACGGTACCACCGGAAACGCCAGGCACTACATCTGCCGCGCCCATTGCAATACCTTTTATATAGAGGAGTATGTAGTCTCTTAAATTTCTCAAAATGCCTTTGACTTAGTCAATCTCAAATGGCGGAGCAGTATTCGTTTTCTTTTTTTCGATGCCCAAAAAATGTAGAAAGGTATCACCACGCAAACCTAAGCGGATGGTCTCTAAAGGAATTACTTCTTCGGGTGCAATGTTGCCCAGGTTTACATTCGCACCAAGCAACTTAACAAACCAGACTTGCTGTGCTTTTTGAGGAGCTTCCCAGATAATTTTTTCAAATGGAATCTTCGTTAAGATTTCCTGAACAAGTCCGGAACGTACCTCGCCTGTAGATCTGAACAATCCTACGTTACCACTCTCGCGTGCTTCACCAATTACTTTCCATGCACCAGCATCGAGTTCCTTCTGCATTAATTCAATCCACTGGTAAGGTGGAATAATCTTGTCTGCATCCTTAGACCCAACTTCTGATAATACGGTTACCTGTTCTGACAATTTTGTGATGTAATCACATTTTTTATCGTGATCAATATCCATTGATCCGTCTGATACTTCAGCAAAAGACAAATCGTATTTATCCAATACTCTGCGGTATTCATCAAACTGATCGCGGATGACAAACGCTTCAAACAAAGTTCCTCCAAAATAAACCGGGAGGCCCGCATTTTTATAGACCGCAAGTTTGTCCTTTAAATTGGGTGTTACATAAGATGTAGCCCATCCTAGTTTTACGATATCGGTATGGTCTGCACAGTTACTTACAAAGTCCTCTGCTTCACGCACGCTCAGACCTTTGTCCATCATCATAGTAAAACCATACTGTCTGGGCTTTTGTGTTCGCTCAGGCAGGTTTTTAATTTCGTAATTCATTAGCTGTTGTCTTTTCTAAATTGTTCGATGATCTTGAATAAGGCCTTCTGGGTCTCAATTTTAGGGAAAAAATCGAACAATGCCGCATGGCCATCAAAATCCAAAATTAATGCATTTTCTAAATAATTAAATGCTTCCTTAAAACGACCACCTTCAATCAGGTAAACGGTCATGCGATAAAAGAACTCTGCATCATCCGGAACATCTTTGAAACCATTTAATAAGGTTTCTATCGCTTTATCATAATCGCCTTGTTCAAAATAAATGAACGACCAATTAAGCCAAATTTCTTTATCTGTAGGATCAAGTTTACATGCCTCTTCATATGCATCAATACTGGATACCGTATTGCCTACCTTAAACTCAGCATGCGCAACGGACTTCCAATACTCTGCATTTTCAGTATTGATCTTTAATGCCTTGTTGTAAAAATGAAGGGCCTGAAACCATTTCTCTTGTTTCTCTAAGCACGCGCCTGCACCAAACCACGCTTCATCATATAGGGTATCCAACTTGGCAGCCTTCTGAAAATATTTAAGGCCTAAATCATATTGCTCTAAACTTTCATACGCTGCACCTAAACAGCAATACACTTCCGGACTTGGTCCTTCTATATCAATTGTCTTTCTAAATGCATCTAACGCTTTTGTGTATTCACTGAGATTCATATGGGTATTCCCCATATTGAAATAAGCCGAAGCAAACGTTTCGTCAATCGTTACAGCGTAGTCATAGGCATGAAGTGCCTCTTGAAATTTTTCAAGTTTATTATAAACGATTCCAAGGTTATACCATGCAGCGGTTGAGTATGGATCTTCATCAATAAACTTCTGATAGTACTCAATGCTGCTTTCCAGTTGGCCGGTGATATCAAGACAATATGCCAATTCATACAAAGCACCATCGTGATTAATATTTAACTCGATTGCTTTTTTATAGGAATCAATAGCCAATTGAAAATCACTCATCGATTGATGCGCAAGACCAATGCTGTAATACACTTCATCTTTATCTTCAGCAAGGGATAAGGCTAATTCAAAATTTTCGATAGCACTTACATGCTCTCCTTTCAAAGAGTAAATAGAGCCCTTCGTTAAATAAATTTCCGGATCATTTGGCTGAAGCGCATGGGCCTGATCAAGCAGTTCAAGGGCCTGGTCAAACTCTTCGAGGTTCGATAAAATCTGGGCTTTAACCGTGATTAATTCAGTTGAAAAAGGATACTGACTGATGGCTTGATTAACGGCCTTAAGCGCTTTATTGTGCTTGCCGCGCATCATATAATGATCTATTATCTGCTCGTAGGCACCAAGGTCGTAAAATTCAGTTTTCTTTTTTCGCAGATGGTCCTCAAAACGCTTAATCAACTCATTTCCTTCTTCTCTGTTGCGATATTCTTTTGACATGGACTAAAAGGTTTTCCTAAAATAGGTAAATCTGACGTAAAGCTAAGACCTTTTATCCTATTTTTTTGGATTGATTTTTCCGGATGTAATATTCACAGCACCATTGCAGCGTCTGATCAATCGATTGAAATTCAAAATGGAGCAGTTTTTTTATTTTCTGATTCTCGTAAAGAAATTCCGTTCCTGCAAAGCGTGCTGTTTCTGGCGTAATAAGGGGTTCAGAACGGGTAAATAAAGTACGAAAACTCTCAATACGTGCCAACACGTTTAACAGTGTTTTGCCAAGCTTAATGTGAGGTGGTTTTTTATTGAAAAGTTTCGCCATTTTTCCGAAGAAATTTTCGTAGGAAATATTTCCTCCACTTACAATAAATCGTTCTCCTTCTACTTTATGATGAAGTAATTGATATGCAATACTGGCTACATCCCGTGCATCTATATAATTTAAAAAACCCTCTGTTATAAATGGTTTTTCCTGCCAGCTATATTTAAAAAGTTGAGCACTGCTGCGATTCCAATTGCCAGGCCCAAGGATACCGGATGGATTTAAAATAACGGTACTCAATCCTTCTTCCTGTCCACGAAAAACTTCAAGCTCTGATCCATATTTTGATTCGGCATATACGCTATTGAGTGCATTGCTTACCCACTTGTTTTTTTCATCAACATGCGTCTGTCCTTTTTGCCGACCTAATGCTGCAACGGAACTAATATGGACAAGGCGTTTAATACCAAGTGCTAAGCACGTATTCACAACATTGCGTGTCCCCTGAACATTAACATTCATTACTTCTTTTGCTCTGCTTGGATTGAATGAAACAATTGCTGCAGTATGTATAACATGCGTTACTTTTTCGAATGCTTCGTGCAACGATACAGGATCAAGAATGTCAGCATCGCACCATGTTATTTTATTCTCAATATCCGCAAGCATGGAGGTGTCACTATCAGCTCGTTTCAGTGCAAGAACGGATTCATTTTTCGCAATCAATTCCCGGATAACAAAATTTCCAAGAAGACCATTGGCACCCGTGACTGCTATCATCTATAATGTGTTGTTTAAGATTGGTAAAGATAGCGCTTTTTGAAAGTACTTCATCGACTGCGCATCACCAATCAATTTTGCATGTTGTATGTGATGACAATCACTTCCGAGAAAATGCACCCATCCCCTATCAATTAACTTTTTTGCAGTTGACTGCACTTCCGCTCCATAATATCCGGCAATGGAATTAATATTCATTTGCAAAAGAACTCCACGATCCATTAAGTCGCGTGCCTTTTCAATATTATGATACATATATTGATAACGTTCGGGGTGAGCCAGAATGAGTTTGTATCCTTTAACCGTTGCCATAAAAACAAATTCTTTCAGGTTAAGGGGCTCTGTTAAGAAATTGGTTTCAAAGAGTAGATACTTTTTCCCGAACGTAAGCACCTCTTTGTCTTGCTCAATCAACTTAAATAGATAGTCGTCCAGGTAGTATTCTGCTGCTGCCTGAATCTCTACGTCCACATTTACTTTGCGAAGATGCATTTGAAGTTCCTGAAGCTTTTCTCTGATTATCTCAGGAGTATTCTTGTATGAATCACTAATCACATGAGGTGTTGTGATGAGTTTCGAATACCCTAATTGCTGAAAGTGCCTGACAATTTCTTCTGCCTGTTCAATCGTCTTTACTCCATCATCAATACCCGCAAGAAGATGAGAGTGAAGGTCGATGCGCAAGGCCTCGGCTGGAGATGGTGTATCTTTCTTCTTTAACCAATTGAACATTATGCTTTAAAAAAATTCCGTATCGAATTTCTTCTTTTTGGTTCTTCGTAATAGCCGTAGCCATAACTATTCTCTCCGGTTGAAGGAAGAGCATTTAACAAAGTAGTGATGGTTGAGAATTTGTTGATGTTAATAATTCGCTGAAGGTTACTCATAAAATCCTTCTTCGAATAGTTTGCCCGGAATATGTAAATCGAAATATCAGCCCGCTTCATCGCCATAATTCCATCTGTTACAAGTCCTACAGGTGGTGTGTCTAGAATAATGTAATCGTAATTCTTTTTTAATTCACTGAGCAATCCCTCAAACTCGCCATTCAGCAAAAGTTCAGAAGGATTTGGCGGATGTGGACCAGAAGCGATGTAGTCGAAGGTTTCCAGTTGCGTTTTTGTAATACACTCTTGCCAGCTATTCTTGCGAATCAGAATTGTACTTACTCCTTTTGATTTATCCTCCACTAAAGTCGGTAAATTTACTTTTGGTTTGCGCATGTCAAGATCAAGAAGAATCACTTTCTTTCTCGATAACGCTATTACACCACCCAGGTTCATGGCAATAAATGATTTTCCTTCACCAGATACTGTTGACGAGATGGCAATTACTTTTTGAGTCAGATTTGAATTAAAGAAATCAAGATTGGTTCGTAAGGTGCGAATGGCTTCGCTCACCATTGACTTCGGATGATCAATTATATGAAGACCAGTATCTTTAGAATAGCGTGATGAAGGTACAACGCCAAGAACAGGAACTTCCCTTATCCTTTCTAATTCAGAGATATTGGTAATCTTATCATTCAGCAAATACAACGAGCCTATAAAAAAGAGACTCACAACAAGGCTCGCTACAAAACCAATACCGGTAATCATCCATTTATTTGGTGAGATCGGATATCTAGGCATGGTAGCTGGAGATAGAATTTTGAAATCAGGAATACTACCTGCCTGAGCAATTTCAAATTCTGATTTTGACTGCATTAATGACAAATAGAATTGTTCGTACAGTTTGTAAAACCGGAGGTTCTTTGAAAACTCTGTGCTTTTATCCGGAAGGCTGGCAAATGTATTTTCGGATTGTATCTTCCGCTGATTTAGTTCTTGCAATTTTTTAAGCGATTCTGTTTTTAACTCGGTTAATTGCGCCAGTGCTTTGCTTTGCAGGGTCTCAATTTCCTTTTGCTTTTCGCGAAAAGCAAAAGTAACCTCGCTGTAAGAAAGTTTTAACTTCTCCTGATCCAGGTAAAGTTGCTCGAGCGTTTCTAAATTTTTCTCAAGAGAAGCAGGAAGAAATTGTCGCTGAGAAAGTGAAACGAAAAAATCACCTTGATTAAGTCCATCCACAAGGTTATTAATATCCTTTACTCTTCTTGTCATTTCATAGCGCTGGGAATCAATTCGATTAATGGCGGCTACCGTCTTCTTCAGGTCGTCATCCATATTATTGGTCTTGTTCTGAAGCGTAAAATCTTCGAAATAATCTTCAAAGTTTTCCATTCGTTTTTCAATATGGGCAAGCTCATTTGATACCCAGTCTATCTTTTGTTTGGTCGCCAGATTTTTTTGGTCGTTGCTATACTGAAGATAAACCGTATCAATTTGATTTAAGATGGAAAAGGCCTTAGTCGGATTGTTATCTTTAAATGAAATCCTGACTGTATTCGCGCTAAAGTTAATGGGCTCAACTTCAAGCCGGGCAGAAAGGTAATCAAGCAACATATCATGACTAT
This sequence comes from Chryseolinea sp., assembly GCA_039930485.1. Classification (GTDB taxonomy): domain Bacteria; phylum Bacteroidota; class Bacteroidia; order Cytophagales; family Cyclobacteriaceae; genus Chryseolinea. The sequence continues at coordinate 24,808 of JBDTTT010000066.1, forward strand.
TCAGAATGAAGAAATAACCAATTTCTGTGCCCTTTGTGAAATTATCATTCCGGCCTATCATCAACTCCAATCCGGGTAAAGAAATGAGTTTACCATATTTTGCTACTACCTCTTCACCCTGATCACCAATGGTGAGCGTAAAACTCTTCGCATCTTTTTCGTCAAGATAAATTGGGGTGTTTAAAAAACGACTATTTTTCTCTACATGGTGTGTTACAATAAAGGGAGCACTTGAGTACAGCTCATCATTTAATAAACGACCAATGCTATAGTAACTTACATTCAGTTTTGCCGAATCTATTACATGACTTAAAAACAACTTTGACTTTATAATTTCAATCTCGCCTGAAACCACATTGATGTTCTGATCTTCAACAACACTTTTTATTCCAAGTTCCGAAGCATTCTTTTTAATATCCAGCTTTAGTTCCGACTGAGATTCGTAAAGATTTTTTGTGTAGCGAATCGTTAAGTAAGCAATGCTGTTGATGGCGATAAAAATGAGCAATAGCCAGAACCAATTGTGACGGATAACAGCCCTGAGTGTATTGAAGTCAATACCTTCTTCAGCGGGTGATTGTAATCTTATATTTTTTTGATTCTCCAACGTAGTGTGCATTAAAGTGAAATCAGCACAATTATCAATGTTGATACACTGGTGAAAATACTAAGCAAGGCAGCGTTATCACGTAAGCCCTCGCTAAATGGTCTTCTAACAGGCTCTACATAAACCACATCACCAGGTTCCATGATCATGTTGTTTTTTACAAAACCCTCGAGTGTGCTAAAATCAACAACATATGCCTGATCGCCACGCAAGACGCGTATGTTCCTGGATTTTGAATCACTATTCAATCCTTTCGATAATGCCAGTACTTCTGTAAGCCGCATGTTTTCATTTACCAACGGTACAACACCTCCGCCTACTCCTCCCGGAGATCCCAGTACAACGACACGTTTATTCGTACATTTCAATCGGACAAAAGGTTGTTCATAAAATTTTGTGTAGGCTTGTTTCAAAATATCCTCTGCCTCCAATACTGTAAGACCTTCCAGTTTAACTTCGCCCACCATCGGAAATCGGGTTGTTCCTACATCATTAATCAGGTAGGTAGTTACTTCCTTCTTTGCTTCTCCTGAGTTCACATTGGATTGACTCAGTTTTAAATCCGGATCAATTATACGCTCGCCACTATTCGTGTAAACTTCAATCGTGAGGTAATCATTCTTTTGTATCGTGTAATTCTTCTCTACAGCATCTACCTGCTTCGCCAATGCATAGCCTTCCGGTACTTTAAACATGATACTCTGCTTATAGGACGCACATGAAGAGATGAGCAGGGCTACAAACAGATAAAGACCAGTTTTAAAAAAATACGATTGTCTCAAGATAAAAAAGTATTTCAGTTGCGTGAAATTACTGATTTTCTTAACAATTCAGCCAATGTAGGAAGCAGCTGATCTTTTTTTGAAATGATGGGGTTGTGCACTTGCCAATCAATATTCAGCTCAGGATCGTTCCAGATCAAGCCAATTTCAGAAGCTCTGTTATACGGATTGGAACACTTATAGAAAAAGACGGAATCTTCAAGAGCGGCAAAACCATGCGCAAAACCCTCGGGCACAATTAGCATATTGTGCTGGTCACCCTCTAGTACGCAATAATAAACCTGGGCGAAAGTCTTTGATCCCTTTCTTAAATCCACCACCACATCCAATACTTTTCCATGCAGTACACTTACCAATTTAACTTGAGCAAAGGGCTCCAGCTGCATATGAAGGCCTCGGATAACGCCTTTTTTGGAGAAGGATTTATTATCCTGCACAAAGGTATAATTCAGGTTATGCTCTCTGAAAAATTCTTCTTTATAGAACTCTACAAACCAGCCACGATCATCATCATATACAGGTGGAATAATTTCAACCAGTTGATCAATACCGGTAGGTTTTATTTGCATGCGTAAACGTTTTGTAATTAAGACGCCTTCTTAAGGTCTCTTAAGGTTTCGAGATATTTATTTATAACAACAGACTCATCATACTCGGCTTCCATTTTCGATCTACCGTTTTGACCAAACGCTTCAAGCTTGGCGTTATCGAAGCCCGACATTAATTTCATCTTGTCTGCAAGATCATTCGCATCTTTTAATTTGCAAAGCAGACCATTAAATTCATTTGTAACAACATGATTACATCCGGGAACGTCAGTAGCAATGATGGGTTTAGCGGAGCTTGCTGCTTCTAGCAAGGTACGGGGTGTGCCTTCTCTATAGGATGGCAAAACGATACAATCTGCCTGATTTATAAATTGACGAACATCGTCCGTAGTCCCCAGGTATTCAATGGTTCCCGACTGAATCCATTCTTCAATAACACGTACTTTGATTCCACGTTTATGCTCTTCGTCCATTGCTCCAAGAATTTGAAAGCGGGCATCAATACCAGTTGATTTCAGACTTTTAACAGCTTCAATGTATTCCAGAATGCCTTTATCCGTTATAAGTCTTGAGATCAGAAGAAATGTAAATTTTTCATTTCGCTTAAAAGACATTGGCTGAAACTTCTTCAAGTCGATTCCTGAACCCGGAACAAGGTCAACAGCACTGGCCGGAACAAGGCCTCTGTCGATGAAGAGCTTTAGATCATCATGATTTTGAAAAAAGACTTTTTGCGCAAAGCGAAAGCTTATTTTATAAAGAAGAATAGCAACCGCTGATACGAGATTGTTCTTTAAAAACACAGTTCCTAATCCACAAACGTTGTTGATTACCGGTATCCGGAGCATGGATGCTGCTAACGTTCCATACACATTTGGCTTAATGGTATAATGCAGGATCACATCGGGCTTAACCTTTTTGTAGATCATGAAAAGTTCTGCAATAAGGGCCATATCCTTAAAGAAATTTGCCCCACGACTGTCCATGCGGACCTGGTGGTGTATGCAGCCTGCTTCTGTCAGAAATTTGGTGTACTCGTCACTTGGGGCTATGGTATGTACTTCATACCCCTGCTTAATTAATGTACGAACAAAACTCATCCTGAAATTATAGATATTCCAAGAGGTATTCAGGACTATGGCAATTCTCATCTGGGCTCTTTGTTTGAGAATTTCGAAATCCTCTTTTCGACAAAGTGTCGAAATCACAGGTTTTTTAGAAAAATCTCCAGTTTAGATTCAGTAAAAGTAGAAAAAAGTAACCTAGTGTTACAACTCGCTTTCAAATTAATGCACTAAGTTCGCGGCTTCTGTTTAGAGCAGTATGCAAGGAAAAGAAATCACAGCAGTTTTGGTGGCATTGAGTGATGCCCGCAAGCAAGAAGAAACTCAGGAGCATTTAGATGAGTTGGCGTTTTTAGCAGAAACGGCAGGTATTAAAACCGTCCGCAAGTTTGTCCAAAACCTGCCTCATCCGGATAACAGAACCTATTTAGGAAAAGGAAAACTGCAGGAGCTAAAAGAATTTGTTCAAGCCAACAAGGTAAAGCATGTCATTTTTGATGATGACTTAAGTGCCTCTCAGCTTCGCAACCTTGAAAAGGAGATAAACGATAACCAGGAAGATGACGATCTCAAAGTAAGGATCTACGATAGAAGTCTGCTGATTCTGGATATATTCTTATGGAGAGCCCAAACCGCCCAGGCAAAGACTCAAGTAGAGCTTGCGCGTTTTCAATACATGTTACCCCGACTTACCCGACTGTGGACTCACTTGGAAAGACAACGTGGCGGAACCGGAACTCGTGGTGGATCGGGTGAACGTGAAATTGAAACGGATAGAAGAAACATTCGCTATCAAATCAACATCTTAAAAGAGAAGCTGGAAAAAATAGAGAAGCAGCGACTCACACAACGCAAGTCCAGAAACGACATTGTTCGTGTTGCCCTTGTAGGATACACCAACGTAGGAAAGTCAACCATCATGAATTTACTTTCTGGCTCGGGTGTACTGGCAGAAGATAAACTCTTTGCAACCGTTGATGCCACTGTAAGAAAAGTGGTATTCGGAAATATTCCCTTTCTGCTTTCGGATACAGTCGGATTTATTCGCAAGCTACCTCACCATTTAATTGAATCATTCAAATCAACCTTGGATGAAGTGCGCGAAGCGGATGTGTTAGTTCATGTCGTTGACCTTGCACATCCTCATCACGATAATCAGATTGAAGTTGTAACCAATACCTTAAAAGAAATTGGTGCGGTTAACATTCCAACAATTTTGGTTCTGAACAAGATTGACCTCTACAAAAAGCAAAATCCAGATGCAAACCTGGAAGAAATGAAAGGATATTATAAAGATCATGGATTCAACCATATCATTTTTGTCTCTGCTACCACCAACGAAAACATGGTTGGATTAAAACAGACTTTGTACGAAGAAGTGAAGAAGAAGCACGTTCAGATATTTCCAAACTTTTTAAAGAGTGGTTTCGATTTTTCTCCGTGGCCAACAGAAGCTACTTAATGAGAAATAATAATTTTTATCTTTGCGACCGTTTAGCATTTTAAGAAGCTAAACACTTGGCCCCGTAGTTCAATGGATAGAATAGGAGTTTCCTAAACTTTTGATGCAGGTTCGAT
>JBDTTT010000067.1:0-29173 GCA_039930485.1 Chryseolinea sp.
TGGCTTCTCCGAATTCAGATGCCAGATACCCTTTGTCTTCCAGTCGCCTTAATACAGTTTGCAGTGCACCGATGCTAACCTTGCGGTTAAGTCGCTGCTCTATTTCGTCAATGATCGCTACGCCATAAGCCTCTTTATAAAGTATACCAACAGTAAGCATTACAATTTCTTCAAATTCTCCAAGTTGATGCCGATTCATATCTTAGTATATTTGACTTAAATGTAGTTATTATACTCATATACAAAAGAAACGTTACAAGAATGTTGAGATTTTAATTTCACATTCCGGTTTCCGGTCACCAGTTTCCGGCTTCCCGGTGGGATTGGTAAGATTTTAGAAATTGAAATCTGATTGGGTATAAGCGCAGCCTTTTTCCCCACATTAGAGTAACTTAATAACAGTGAAACTTAAACGACTACAAACTGAAGAAGCACATGATTCTGTTTTTGTGTTTTTTGGCAAACAATCTGGCCTTCGCGCAAGTCAATAACAGACAAAAGGTGGAGCGTGCATGTCTCGATTATCTGGAGGGATTTTACGAAGGCGATACAATAAAGCTTATACGAAGCCTTAAGCCAACACTTTACAAGTTTGGATACTGGCGGGATAAAGCAGGGCATTATGCTGAAGATGGACAGATGACTTTTCGTGAAGCATTGAAGTACGCTGCTAACGTTCAGGCTAAAAAGAATTTTGCAAAGGTCAATGCCCCAAAAAAGTGGAAGTACTTGATCTGATGGACCAGATTGCAGCTGCCAAGGTTACAGCCTGGTGGGGTTGGGATTACATTTTGCTCGCCAAGCGAGGAGACCAATGGATAATTGAACAAGTTCTTTGGCAAGGTCCAATGAAATAATGCGGAAGCTTCCTCACAATGACGAGAACCAGTTCGTCATTGCAAAATGAAAAGAAACTCATCCCGCCTTTGGCGGGATGAGCCACTACAAAACACAAAGGTCATAAATGCGCTAAGCATTTATGACCTTTGTGTTTTGCAAAGCGCGCGCACCATCGTGCTATGAAATTCACTCGGCTTTCCGCGCATTAGCACCACAAATAGATCAACGCGAGCGATCTCACCCTACGCACATCCTGATCATTCTACATCAAAATGGCACAGCATGACTCTGATAAGGAACGCTATTGAGATAAGGGCGTGCTGGATTTGATGAAGAGCTTTTCATCCAGTTGCCATAACCTGGCGCCTCCTCTGATTCCATCCTTATTGGTGATGATGATCATGTTTTCGTCCAGTTTGAAAGTAAGTTTATTCGAATTGCCTCCTCCAATATAAAGGCGATCATAATTGAAAACCGTTTTCAGCATCGTCAGAACTTTTCTTACTCGCTTGTTCCATTTCTCCGGGCCTTTGCTTTCTAATGCCTCATCGCCAACGTAGTCGTCATAGGTATAATCTTTTGTGATGGCATGATGAGCCAGTTCAAGATGGGGCAACAGATTTCCATCCAACAATAAGGCTGTTCCAAATCCGGTGCCCAATGTAATCACCATTTCCAAACCTTCTCCGCTTACTACACCAAGGCCCTGCAAGTCTGCATCGTTGACAGTGCGCACGGGTTTTTGTAAAGCATCACCAATAAGCTTATTCAAATTTGTATTTCTCCAGGCATCATTAATCAAATTAGGAGCCGTAATAACGATTCCGTTTTTTATATAGCCGGGAAAACCAACGGATACATGATCATAGTTTTGAAAATCTTTAACCAGTTTTTGTATAGTCTCTAAAACTCTTTCAGGTGTTGGTCGATCAGGAGTTTGCAATTTTTTGTAGTCCTGTATTATTTTTCCATCCTGATCCAGAACGGTTCCTTTGATGGTGGAACCTCCAATATCAATGGTGAGGATCTTAGATTGTGGCAATTCTTTTTTTGGATCGGTCATTTGTAAAGTCTTCCGTTGGTGGTAATCATTTTCAAATTCAAATTTCGGATAATGCTTCGCCAAGAGTATTCAAACGATTTCGAATGTATTTAAGTCAAATATAGGTATGTATTGATTGTAAATTGCTGATGCATCGGAATCACAGGCTTCAAGGACTCTGATGTAGCGGTAATGCATGATTTAAAGCCGTAATTACACGACAGATCGAAGACTGTATTTCTATTTGAAGAGATTACTATCTGCAATCATCTTTTTATATTCCGGAAGGATTTTATCATAAAGTGCTTCGTCTACTTTCTTTAGTGAATTGAGCAATCCACCGATACCCGAGTCTTTCAGACTGACACGTTGTTTTCGGATATCCTCCATTTTCGTTCGGATCGTTCCTTCCAGTTTGATGAGTTCTCTTTCGGTCATTGAATTAATTTTTGCAGTACAAAGTAAGTGCATTATGATTCAACGAACAATATGCTTAGGTATCTACACGCTAACGGAGAACTTATATTTACTAGAAAACCACTACTGGAGTTTCAAAGAACGTATTCAACGATTGTACGGGAATCACTTCACGCAAATACTATTTTCTTCATGTTGCTTTATAATTTGTAATGATCACTTCTGGTTCACGTCTTCTGCAGACCGATTTGTGAATGAATACAAATTACCAAAACTCTTTCATTCATCAACACGCACTGTTGGTTCATCATCATCACTCTCCCCATACGTTGCTACATGAATCCTGTATCCGTGATGTTTGAGTTGTGTGCCCCGCTGCTGAATATGTTTGTCTAATGCCGCATCATTGTTGATCAATTCGCTCAGAAAAGATTCCACTTCGGCATAAGGCATGGTGGTACTGTCGCTTACGGCATGGGCATCACTGATATACGAACTTAACAGATTGGGATAATATCGGGTGAACAACTGATGTTGCGCGAAGATATCAAGCGCTACAATTTTATTACCCATTACTGCGATCACCCCTACTACATCCTCCGGCCATTCAATGGACTCAAAATGTTTCTTGTATGGTAACAATGGTTCCTGCATCTTGCCGTCAGCGACTGCAAAAGCCAGCGCTCCTGTAGGAGAAGGTGCGTCCATCTTTGAAGTCATTTCAGCCACTTTATCCCATACTTTCTCTTGAGCAGCAGGAGCGTCCGCTGCCCTGCGTACTTCAGGAGGCGCCATATTCATGGTCGTAGCAAAGACAGTTGATTCATCGCTGTAGGTCCAACGACCATGCTCTACGCAGTATACTGCAATATCGAGTTTCCCGCTATGGGGTAACACCATAAAGTCCTGGGCGATCATCCGATCTTGCTTCCCACCCTGCACAACTTCTCCTCCCAGGATAATGATGGTGTCGGAGAAAATATTTTCTACAAAGAGTCTGTTCACTTCTGCCTCATCGAATACTGTAGCCACGCTATCCACAACACTCGCCACAGTAGTATCCTGTTGATTATTTTTATCTGATAGCTCGGTGATAATAATTTTCTTTTGTTTCAACGCTTCCTGAAGTGACAGATAAGGTCCCAAATGCTGATGATGTTCCAGGAAAAACGATGAAGCGAAGATGGGATACAATTGCAGGTTGCCATAATGATGTTTTTCGGATGGCGCTTTGATACGCAAATTTTCAGGATGATAAATCACGTGCACGTTGTGTACAACCTGGTGATAGTAATTGACAGACGGCTGCCCTGGTGTATGATAGACCCTGATGCAAAGAAGTACTATCACAATGACTACGGTAATACTGATTGTGGTTTTCATATGTAATTCGATTTGATCACATAATTCAGCAGAGGGCGATAAGTAACGAACGAATGAATCTTTTTTGTGTGAACGTGCTGTACACGCGGAAATGATTTCGAAAAAGTTTCGTGACTATTATGGTATTCCAGGCTTCTCTTCACCCGTCTGGTTCAAGTTGGTTTTTGTTGAGCATCTTTACTGTTGCACTGATAAATCAAGTGTTGGCCCTTATTACAGGCGGTACTGGATATTCGCACTCCATTCTCAGGGATCTTAACAAAAATGAAGTAGCTATTCGTGAACTGATCGAACGAATATGGTATGACGATGATGAAACTGAAAGAGAATAAATAGATACATGCAGTTATTTCTGAGAACTTCGCTGGCGATATCCGGATGTCACAAGCATTTTCTCTTTCTGGTTACCCCCAATCAGACTCAGATTCACCATCAGAGAAGTGGATTCAGATGATTGGAAACCGCGATCTACTTGCTTTACAAATCCTCGTAAAAAACAATCCAAAATTACCACAAGTGAGCCGCCCATAGAATGCAAACACAAAACACTTGCACCAAGACGGGTAATTTAAATGTTGAGTAGTAAGTGTTTATTCATTCCGCAAAGAATTCACCGGGTTCGAGTGAGCGGCCCGTAACGCCTGGGTGCTTACAATCAACAAGGCAAAGATCAGAGCAATGGCGCCTGTAGCTGGAAATATCCACCATGAAATTTCTGTGCGGATGGTATAGCGTTCAAGGTAGCTGTTCATGGCCCACCAAGACAGCGGTGCCCAGATTACAAACGCAATGACGACCAGGATAGAAAAGTCCATGGAGATTAAATTTACCAAACTGGAAACAGATGCGCCCAGAACTTTGCGAATGCCAATCTCTTTGGTGCGTTGCTCTGCCGTAAATGCGGCAAGGCCAAACAATCCAAGACCAGTAATGACGATGGCAAGAATAGCAAACAAACTGGCGAGGCTGCTGGTGAGATTAATAGTTGTGAATTTTTTCTGAAACTCCACATCCACGAACGTGTAATCGAACGGATAATTTGGTCCATATTTTTTAAAGACGGTTTCTACGGCTTTCAGGGAACCTTGCAAGTCGTTCGTCTTTTTTAATCGTATCGTAATAGACCCCCACCAGTCATCAAGCACGGCAAACATCGGCTTCACTTCTTCGTAGGGCGATCCCATCAGTACATCATCGTATATGCCGATAAGCTTACGTTTCTTTCCCCACAGGTCAAGCTCCGTTCCGATCGGATCTTTGAGGCCCATAATCTTGATGGCGGCTTTGTTTACAACGATCGCCATGCTGTCGGATTTGAAGTCTTCCGAAAAATCGCGGCCTTCAATCATTTTCACGCCCATGGTTTTAGCCCAGTCGTAGTCGGTAACAATCGTAGTGAAGATCACTTTTAAATCATCGGGTTTACCAGGCCAGCCCACAAAATTATTCGAGTTAACATCGGTGATCGCGCTATTAGCACGGACCATCGACTCTACCACATTAGAAGCAAGAAGTTCCACTTTCAGCGCTTTCAGATTGTCGTGATAATCTTTGTTGAGGGGAATGTTAATAAGGTTCTCCTGTGAGTACCCGATGTCGCGTCCTTTGGCGAGTTGAATTTGGTTGTAGATCACAAACATGGAGATGATCAGGAAAATAGAGAAGCCGAACTGTATCGTAACGAGAATCTTTCTTGGAAGGCTCGCACCCTTACCAACGGTTGGTTTACCCTTCAATACCTTTACGGGTTGAAAACCGGACAAGTAGAAGGCGGGATAACTTCCGGCAACAACACCGGTAATTACGATTAGCCCCAGCGAGAATATCCAGAACTCTTTACTCATGTAGTCGATAAACAATTTCTTTTCAACGAGGGTGTTATAGTATGGCAGCAACACTTGCGCGGCAATCACTGCAATGACAAATGAAATAGAAGCAATGATCATCGATTCGCCAATGAACTGGAAGATTAGTTGATTGCGCCTTGATCCAACGCTTTTTCGGATGCCGACCTCACGTGCTCTTCGCTCACTTCTTGCCGTGGCAAGATTCATGAAGTTGATGCAGGCAATTACTATAATGAATATGGCAAGAATAGTGAAGAGCTGTACATAGTCGCTCATGCCACCCTGCTCTACACCATTTTCAAAATTGGAATACAATCGCCAGCGGAGAAGTGGGTATAGAAAAAACTCGTGTTTCATTTCCTTGTCTTCGCCATGTTTCTCAAGCATATTGCGAATGCTGTTTTCAACCGATGCCTGATTCTTCGCATCGTTGAGCTCCACAAAAATCTGGAAGGAGTAATTACCCCAGTTACTTTCATTGTTTCTTACCCACTCGCTGGTATTATGCCAATGTTTATACGGTAACAGAAAATCGAACTGGAAGGAAGAATTGGAAGGAACATCTTTCAATATGCCCGCAACTTTAAGATCGAATTGATTATCGACCCGAATGATTTTGCCCATGGCATCTTCATCACCAAAGAATGCTTTCGCGGTAGACTCCGTGATCACGATGTTGCTGGCTTCATCAAGTACTTGTTCGGCATTGCCTGCGATGAGTGGGAACTGGAACATTTCAAGAAACTCCTCGCTGACATTGAATCCCCGCTTATTGATACGTTTGTCATCCGTTGACGCCAGCAGGTGGTCGCCACCCCAGTCGGCAACGGCAGCGTGTAAAATGTTGGCATCGGCTGGTTTCATGGCTTCGTGCGTGGGAAGTGGCAGGGAAGTCCATGAATTGATGCGACCATCGAAATGGGCATTCACCCACACCTGGTAAAGCCTGTCGGCCTTGGGATGAAATTTATCAAATGAAGTCTCATCGGCTACCCAGAGAATGATGAGGATTGAGCAGGTAATGCCAATGGCGAGGCCGGATATATTAATAAAGGAGTAGAAGCCATTTTTACGGAGGTTTCTGAAGGTGATGACCAGGTAGTTTCTAAGCATGGCTGTGGTGATTTACATCTATAGGATACTTCGTTATCAGAAATAGTTACAGGGATGATGAAAAATAATCTGCTATCGCAAAGACTTGCTGATTTGGGGGAAGGTTGCATCATGATGTTTAGAATTTCGCATTTCTGTTTGAGTAATACACTCACGAAGGATGAAGTTCGATCTGTCAGTAGAGAAGTATGAACCACCATTCTAAGCTCACTCCTCATGAACTGTCATTCAGAGTGGTGGTTGCGCGGTGGCTTTTGCGTGAGTGAAGAATCTCATCAGTTGAATGCTCAGCGATCAAGCATCCTTTTTTGCATTTCACCTCAAATTAGTGTGCAGTGGTTGTGCACCGAATCGAACGATGCAACATAGCGGTTTTTACCAGTTTAAACTATCCCGGTAGAGGGGTGGGACTCGAACCCAATCAGCTATTGTTTTGCCATTAAACTAACAACCCGGTATTAATGATCAACAATTTAATGCTTGTATTCCTACATGCCAAAAGTTATCGTTGATCGCTGAGTAAGTTGATATCGGATGGGGGAGAACCAACTTACATATAGTCCCAAGAAGAAGGCTTTATTGGTTATGCTATCGTGATTGAAAAGCTTCTATTGCGTACGAATTGAACAAGGCCCCTGTTTATAATAACATAGCATCCGCACAAGATGAGGTTGCTCAAGTGGATAACCCGAACGATGTGAACAAAAACGTGGCTCCAATTTGGAGCCACGTTGCATTTAAATCACTTTCTCACCCATCGTTTCATTCGCGGGCATATCGATCGCGATGACGCTGATTTTCGTACCGGCCAGCGTAGCATTCGCTTTCGTGGCCGTATACTTCCACACCAATGTACTGGCATCGTACGTAGCGGATCCATTTTCATGGGCTGTGCCGTTGGGTAGTATAATGCTGACCTTAACCGAAACCACTTTGAAATCGTCAAAGGCTCTGATGATGATCATGTCATTCACCTTTCCAGTGTACATGTCTGTTTTGATCGCATCAATAGTGGGAGGTTTCAGAAAATCCTTTACTGCTATTGCAAATACATTACCCAATTCTTTTTGAAGGGCTACTTGTTGATACTCCGCTTTCGCTAAGGGATCAGCCATTTTTGCTTTCGCGTAGGCGGCTGCACGTTTAAAGCGTTCTTGATGCGCTTTTTCTTTTGCTGTGGGTTCACTTGTTCTAGCCTTTGGCTTAGAAGTAAGTATGGTGCGATTACCGATTCTGCGTAGTACGGAGTTACCGGCTTTACCACTCATGCCATTTACCAGGGGACTTAAATCAATCTTGCTCATAATTTTAATTTTTAAAAATTGGATAGTTATTTTTCCTTTCGACATCACCTATTCCAGACCTGCTGTAAACTTACTCAAGACCTACTCTGGACCTACTCACCATTGGCGCCTAATGGTGATGTTGTAAGAAATGAATTTGATTTTGGAAGTTGGAAATCAGCGAAGTGATCAGTTAATCATTGTATCGAAAACACCTGAACGATGTTGTTGTTTTTATGAATTTTTTTGAAAGTATTTATTTGCATTAACGCACAACTCCGAAACGATAGATTCGTTTGCATTCACTTTTTCTGCGATCGATGACCTTGCTAACGTGCGCCAGTTGAATTTGGTGTTACGCAATGCAGCGTTGAGAATTGCTGTTGAACGAATGAAGGGAACTTTACAACGTGTTAAACTTACGTTGACTGTTTGGTAGAGTAGATGTTTTTTGAGTTCAATTTGTTGATCTACTTTGGAGGACTCCTTTCTTACATACCTTTATCCAACTCACCTCTGTATGAACCGTCATTCAGAGTGCTGGTTGCGCGATGGGCTTTTACCGAGCGAAGAATCTCCCGATGGTTTGACTCATGTAACCGACTATCGATTACCGTAAACTCTCAAAACTATATTTTGCATCTGCCCAGAATTCATCGAGTGCAATGATGCGCGGTTTGAAGAATGAAATTAGCTCGGGCCAGTGGTCTTTGTTGAAGACGGAAACATCATCGATGGTTTTATAGATTCGGCTGATCACTTTATTATCCTGCACAATGATGTGTAGTTGCCACTGCCATTCTTCTTCCAGCGTGGTGTGCAGCAGCGTACGGAGTGCGAGGAATTGTTCAAAGTATCCTTGCTGAACCATGCGATCGCGATGTTCCATCGAAATAGAAATGGTGCCCGACTTGTTCGTCACATCCATGCGGAAGTACACATCCTTCAGGCCCGTATGATAATTCACCCAGTTGATCTTTACTCCTTCTGCTGCTGGCACCGGATTCATGTAACGACCAAAGGCGGTCCAAAATTCTTCTTTTATTCGTGAGGCTTGTTCGCGATTAAACATGTTCAGATTTCAGATTCCAAATTCAAGATTAAAAAGCAAAGATTATAGTTCTGATCCGAATTTGATTAATCTTATTGATATGCCGAAGGCTACATTTGGAATCTGAAAACCTGGAAGGAGATTTACTTAACGGAAATCATACATAAAATCACCCACCGGAGATGTCAACCGGATCATACGAAAAGTTCCACGTGTTTGCGAGGAAGCGTTCAGCGCTTCACTGAATATGCTGCGGTACGCTTCTTCGTTGGCTGCTTCCAGAATTGCAAAAAAAGTTCTGTGACTTTTATGGAACTCCTGACTTCTCTGCATCAGATAGATAAATGATTTTCGTTGGACCTGGAGATAGGCTCAACTTCACCATCTTAAACTGATCCAGTATGAAAACTTTACAATTACTATTGGTCTGTATGGTCGCGGTATTATACAGTCGTGCACAAGACAATGAAGATGATCTTACACCCGACCAGGCTCAGTTCGAACGCGCGATGGACGTGTACGAAGAAGGTGATCTGGCAAGCGCTGCTTCGGAATTCAGAAAGTTTATGGTGGAGTATTCGGAATCTCCGCTTGTAGCCAGAGCACATTACAACGTGGCCTATATTAGCTTTTTTTTAAAAGAGTTTGGAACGGCCAAACTGATCTTCAGGGAAATTCTGGCGATGCCGTACAATGAGCAGGACCCCAATGGTCTTATGGAACCATACACATTGTACAAACATCATAGTTGTAGAATGCTGGCAGAAATGGCGTTGGAAGAACAGGATTATAGTGCTGCTGAAAAATATATTCACCAGTTTGATAAGGTCTATCCTTACCAGCACTTCTGTGGAAATGAATGGGCGGCCTACGATATGTACTTGACCGTGATGCGGGCTCGTGTGTACGAAGGCAGAAATCAAATACAGAAAATGCTGGAAGTATTATTGCCTTATACCTTCACCAATTCGCTTGCATCCAACAATGGTGTGCTGGACAAACTCGTGGAGGTGCTGGAGAAGAACTATTCGAAGGAAGTGCTTCGCCAGGAGTTTGCTCGATCATTCGCTTCGCTCGCGATAAAGCAAAACAAAAAAGAGACGCACGCTTCTGTACTAATATATGGAGTGAAAGTAGAGGTAGAGGATTCTTATTTCTCCATGGATGAAGAGAATAGAACAAAGCCAGCATCAGAGACCGAACGCTATCAGAATATTGTGAAGGGAAATAAACTGTTTAAGAAATTTCTTTGAGTCCATAAAATGAACTCTGAGTTGATTTCCTAATTAAGAGAAACCTTTCGGTATTGATTTGGACTCACGCCAACTTCCTTCTTAAACAATCTTGAAAAGTAAGGAAGGTTTTCAAAACCCAATGCGTATGCTACTTCCGAAACATTTTGATCGTGTACTTTTAGTAAATTCTTTGCTTCGGATATAAGATAGATATGAATCAGATCCATCGCGGTCTTGCCCGTTTCTTGTTTCAGCATGTCACTGAGGTATCTCGGAGAGAGATTTAACTGAGATGCCATGTCTGTAACAGAAGGAAGGCCCTTCTCTCTGAGATTTTGTTTTTCAAAATAGTCTCTTAGCAGATCATTGAACTTCGAAACGGTTTTGCCTGACAATTCATTTCGGTTAATGAACTGACGTCTGTAAAAACGTTGAGAATACTTAAGAAAGGAATCAACGTGACCGAGTATTATTTCCCGACTGTATTCATCCTGGTTATTTTGTATTTCTAATTTAATCTTGTCCTTTATATCTCTTATTATTTCCTCTTCTTTTGGCGAAAGAAACAACGCTTCAGAAATTTCATAATCAAAATATCCATACTTCTTTATTTCCGCATGCAACGCATGACCGTTTAGAAAATCTTCATGAACGAACAGAAGAAATCCTTCTGTTTCCAATAATACATCTCTGATTTCAATTACCTGCCTCGGTTTTGCAAATGATAAGCTACCATGGTCATGATCATATTTTGTACGACCATACATCACAACACCGGATTTCATTTTTTTGAAACCGAACATATAGAAATCAGTTGTAAACTCTCCATTTCCAAGAGAGCATGCACTTGACTGATTGCAATTAATGATACTGATCTGTGAATTCTCCGGTGCCGGAAATCCGTTTGCCAGATGCAGTTCGCTGATGGTTTTGTAGTGATTCATATTGTGAAAGTAGTACAGCCTCTGAATCAGTCTGAGAATCAAAGGCTGTACGATTAACCCATTTCGTTTAAAATAAGTTTGTTTTATTTTCCATGTGCTTTGTCAGCCACTTCCTGCCAGCTATCCCAGGTTTCAAGACGGGCTGCGATCACCTGCTTAGTCCATGGGAGCGCCATTTTTCCAAGAAACAGACGAAGCGGGGGATTAGGAGAATCGATTAGTTTTAGAATCGCTTCGGGTGTTGCATCAGGATTTCCGAAGATATCGTCCGTTAACCCTGCCTGAAAATCGGATCGCACCTTTTCATATTCTTTCATGGGTGTGGTTGATACCGCGGAAGCACCTGCCCAGTCCGTTGAAAATCCGTTGGGTTCAACAAGCGTAACCTTAATTCCAAAAGCAGCAACTTCTGATGCCAGTGTTTCGCTGAGTCCTTCTACGGCAAACTTCGATGCATTGTAAATACCCAGAACAGGTAACGTAACAATACCGAGTACACTTGATACTTGCACGATGTGACCATGACCTTGTGCTCTCATGTATGGTAGAACTGCTTGTGAAGCCCATAACAATCCAAACACATTCGTTTCCATTTGATCGCGTGCTTCTTTTTCGGTTGTTTCTTCAATTGTGCCGAACAGACCGTAGCCAGCATTGTTGATGAGTACATCAATTACACCAAAGTGATCTTTTGCTTTCTTTACTGCAGCGAATACGTTCTGGCGATTGTTCACATCCAGCTTAATTGGAAGAATCGAATCTCCGAACTCTTCCACCAAGTCGTTTAATGTTTCGGTGTTTCGTGCCGTTGCAGCGACTTTGTCGCCACGTTTCAAGAATGCTTTCGCCCAGATTTTTCCAAACCCCCTGGAGGCTCCGGTAATAAAAATTGTCTTTCCCATAATGTGTTGTCTTTTTTTATTTGTTGACGACACAAAACTAGGTTCGACCTATGGCTGCGGACTTATCCTAAACGCCAGACTTTTGACACATTTCTACGTGGACGTTTAGTGGAAGGGCTATTAAATTGAACAATGACATTGAACTTCAAAGCAACGTTTTTCAACGGATTGGCATCTTAGTGATGCACCAGTTTGTAACCTTTTGTAATTTTCGTAGTCTTCAATACAACCAAACCACTTTCATTATGATCCGCAATCTGCTTCTCACCGCCTTGCGCAGCCTTAAAAAGAACAAGTTCTTTTCAATCCTTAATATTCTCGGGCTTGCTATCGGCATGTCCGTTTTTCTGCTCATCGCACAATACATTCATTTCGAAAGAAGCTATGAGAACTTTATACCGGATGCGGATAATATTTACCGGGTGAGCCTGACCCAGTATCTGAATAAAGAACTGATTTTTTCCAGTGCAGAAAACTATCCAGGTGTAGCGCCTGCTTTAAAAACTGAATTTCAGGAAGTAACAGGAGCCACCCGCCTGTATAACATGGGTTATAAAAATAACATCATCATTACCAACGAAGAGGCGCAGCCCAGCCCCATCGCATTTAAACACCGCAGGTTTTTGTATGCCGATTCGTCCTTTCTGCCCATGATGGGTTATCCGTTGCTGGCCGGTGATGCAAAGACCGCGCTGGCAGAACCGTTTAGTGCAGCTATTTCTGAAAAGTATGCCCGCATGTATTTTGGCGATGCAGACCCCATTGGGAAATCGCTTCGCCTTCAGGACGATGATTTTACGAATGAGTTGGTGAAGGTAACGGCCGTATTCAAAGATCTCCCCGCGAATACGCATTTGAAGTTTGATGTTCTCTTTTCTTACAAGTCACTTTTCCCCCGTGGCAAGTGGGCCATCGACCGGTATGATCAGGGTTGGTTTCGAAAGGACATGTTTACTTTCATAAGCGTGCGGCCGGGCACGGATGTAAAAGCATTGGAAGCAAAATTTCCGGCACTGGTTGAAAAGTACAAGCCGGATAGCAAGCAGAAGAATCTGAATGAGGTTCTTGCGCTTCAACCGATCAAATCGATCCATCTTACTTCTGCGCTGGCCGAAGAGCCTGAAATAAATGGTGATGAAAAGATTGTGAACTTTCTTTCCATGATCGGTTTGTTTGTGTTGGTGATTGCATGGATTAATTATGTAAACCTCTCCACCGCGAAAGCGATGGAACGCGCGAAGGAAGTCGGAGTGCGTAAGGTGATGGGCGCATACACGTTTCAATTGATTCGTCAGTTTCTTACCGAATCAGGGTTGGTGAATTTGATTTCGGTTACGATGGCGCTGGCCCTGATTGCCCTCGTGCTTCCGTATTTTAATTCTATTTCAGGATTATCATTGAACGTACCGTATCTGATACAACCGTGGTTTTTAGAGTTGGTGCTGATGCTCTGGGTGATTGGAACTTTTCTTTCCGGGTTCTACCCTGCCATTGTTTTGTCTTCCTTCAAACCCGTATCCGTTTTAAAAGGAAAATTGAAAAACAGTTTGAGTGGAGTTTTGCTGCGCAAATCATTGGTGGTACTTCAGTTTATGGCGTCCGTGGCGTTGATCTCGGGGACTTTTATTGTGTACAATCAACTTCGATACATGATGAACCAGGACCTCGGTATGAACATTGACCAGGTGATGGTGGTTGAACGCCCCGGCATTGCCCCGCAAGACCGCAATGCGTTCAACTCGGCCATCGATGTATTTCGCGATGAAGTGAAAAAGAGTCCTGCTATTCAGGGTATTTCCGCCTCGGCTACCATTCCCGGTAAACAACGGGAGTACAAGGCGACCGTTAAAAAATATGGCACACCCGATGATCAACTGGTGGCGGTTAAATTCAATAGCATGGACTATGAATTTATGGACGTGTTTAAAATGAAATTGGTAGCCGGTCGGTTGTTTTCAGAACAATACACATCCGATCCGGATACGGCAGTGGTGATCACGGAATCGGCTTCGAAACTTTTAGGATTTGAGAAACCCGAAGATGCGCTGGGCCAGACTTTGTCGATTCCCAATTTTCAGTGGGATCCGATCGTGGTAGGTGTGGTGAACGACTATCACCAGGTGTCGCTGAAGAAATCACTCGATCCCAGTATATTTTTCTGCACCAAATATGGCGGAGAGTTTTATTCCCTCCGACTGAACACCTCGGACTTAAGCGGAACGACTGCTCACGTGAAGCAGGCCTGGGAGAAAGCTTTCCCCGGAAACCCCTTTGAGTATTTTTTCCTGGACGACTTTTTTAATCAACAATATGAGAATGAGCGCAAGTTTGGAAGCTTGTTTACCACGTTCGCGATTCTTGCCGTGGTAGTCGGTTGCTTAGGCTTATTCGGACTTTCTGCCTACACGGCCACGCAACGCACGAAAGAGATCGGCATCCGCAAAGCGCTGGGTTCTTCCGAACGTGGCATTTTTGTTTTGCTCTCGCAGGAATATGTGAAGCTGGTGAGCTTGTCGATCGTGTTGGCTACACCGTTGGTTTGGTGGGTAATGAACAATTGGATTCAAGGATTTCAATATCGCACTGACATTTCATTCTCTATATTCCTGGTGGCAGGATTGATGGTTTTACTGATCGCGCTTTTTACGGTGAGTTTTCAGACGATCAAAGCTGCAAGGATTAATCCGGTGGAGTCGTTGAGATACGAGTAAGGCTAAAGTTTATTGAGTTTAGTTTGTTCCCCTATGCTGGGGCGGAATGCATGTCCAGCGCTTCGCGGGATTATTTCCGTCCCCATAAACTAACTCATTTAAGTTTAGAAAATCTCAGATAGAAGTTACTTCCATACAAGCACTCAGTTCATAAATTTAACTTCCAGCAAAAGTTACTCACCAAAAATAGGGTTCTGGAACTAAGTTCCAGTCGGAGATCAGCTACCTTATTTTGATTTTAACAATGGGACGGAAATAACTTCCGCCCCAGCAGGGTGCCGTCTCAAGCACGTTGACGGATTTTATTCGGTCATTTATTTCGCAATGCATTTCTGATTGTAATACGTTGTCATGGCTTCCATATCTTCTTTCCAAAGATCCTTACTCTCGATCCGTTCACGCAATGCAGGGCAATCGCTGAAATATTCAAGCATATCTTTTTTAAATCCAAGATTTACCGGTTGTTTGAGTGGACCGTTACCTTTTTGAAAAATGAAACTATACGCCATATACGTCATGCCGGTGCCACCAGGGTAATTGGGAGCAGTTCCTTGTTTAGCATAGAATTGATAAAGTCGTAGCGGTCCATCTATTTGGAGTTTTAGAAATATTCTGGTGGATGACGAGAAGAACGCTTCCGTATCAGGGGTATTCGCACAGGAGATCATGCGAATTTCCTCGCCTCCATACCGAAACCGAATTTCATCAGCATCCTCCGGCCCGAGGGTTTGCTTCTTTCCGCTTTCGTCATAGTACTTTATTTTATGCTGAAGTTGTTCGAAATTCGGTTCACCTGGCATTGACGCTGCCAATTTGATTTCAAACATAACATCGTTCGACTGTCCTTTGGAGATAATGGTGCCCAGGACTTTTGCTACGCGGGCATGGGCATGAAAGGATAGAACAACGAGTGCGGTAATCAATAAAAAGTTTCTCATGGCTGTTTGATATGATACAAATGTAATTGTCTTTTGCTAACCGTGGTATAGTTTAAAGGTTTCATCCCGATCAGTGTCACCCCGATTATCGAGGGACGCTGATCTTCATGATGCATCCCTATTGAAAGTAGATGAATAGAGAGATGTTTTTTGTTGAAGCATCAGGAGTCCTTGAGACAAGTGACTCTCTGATGGGGTAGAATGGGATTATGTCCATTTTGTTTAATGTAATGATTGACAGCAGAGGCAGGTTTTCAACGATAATATCCTTTACGTACGGAGAAATTTATCGCGAAGTTTCCAGAAACCTTTTTTGATTTTTACACGTTGAAAAATCCTTATTCAATTCATAGGTAAACTGTGTCTCGATTGGGTAGCACGTCACGATAACAATTAAATTTTGAGATGATAAGACGATCTTTGTTCAATGTGACGGCAGCAATAGTCTTCGTCATTGTATTTTTCTCTTGTTCAACAAGATCGGTTGACCAGCCCGCTCAAGCTGGGACTCGGAATAATAAGCTAAATAATAAATCAATGGAAGTTAAAGAATACGATAAGCAATTCATGTTGAGATGCATTGCACTTTCCCAGGAGTCAGTCAATTCCGGAGACGCAGCGTTCGGCAGCCTTGTAGCGATGGACGACAAATTGATTGCCGAAGGGCTCAACAATTACAAGACCAGGATTTCGGAGCATGCCGAGATTGTAGCACTCAACAATGCCCATAAGGCGTTGGGTACATCCGATCTATCTTCGTGCACATTGTATACCAGCTGCGAGCCGTGCCCGATGTGTTCATTCATGATCAGAGAGTTCAAAATCAAAAGAGTAGTCTTTGCCTTGCCTTCATTGTATGTGGGTGGCTATTCAAAGTGGCCGATACTGCAAGATTCAGAATTGAGCGAATTAAAACCAATATTCTCTGATCCGCCTGAAGTACTGGGAGGATTCATGGAGCAAGAGGCCAAGGCAGTAATGGATAAGACGCCACTTTGGATGTTCGGCAGTAACGCCAAGGCTAAGCATAATAATACGAAACGCTAAACCTCCGCCCTGGTTGTGCACAGCATCAAAGGTCCGTCAATGAGTGGGGAGTTCAGTTTGTTCGGTCTGTGAGGACACAGTCCGAGGAGAAGACCAGCGGGGAAGTACGTTATTGCGAGGAAGCGTCACGCGCCTCGCGTTGACAAGCTGACGTGGCAATCCCCTCACTATGAAATACGAACGTACGAGTACATGTTTGAGAATCTACTTCGCTCAACGTCAGTGGGTCTTTACTTGTATACCTTGTAGTATGGGGATTGCCACGTCAGCATTTGCGAGACGCAAGATGCTTCCTCGCAATGACGTTGAACCTCGGAGGTGTTGAACTTCGAAGAGCATACGCCCAAAACACCACGTCATTGCGAGGAAGCTTCCCGTCTCCGGATATCTATCAGGATGTTACAAGCTGACGTGGCAATCCCCTTCGTATGAAATGCAAATGAACGAGTACACGTTTGAGAGTCTACTTCTGTCAACGTCACTGCTTCTTCCCTCTTGCACTCCGTATTAAGGGGATTGCCACGTCAGCATCACGCGAGGCGTGTGACTTCCTCGCAATGACGTTGAACTTCAAAGAGCACACACCCAAAGTTCCCGTCATTGCGATAAAGCGCTACATCTCCCGATATCTATCACTTCCGGTCCATGCCTGTTCTTTCCAGCATCCATCCCGGATACTCCAGGGTGAGCTTGCTCAGACCATCGAGCTTCGTTAATTCATCGGCACTAAACTTCACATCAACGGCTTTCAGATTATCGTGTAGCTGTTCGATCTTGTTTGCCCCGATGATGACGGTGGTTACCACTGGCTGATGTAACAACCATGCCAATGCCAACTGGGCTACCGTTGTATTTTTTGCTTTCGCCATCGGCTCCAGTCCATCGATGATATCGAAGGCGAGGTCTTTGTTGAGCGGTGGGAAATCGAAACCTTCATTTCTTCTTCCTTCCTCTCCCGTGGCGTTGCGTTTGTATTTGCCGCTGAGGAATCCTCCGGCAAGCGGGCTCCATACCATGAGGCCTACTTTCTGATCCTGAAGTAAGGGAATGATTTCGCGCTCCAGATCACGACCTGCAAGGGTGTAATACGCCTGCAGCGACACAAACTTTTCGAGGTGATTGAAGTGTGCATACGCCAGCGCTTTCATCAATTGCCATGCGGCCATGTTGCTCGCTCCGATGTAGCGCACCTTGCCGCTGCGCACAAGATCATCAAAGGCACGCAACGTTTCTTCTAGTGGGGTGAGCGGATCGTAGCTGTGCATCTGGTACAAGTCGATGTGATCGGTCTTCAATCGCCTGAGACTTTCTTCTGCCTGGTGAATAATGTGTTTGCGCGTGAGGCCATTGTCGTTAGGACCTGCACCCATTGTGCCGCGCACTTTTGTGGCCAGAATAATATCGTAGCGGTTAATGCCAACGTTGTGTAAGGCTTGCCCGGTAATCTCTTCCGACCAACCTTCTGAGTAAACATTAGCCGTGTCAATAAAATTGATGCCGGCATCGATGGATTGTTTTACCAGTTGGTCTGCGATCTCCTGGCCCTGGCTGCCGATCACTTTAAAAAATCCTTTGCCGCCAAAGGTCATGGTACCCAGGCAAAGTTCGGATACTTTCAGCCCGGTGTTTCCTAATAGGTTGTACTTCATACTTTCTTGTGTTTTAGTCTTTTTGAAAATGCGATAGCAAAATTAGCCGTGAGGTGCTAGGGAAGACTGCAACAATCAAAGTAAAAAGTATAAAAATCAAAGCATCACCTGCGAAGCGACAAAGGGGTAATGCCCGTATTCTTTTTAAAGAAGTTGTTAAAATAATTCGGGTATTCGAAGCCGAGACAATACGCCACTTCAGCGATAGACATGTCGGTGTGCCTCAGCAGTGCTTTTGCTTCGGTGATGATGCGTTCTGCAATGTGCATGGTAGTCGATTTGCCGGTGATCTCGCGCACGGCATGGTTCAGGTGGTTAACGTGCACGGAAAGGGATTCGGCATAATCGCTTGCTTTTTTCAACTGCAGCGCATGTTGAGCGGAGTCGATGGGGAACTGGCGTTCGAGCAATTCCAAAAAGAGGTTGGCAATTCGGTCTGCTGCCGTGTGATATTTAATAGCACTCAAAGCCGGTTCCATTTTCATTCCCTCATGGATGATAAGATTGAGGTAATTGCGCACCAGTTCGTGGCGATATACATAGGAGGAATTGAGTTCGCTCAATATCTTTTCATACAGATCAGAAATGTTCTGGAGTTGTTCCGGCTGGAGGAGGAATACAGGATTGCTGCCGATTTTGAACAACGGTGACTCTTGTAACGATTCCGTTCGCCCATTGGCCTTTAGATATTCTTCAGTGAAGATGCACATGTATGCACCACTCAGGTCTGTGCTTTCGAAGGAGTACGGCACACGGGGATTGGAGAAAATCAATGCCGGTTGGGTCAGTTCTATGGAGCGATTGGCGTAATCAATTTTTCCGGTGCCGATGGTTACCCAGATCTTGTAATAATCGCGCCTGCTGTACGGCAGCATTTTATTGCCCCCGCTTTCAAATTTGTGGGCCCGTACCTGGTTCTCCAGGCGGGCAGACGGTGATGTTATTTCTTTGATGGAAGCTGAAAAATCGTTTGAGGACATGATGTAAAGGTATGGAAATCAAAGAACGGTTAAAGGAGGATTGAAGTTCCTTCTTTCGTGTTCTTTGTCGACACCAGGATATATTCCTGTCGAAAAATGAAATTGGTTTGTATTCTTTTTGCTGCGTAATGGATGATGAGTTTGGATTCTTAACTAGTTATGGAGAGAGAGATTTTAGAAAGCAACGCTAAAGTTTATTGAGCTCAGTTTGTTTCCGTCTGTGAGGACACAGACCGAGGAGAAGGACTTGGACTAGAGGGGTGATGAGTAAGCCGGTCATGGTTGAATTCGTATATTTACATTTTTAGATCCATGCCATCGAAAGATCCCCTTCATGCCAAGACATTGGAAATGATTCTCAATGAACTTGTCGAACATTTTGGCTGGGAAGATCTGGGCCAAATCATCAACATCAACTGTTTTAAGATCGATCCCAGCATCAAATCAAGTCTAGCGTTTTTGCGAAAAACACCTTGGGCTAGAAAAAAAGTGGAGGAACTCTATGTCAGTGTTCAACGATAGAATATACATCCTTCTCCGAAGAGTCTCCGCCCCGGGAACTCGATTTTTAACTTATTATGGAGAGAGATTTTAGAAAGCAACGCTAAAGTTTATTGAGTTCAGTTTGTTTCGGTCTGTGGGGACACAGACCGAGGAGAAGGAAGTCTCGATGATGATTTAACTAATTTTTACCTTCATTAATTCAGATAAAGAAACGGCAAACGGAAGAACAGAACCTCTTCCTTTCTTATACTCCTCCAAATGACTTATGTCCCACTTTACGTTTTCAAATTCAATTTCTATTTTATTTTCAATATCAAAGACCAAATAAAAATTCTGACTTGGTTCGGGATACGCTTTTGCTATCATTTCGTCTTTCGAAAAAATTCGCGGCCCATCATTTTTTAACTTGAACAGCCGTCCACTTTGTAACTCCCCTTCTCCGTGAAGCAATAAATACGCTGCACCACTTACTTTGGGGTTCAAACGTAATGAGCCTCTTGTTGAACCGGTACGAGCGTTGTACAGATCATTTCTCACTATCCATTCCAAGTGGTTATCATTTTTACAATACGCGATAAGCACAAAGGTATCATCGGGCAACAAAGACCGGTTAGCTCCATAAACTTCGGGAAGTGGTTCTCTAATCTCATTTATGTTACTATCCCTATGAGTCTCAAAAGTTTTGAAAGACATTCTCTCACGCTGAGAAGCACGATTTAAGAAGTGTTGTACTACTTCTGACAAAAATATTTTTAGCTCCAAGATACCGTCACTCTGCTGCGAAGGACTGATTGCAAATGCACCAAGGCCCGGTAGTATTTCATGAAAGCCAATTACATTTTCAGATTTCGATCCAGGATAAAGTACATAAGCACCCGCTGTTCTTCTTATTGCGTCTCGATAAGCATGCATTTTCAATAGGTCAGCTCGCTTATAAACACCTTTATTTTGTTCTTCCTTTTCTGAGTTTAGATCTGATTTGGAATCCTCGTTCAAAAAATCCTTTAGACTATCCACCCTGTACTTTGCGTCAAAGTGGACATGAACAATTAGCTCTTCTTTTTCTGCTTCATGCTGGTCAATCCCATGGGGCCAGATTGTGAGGGTATAGTCTGGCCTAAGATCTCGGGTCCAGCTTCCACCACTTGGATACTTACTCCCACCGGAAAATGTTCGGTTGTAACTGAACTGAATGTTTAATCGTCTAGTTTGGTTTTCAAAGACACCATCAACCGGTAGAAATTTCCCTTGCTTGAGCTGAAGACCAAGGCCATCATTGGTTTTCGAAATAAGTTCTTCAATACTTTTGGGCTCAATCATGAAAACTTCTTTTACAACATCCAACAGCTTGAAGAAAAGCCAGTACTCATAAAGTGTTGCAACATCTCGCTTGCCGGCTCTATAAATATCTTCGCCACCATGCCAGATAAGTTTAGAAGCCAGATCAAACATAAGCCAGACTCTCAAAATCTCCCTGTAACCCTCTTTTCGCTGAAGTATCGGACTATTGAGGGGGATTATTGAAAGAGCAGAAATTTCTCTGAAGATTGAGTGACTCAAGTATTGATCAAGTTTATCACTCAACGATAAAGCCTCAAATTTTAAACGTTCATAATCCTTGTCAACTTCAATTATATCATTACAAAATGCCTGAAATGAAACCAATGCGAATTTTATGAAGCGGTTTTCGGGAGTATCAACTGTTTCTTTTTTATAATTAACTCTTACTCTTGAAGGTATTGAATGAATAATATTCCTTTTCCTCAGTGGGTGATTTTCAGAAAGAGCAATCCGATTTGTTCTTTGAGCAATTTGCCTTACTGCGGAGGAATTAATTTTTCTCACCGCTCTAATATCTCTTTCGTGTTCAATCTCCTTCCACTTGGTGACAGGTGATGACAAAATCTTATGCAGAGCCTCTGAAAATTCTTCGGTTTCTATAACCGACTTTGCAAAAGCAAACCTCTGATAGACCGTTTTTGCATTTGCCTCAAAATCAACTTCGAAGTATTGAGAGACGGGTGAGTTAGGCTGTAGAAGAAGTTCTGTGCATTTTTCGGTAATATCCGAAAGCATTGATCTGTAATCTCTCCTATACGATGTCTTTTTTGATCTGACCTCAAGTCTTAATTCTCCGCATTTTAAATTATCTGTTGCTCCAAGAATATTAATAGCAAGGGTCCCTACATAAATGTTGGGGCTTAAGCGCCCGGTCCATTTATTTCGTCTGGAGTGTGTTACAATCTCAGAAGTTTCAAGGCAGTACTTTTCCGAGGTCAATTCATATTCATAATAGTTCCCTTCAATGATCTGATATTCAGCTTCACCAAATTCCTGCGCCTCGATTTCAGGAATTCGGAAAGTTGTTTGTGCAGATTCATTTTCTCCAAAGAGAATAAAATCTAAGGGGACACCATTTACTTTTAGCGGTATTATCTGCTTATTCGCAATCATCTTTATCAAGCTTCTGCGTAACTCGTAAAACCATTATGATGTAAAGCTTTGTACATTCGGGAAATTTTTTCCAGCGAAATTGGATATTTTATTTTATTTATATCTGTTGATCCATTCTTTATATATTCTTCAAAAATACTTTGTTCGGTCACACAAAGCCTTCCTAGCGCCTTAAGAGAATCCTCTAATTTCTTGCGAGAGCCATGTACCTTCGGTAATAGCTTCTGCATGATGACCACATCAATAATTTGTTGGATTGACCAGTTGGGTTCCAGTTTATTTATAACTGCCGTTAGACGGTTTATTTCGGCTGCGCTTCGATACCCAAACTCCGCTCCTGTTTTTTTTAGTTCAATGAAAAATTTCAGGAGTTCACTACCAAGCAAGGAAGGATCTGCAGGACTTAAACTCTTATCTCTCGCAAGTTCAACGAACGAGGTAGCCATATCAGAGCCAAGACCATTCAGTTCATCAAGCTTCAGTGATTTGGCTTGCTCCAGATAATCCCTCATCTCTTCTTCCGTTACTCTGAATTCAATCACATTAGCTCTATCCAATACCTTCGGACTAAACATATAAGTAGTTTCATCAATATTTACGGTGCCTACGATGAACAAGTTTTTTGGAAGAGTGATGTGCGATGGAACATCATTCCATTCCATTTCTCCGTGGTGAAGCGGAATCGGCTCACCGGATTCCATAGAACTTAGGAAGTCAGCAAAGTAACGTTCAACATGACTGAGGTTCATTTCATCAAGAATAAGAAAATAAGGCTTGCCTTGATTTTGATCTGCTCTAAGAATTAAATCGAGTACTCCGTTATCAGGTTTTACATATTTTCCATGTTCTAGAGCATTTGGAAAGCCTAAGAGTGGCTCACGGCCCGTCCAGTCAGCACCAACGGGCACTATACAATATTGATCTTTATTTTCACAAATCCACTTGGCAAACGCCTGAGCAAGCTTTGTTTTACCTGAGCCGGAAAGCCCAGTAAGGATTAGAAATGGTTTTGCAATAAGTGATGTGACAAACCGATCAATTGTTGCGCTTGAAATATGCAATCCAGACAGCGTTGCGTCAGCTTTTAATTTACTAATATCAAGTGGTAAATTGTGTACAGACTTTATTTTTGGGCTCTCCATCTTGTGATTATTCAAAGGCAAGATGCTAACAAAGACTTCTTTTAGATTCAATAGTGTGCTTTGAATAACATTGCCAATATCATCTGGGATGTTTTCTCTGTCAAACTCTTTAATCAACAAACTACTACTTGACCAATTATTAATAATATCGTCTTCAGTTTTGACGATTATCCTTTCGTCTTTTCCAAACAATTTTTCGGGACTAGCAGTGATCTCCTCTTTAGCCGAATTGAAAAATTTTAACTCCCGGTCGGTTTCGAAACATTTTTTTAACAACAAAAAATGAGAGCCGGACAAGGCTAATTTTACCATCTCATCATTATCATCAACATAATTTCCGTAGCAAAAACCAAATTTAATTCCAAACTTATTTACCACAATGTATAATTGCGGAGAGTAGCTTGCAGGTATTGCGTCCTTCGCAAGATCATAATAAACACAGGACCATGTATAGTTGTAAATTGTTCTACCCCAAAAACCAAAACTCTTGTAATCAAAGTTAGCGTTCAATTTTTCTAAGTGCCCATCGTAAAAGATCTTCAATTCGTTTTGCAAAAAAAGATTAGGGCTTTCACCAAACTTATCTTTAAATTTTGTTAAAAATGGCTTGAACTTTTCTGAATATGTAGCTTGAGTAATTGTACCATTATTTCTACCTTCAAACATTATCTCACAGAGTAATATTATTTCTTTTACTATTTCACTATTTATCGTCATTCTCTATTTGTTATAAATCACCTTTCCTAAAAGATACCTTATATTTTGAAAAAACCCACATCAGATCTTGTTTCTGCTAAATGGCTTTTGATTAGTCTGAGTTCTAGCTTCTGGTCATTATGCCTACATGTTTCCTGGAACTTAATTCGCGTGAGGGATTGAAGCAAAACAGTCGAACCTTTTAGGTTTTGAGACTCTTTTCACAATTTAATTGCTTCACCAATCAATCTCCATTCAGAGGAGTTCATACTTTGCAGTGCCTCATTTACCTCCCTATAAGCTTCAACGTCATTAATCTGTTTACCATACAATAAGTCCGGAGAAACATAAGTATTATATACGACAATGTTATTAATCCTGTCGTGGAAGCCAAGAGCCAAACCACCAACACACAAAGGCAACTGTGTTTTATAAACTCCCTCAGCAATTTCTTCAGTGTGAAGTGCCATGCTTACTTTGTATTCTCTATAGAATTCTCGCGTTGCATCATCATGAGTACTCATTGATTTCTTTAAATATCTTTCCGCATAACGTTCGAAGAAGTGATCAGTGTAAAAGACAACATCATCAAGCTGCCCACTAGTTGCCCAACACAAGCCTTTATCCGAACGAAACCAGAGCGCGGCCGCGTAATCAACACCAATGTCATCTATTCCATAAATGTAAATTGTGAATAGCGTATTGGACCCGACAAGTTGTTGGTACATATGAACCTTCTTTTCGGCCTTTCGCATTTTCTTTGCGACTATTCCAACTTTGCTTTCAATTCGTTTTTTGTTGTTGTGGACTTCGGAAAGCAAATGGATGGCTATTTCCTTTCTGCTCATTGATGGTACTATCATTCTTAATCTAAGACTTTAATGTAAGTTAAATATTTTAAGATAATACCCCTCTTATTGGTCTATGTCCTCACAGACCCAAACCCCAATAGAACAGCCACCAAAAAGCGTATTGTTACGCACACATTAATTTCCGGTTATCACTTTTCACTTGTGGCTGACTCCTTAGGGAGGTTGGTCATATTTATTCGCACAACCCCTTAGCCGACCTTCGCACCAGTAGCCTAAAATGGCTTTTGAGACTTTGGATAAAAGAGTGTATTTTAAACAAAAGATTCGCTTACGTTAGACAAAGACACCGCAATGAAGACAGACTTGAGTGCGCTAAATGATAGACAAACGGAAGCTGTAGTCAGTGATGAAAAACGACTATTGGTTCTGGCAGGTGCAGGGTCTGGGAAGACAAAAACACTCCTGCAAAAGCTTGTTTACTTAATTGAAGAAAAGGGAATAAGTCCTTCGAGTATTCTCGCAATCACCTTTACGAAAAATGCAACAAACGAGATGATTGACAGGCTTATTATCTCAGCAGATCAGACAAAGCAATACGAAGCAATGTTGACTGACAAACGCCTGAGTAAGATTGATAAGGACAAGGAACGATTCCTTACTCAAAAGAAATACAAATGGATTGACGGACTAACAGTAAGGACATTCCATAGCTTTTGCTATAGCATCCTAAGAAATTACGGAGTTAATGAATTTGACAACAAATTCAGAATAATTGGAGATGAAAAAAGGGACGGAGAGGATGAACTTGCAAAACATGTTGCACCTGAGACAGTTTTTGAGGTCGTTCATAAACTCTTAATTGAGCAATGCGAGGATACTGATTTCTTACTTCAGCTGAAGCGTTATGTCCTAGACTATGTCATTGACAAAATTCACTTAGAGAACAATCAGAAAAAATATCTACCAAAGGACGGGAAATATTTTACAACACTTGATGGGACGAAAGTTCGCTCAAAATCGGAACAATTTATTGCTGACTGGTTTTATAGACACAGTATTAAATATGAGTATGAACCCCTACTCAATATTAAGGACTTCTATTTTCGCCCGGACTTCTTCATTAAAGATGCCAACATATATCTGGAACACGTAAGCGACAAGAGTTTCAGCACCCGTGATAAAGAAGAACAATTTGAAAAGGGCGGATTTACATTCGTTAAGACATACGAAAGTATGACCAAAGATTCTGCCTTGTTCAATCATACACTGGACAAAGTGATTAAAAATCGTTTGCCCTCAAATCACTTTAAAAACGCATCTCTCACTTACAAGGAAGAATTTAACAACTATCATGAAGACATAAAGGATTTTATCACTCAGATTATTCGCATAACTGATATGATAAAAGTAGAGAACATGGATTTAAAAGTTGTTTTGCAAAACGCAAGACAAGACCAACATGAACGAGTCCGGCATTTTTATGAGTTGGCCGTTCCAATCGTTGACAAATACATTAATTATTGCACTGACAAGTCGTATCTCGATTTCAATGACTTAATCTCGCGGAGCACGTCTCTATTTAGAAATCATTCCGACATAGCTAATAAGTACAGGAATAAATTTCAATACATACTTGTTGATGAGTTCCAGGACGTTAACAACCTACAAGTTGAGTTAATAAAGTTGCTCCTGACCGACCAAACACAGCTTTTTTGCGTGGGAGATGATTGGCAAAGTATTTATGGCTTTCGTGGCTCTAACGTAAGTTACATTATAGACTTTGAAAAGCATTTTTTAAATGCCAGAGTCATTAAACTCAACTTAAATTATAGAAGCACCCAAAACATTGTAGGAGCAAGCAACGAAGTTATTAAGTATAACAAGTTTAAGGTTGACAAAGAAATTTTTGCTTCTAAAAAATCTGAACACAAGATTGTTGTTTATGCAGGCAATAACGAAGAAGAAAATATTCAGTTTTGCTTCGATAAAGTATCTGCGTTTCTGAAAGACGGTTTGACTAGTGAGGACATTCTTTTTCTTTATAGAAGGAGTAAAATGTATTCGCCTTACTTTTTTAGGTTTAAAGATGAAAATGTTAAGGTTCAAGGAAAGACAATCCATGCGGCCAAAGGACTTGAAGCTAAAGTCGTTTTCATATTAGGATTGACTGAAGGTCATGGAGGATTCCCTGACATCTGGTTAGAGGACAGAATATTCCAAGTCATTAAAAAGGCAAATCATGACTTATTAATGGAAGAAGAAAGAAGACTATTCTATGTCGCGCTGACGCGGGCGAAGGATAAGCTTTTCTTAATTACTGAGAAGGGAAATGAATCCAGCTTTCTTAAAGAAATCCCAGAGACATTTACAGTCAGGACAAGTGTTCCAATAAAATCAATGGTTGACAAAGTAAGTACTTGCAAAAAATGTTTTAGTCAGCTTGAGAAAT
Organism: Chryseolinea sp.; assembly: GCA_039930485.1. GTDB lineage: Bacteria > Bacteroidota > Bacteroidia > Cytophagales > Cyclobacteriaceae > Chryseolinea. The sequence continues at coordinate 27,440 of JBDTTT010000067.1, forward strand.
TGTGGATTTCATGTCCTTATTGTGGGGAAAAAATAACGAACGACTAGTTGGTTCTTCGAACATCACACCCATGCTAGTTACGCAAACATTAATTTCCGTTTATCACTTCTCATCGGTTCGCCAACATTCAGGCGTCTTTAAACTTTGCGCATCACGCCAATACTTTTGCCACTCCAATCCGGAAAGAGCATATGATCATTGTTGATCTTTAGATGGGTGTCGGCTATTTCGCTGAATACGCTTCGGAAGTCGGTGGTCACGGCAAGGTCGCGGCCGTCTTCCAGATTTTCAATTGCCAACGGTTTGATGTTGCCATGCACGATACCGCCATTCACATCATTTCCTAAAATGAATGCGCACGAAGCACGACCATGATCGGTGCCTCGCGTGCCATTCTGTTTTACAGTACGCCCAAACTCGGTCATGGTCATGAGGGTAACATCATCCTGGTAAGCAGACAAGTCAGTCCAGAAGGCTGCTATACTTTTGCTCAGGTCATTGACGTTACGTGCAAAAATACCATTACCTGTTCCCTGGTTAAAATGAGTATCCCAACCTCCGGATTCCGTAAACGCAACTTCGAGGCCAACGTCCATCTTAATGAGTTGAGCGATTTGCTTCAGTGCATTGCCCAACGGACTGGCAGGATATTCCGCTCCATTTGAAGGCACGTATTTACTGACGTCTGTCTTCTGCAACATCTTCACGGCATCAAAACTTTCCTTGCCCGTTTCTTTCAGAAGATTTGAAGAAGTCTGATCATACAGCTCTTCAAAACTTTTAGCTGCCATGGAAGCACCCGAAGGATTGCCTTTCATCTGCACAGCAAAGTCTTTGAGATCACGAATGGCAATAGCCGGTTCATCACCGTAAAAGGAACGCGGCATCGATGACGTAAGACTCACTGCGCGAAAGGGTGTAGCGTCATGTCCCAACAAACCACTCGCACGATTTAGCCAACCACTGGCCGTACCTTTATTGAAAGGCGTGCCGGATTCCATATAATCCTGAGCATCGAAATGAGACCGGCTTGTATTGGGTGAACCCATACCGTGCACAATGGCCAACCGTTTCTCGCGAAACAACGGCTCGAATACACTCATGGACGGATGAAGGCCAAACCCGCCATCGAGATCAATCAAAGAAGGGCCATTGCCTTTCGCAGCCGTCATGAACAGATCGGGTCGCGCGGCTTTCAGATCAGCATCGGTAAACGGTGTAACGGCCATTAGCCCGTCCATGGCGCCACGTTGAAAAATGCAAACGAGTACTTTATTCTTTTTATACGGGGCAATGAACTTTGAACTAGTAGCAGCCCTTGCGATAAAGGAAGGTATGCCTACACCAATACCCAACAAAGCCAATCCACCTGATTTTAAAAAACCTCTTCGCGTTGTCATACGATTGCGTTCGTTACGTTTGATTTATCTTCTTTGAAATTCAGGTGATCCAATTAGAATCCCCACTACCTGTGAGAGCTGATAGGTTTCTTCCATTTTCAAATACATCGCTTTCTTGTTGTTTGCTTCTTCGACTTCATTGCTCAATGAATCCAGAGCCGTGCGTTTCGGATCTGTCGCACTTTCTGAAGCGGCCTGGTCAATTTTCTTCTGCAGTTCAGGATCATTCAGCAAAGGTGTGAGCCGTTGGATTGTCTCACGTGTATTGCGCTCCGGCATCATCAGCTGACTATACACCAGCAAGGCATTGTCCGCACTTTCGGGTTCATGATTT
>JBDTTT010000068.1:0-28540 GCA_039930485.1 Chryseolinea sp.
AGCATCCAGCAAGAAGCGTAAGACTTTTCCATTTGTATTGAGAATGGAAAGATTGCCTTTTATATTTTTAAGTCGTCCCGCTAATTCAATAAAGGATAATTGTCCTGGGCAATTGTATGTTACATTTCCAAAGGATTGACTCCATAAAACATTGTTCAGTGTTTTGCTATTGGTGTAACCGGTTATCTTGAGATTAGAATTTGTAGTCCAAAAAGCAGTTGGTGGTGTTCCTGCGGTATTAAAATATTGATGCTCATAGGTTGAGCCATCATAAAAAAATGTATTCGTGATTGTCGTTCCTGAAAATGTTGCGCTATCGCGACAAATGAGGTTGCCTCTTACTTTGAGTCCACCGGTTAAAATCTGAAGATCGACCGCTGCTCCTTTTGCATTATTTAATATTACAGTTGATCCTGATTGAATGATCAGTGTATCATTTAAAGTAAGTTCATCAACCGTCAATGACGTGCCAGTTACATTAACTTTATGATTGATTGTAATTGAACCCGAAGAGGCATCCGGAACAATTCCACCAGACCATACCGATGGCGAATTCCAATTACCTGATTGAACAGTAAAGATTTGGGCGTTTAATGATGCACAACTGATTAACATAATGCCCACTACGCCCAGTTTCGTGGTGAGGCTTTTCATAAAATTATGGCTAACTAATATTTGAAAATACTAAAGTTTGAGAAACTGAAAATGATTTTACTGCAGAATTTTAATTTTCACAGGATAAATCGCTAAAAACAGGATTCCATCATCAGATTAAATGATCTTTTGATGAATTTTAAATAGAGAAAATAAATTTCGAAAAGAAAAACTGCGACAAAGCATAATAGTTTTGTTGGTACTTTAACTTGCGGCAAAGAAGGGCGATACATGTATGCGATTGTAGATATAGAGACGACAGGAGGGTATGCAGCGAATCACCGCATTACTGAAATTGCAATCTATCATCACGATGGGATGCAGTTGACAGAGACCTACCAGACATTAATCAATCCCGGAAGGGAAATTCCATATTACATTACTGGTTTAACAGGTATAACAACCGAAATGGTGTTGGATGCGCCATCCTTTGAGGAAGTGGCACAGGATATTTTTAAACGCCTTGACGGAAAAGTCTTCGTTGCACACAATGCGCACTTTGATTATTCTTTTTTGAAAAAGGAATTTGAGCAAGTGGGGATCAATTTTCAATCAAAGAAATTGTGCACGGTTCGATTGAGCCGAAAAATTATTCCTGGTCTTCGTTCGTATAGTTTGGGAAGTCTTTCCGAAAGCTTAGGTATTCAAATTCCGGATCGACATCGTGCAAGCGGTGACGCAGCTGCAACCGTAAAAATATTTGATCTGCTGTTGAGACGCGACAATGACAGTTACATTATCAAAGCGCTCAAACGAAATTCAGGTGAAACGATTCTTCCACCGAATTTACCCAAAGAAGAATTTGATCGTTTGCCTGCAAAGGCGGGTGTATACTATTTTCTGAATGCTTATAGTCAGGTAATCTATGTAGGCAAGGCCATCAACATAAAGAAAAGAATAGCCGGGCACTTTACGGGTGATGCGCGCGAATGGAGCAGATCAAAAATCAGAAATGAAATTCATCACATCACGTGCGAACTTACGGGTAATGAACTGATCGCTCTGATTTTAGAATCACAAGAGATCAGAAGGTTGTGGCCGAAGTATAATCAGGCACAGAAATTTAAAGTGGAAGAATGGGGAATTTTCGACTACGAAGACCGCAATGGTTATCTCCGATTTTCTGTCAATGTAGTGACGCGCGGATCAAGACCTTTAGTACGCTTTAGTTCGAAAAGTGAAGCGTGGAGTTTTTTATGGGAGAAGGTTCGCGACTATGAACTTTGCCCTAAACTAAGTGGTCTCCAGGTTTCAAAAGGATTGTGTTTCGATTATCAGGCAGGCGAATGTCATGGTGCATGCATGAGTTTAGAGCCTGTTAAAAAATACAATAAGCGAATAGAGAAAGCGATTCGAACGTTCAAAGAAGTGGGCGAGACGGCAGCCATTATTGGCAAAGGAAGAAATAACGATGAGCAATCACTCGTTCTGGTTGACAAGGGAACCTACGTAGGCTTTGGATTTTTTGATAATGAAGCATCCATTTCAGATTTCGAATCGGCTCGTCAATTTGTAAAGACTGGGTTCGAAACGCGCACCGTGCAAAACCTCATTAATGCCTACATAACTAACCCAAGAGGCGCAAAAGTAGTTGTGTTTTAACTGATATTCTCACTGCCATTCACAGAATAACACAACCGAAAATGTCAGGAATTGCATTATTTTTGGCTGATTTTAAAAGAACTGGATCATGGAAGAAGTTGCTGTTGACAAGCACGAAGCACACAAAGAAAAAATAAAGCAGGTTTATACCGAGATGGCCAAGGTCGTGGTGGGCCAGGAGTATATGGTGAACCGGTTGTTAATAGGTCTTTTTACCAACGGCCACATGTTGTTAGAAGGCGTACCGGGTCTTGCGAAAACCCTTACCGTAAGTACACTGGCACAAGTACTCCATCTGGATTTTCAACGCATTCAATTTACCCCTGACTTGTTGCCATCCGATTTAATCGGAACGATGATTTACAATCAGAAGGAAGGAAAGTTTGAAGTAAAGAAAGGCCCCATTTTCGCCAACATTATTTTAGCCGATGAGATCAACCGCTCTCCTGCCAAAGTTCAATCCGCTTTGCTGGAGTCGATGCAGGAGAAGCAAGTGACCATTGGTGAAACTACTTTCAAACTTGATCGGCCATTCTTGGTGTTGGCTACACAAAACCCGGTTGATCAGGAAGGAACCTACTCGTTGCCGGAAGCACAGGTCGATCGTTTCATGATGAAGGTGTTTGTAGATTATCCAACCAAGGATCAGGAGATTGAAATCATGCGCAGGATTTCAAACATGAAATTTGATTTTACAGTAAATACAGTACTGAGTAAAGAAGATATTTTTGGTATTCGTGACCAGGTGAACAAAGTAAAAATCTCTGAATCACTTGAGCGTTATATAATCGAGTTGGTATATGCTACGCGTAAACCACTGGAGTATAAATTAAATGAGCAGGCACAATACATTCAGTTTGGTGCTTCGCCTCGTGCAAGTATCAATTTGAATTTATCAGCAAAGGCGCTCGCCTATATGCAAGGCCGCGACTACGTATTGCCAGAAGATATTAAAGAAGTAGCATTGGATGTGATGAACCATCGCATCATCCTTAACTACGAAGCTGAAGCAGACAATGTAAAGACAGCTGATATTATTAAAGTCATCCTCAACAAAATTCCAATTAGTAAATAAGGATTGGAACGATGCATATAAAATAGTCCCGCCTTAAGCGGGACTATTTTTTTGTGTATCAAATTTTGTTTCCTCTGATGAAACAGAAATAATCTTTTGTTATCTGCGCGTTATGGCTATTAAAAAATGATGTATCAAATGTTAAGACCAAACAATCGAAAGTGATTGATAATCAACACCAAACACAAAAGCTTTCAAATTGAGTGAATAACAATTGTTAGCCGTGATGTGCTCCTTAACAATTTGGTAACAGCCACATCCCTATCAGGTAATATTAGAGCCTGACCTTTGCAGCAAATAAAAATTTTATGTTGCGAAGTGTATTTCTATCTCTTGTTGCTCTGATTGCAAGTACGGCATTTGTATCAGCACAAGGATCCATTAGCGGAACCATTACTGATGCTGTAACCGGTGAGGCTATTATCGGTGCCAATGTTCTTATTAAAGATACATCCATTGGTTCAACTACTGATATTGAAGGGAATTTCACTATTTCAAAAGTTAGTGCCGGAACGTATACTCTTCAAATTTCTTCTGTCACTTATAAAACTCATATCATAGAGAATTTGATAGTAGAGGATGCTAAGAAAGTTACCTTAACCATCGCCATGCACGAAGATGTATCAGAACTTGAAGAAGTTGTGGTACAAGCGCAACGCCTAACCAATACAGACTTTGCTCTAATGCAGTCTATCAAGGAAGCCAAGTTAGTTGTATCAGGCGTTACGGCTGAGCAAATTTCGAAATCGCTTGATCGGGATGCTGCTCAAGTGCTTCGCAGAGTACCCGGAGTAACAATTAAAGACAATCAGTTTGTTCAGATCAGAGGACTTTCTGAACGGTACAATCCTGTCATGCTTCACAATGCTTATGCGCCAAGTTTAGAAACAGATGTTCGCTCTTTTTCATTTGCAATGATTCCAAGCAGTCAGCTTGATCGTATGCTGGTATTTAAAAGTGCCTCAGCCGATTTGCCAGGTGATTTTGCAGGAGGTGTTGTGAAAGTATTTACGAAAAGCATTCCTGAAGAAAACAGTGTTATACTAGACTACAGCACTCAAATCAGAGTGGGCACAACGTTTAATGATTACTATTATCAGCAAAAAAATAACAATCATTTTACTGGCTTCAACAATGGTTTTTATGATTTGCCATCTACGTTTCCTAAAAAAGTCGGAGATGTTCAAGGCGATGCATTAGTTACTGCCGGTCAATCCCTTAAAAATCTTTGGACTCCAGAGAAAGGAAAGGCTATGCCAGATCAACGTTTTACTCTAACGCTTAACCGTAAGTTTAAAATTGGTTCTGTCGAAGTAGGAAACATTAGCGCTATTAACTACTCCAATTCTTATGCAACCTATGAAGTGCAACGGGGTGATTACACCGAATCTGGAAACATAGACGTTAACAACGAGTACAAGGATAAACAGTATAACCAGCTTATTCGTACCGGTTTTCTTTTTAACTGGGCTTTTCAGCTGAACCCAAACCACACTATTGAATTTAAAAATTTATACAATCAAAGTAGCCAGGATCAATATATAAATAGAACCGGAGTGGGTGATGCAAGTATTGGTAGAAATGGCGAGGGCTTTGATAAGTATTACCGAGGAATATATTCTGGTCAGCTTTTAGGAACTCACCATCTTTTCAATAAAAGCACTACGGTAGAGTGGATGATGAGTTATAACAATAGTTATAGAGATCAACCAGACTATAAACGCTATATAACAAATCAAGGTGCGAGTGGAAATCCAGAGATTCAAATTGCAAATACTGTACTTCCAAATCAGTTAGGAAGATTTTATTCCAAGCTTAACGAAGATTCCTATTCTGGCGGAGCATCGATTGTTCAACGATTTGGCTCGAAAAATAATCCTCTGAAAAGTCCTGAACTAAAAGCTGGTTTTTTCTTTGAAAATAAGAGCAGAACATTTAATGCCAGAAACATTGGCTATAGCAGAAGTGCCGGTTTTGATGAGTCATTGCAAAGCTTAACTGCCGGACAGCTCTTTCAACCCGAAAACATCAATAACACTACAGGTATTATACTTGGAGAAATTACCAAACTGCAGGATAGCTATACAGCCTCCAATAATTTGTTAGCATATTATTTAATGGCATCTGTTCCTTTTGCGGAAAAATTCAAACTGGATGCAGGAGCACGAGTAGAGAACAACCTTCAGAAGCTATATGGTTATGAGCTTGATGGTAGTCATTCTGACGTTTACAACCAGATTAACAAACTACTTCCATCGACTAACTTAAGCTACAACTTCACAGAGAAGATGTTGGTTAGAGCGGCTTATAGTCAAACTCTGAATCGTCCTGAGTTCCGGGAACTAGCAGCTTTCTCTTATTTTGATTTCAACTACAACTTCTTGTGGAGAGGAAATAAAAACCTGAGAACAGCAACGATTCAAAACGTTGATTTACGCTGGGAATTATATCCAAGCAAAGCGGAGTCGATATCGATTGGTACATTCTATAAATATTTTGCTGATCCTATTGAAACGTTAGTCGATAACAACAGCTCTGGCGGAGGAACGAAACAAATCTTCTTTAAGAATGCTGAATATGCAAAGTCACTTGGTGTGGAGATAGAAGTAAAAAAATCGTTGGATGGATTAACAAACTCTCACTTTGTGGATAATATTAGTGTGATGCTTAACGCAACATTTATTAAGAGTACAGTAAAACTTTACGATAAAGATACAGTTGATCGTTTGGCAACCAGGCCAATGCAGGGACAAGCTCCTTATGTTATTAACACTGGTATTTTCTATAATTCAAATGAGACCGGATGGCAAGTCAATCTTCTATATAATGTTGTAGGAAAAAACATTGCCTTCGTTGGTAGCAAAAGCTATAAGGATGTTTACCAGATGCCACGCAATTTACTGGACCTTACTTTTAGCAAGCAGATAAATGAGCGTTTCCAATTAAAAGGTGGTGTTACCGATATACTCAATCAGCCTATTCAATTCCTGCAAGACGGAAATGGTGATGGCACATTCGATCGTAAGAAGGACCAAACGGTTCAAAAGTATAAGCCGGGCCAGGTCTTTTCTATTGGATTTACCTGGAAGGTGATGTAGGCATTAGAAATTATATCATTAGATGAAAAAAGAAAGGCATCCTGCCAAAGCAGGATGCCTTTCTTTTTTAGAAAAGGTTGAATGCCATTCAACAAGCATAAAGAAAAGATCGATTTGGTTTAACATTCTGGTAATATCGGAAGCGTACGTTTGCCCATGAATTCAATGATCAATCAGAAACTAACTAACCAACAATGAAAAATGTAAATTTGAAAGCGATAATCAACTGGAAGTTCCCGGTAATAATTGCTAGTCTTTTTGCAGGTGTTATCTACTTGTCGTCCTGCAGCAGTGACGATCCGACACCGGCAGCCCCAACTGTTTCACTAAGTTCAACAGCTGCTGAGAACGCACCTGGTGAAGTAGTCACCACAACGGTTACTGTTGACGCACCAGCAGGCGGAAAGACATTGACAATCACAGTAAATGGTGCTACGAGTGCAGCTCTGCCAAATGTAGATTTAGCGGGATCAACTACGAAAGATGTAGATATTGAATATACCATTCCTGCAAACGCTACTGTTGGTTCCGTTATCGTTATTGCATTCCAGGCGTCTGACAATAAAAATCAGAACTCCACATCTTCTACATTCTCTGTTACCGTTTCTGCAACTCCTGCGAAAGAAATAGTGAATGTTTCAGGGACACTTACAGGAGAAATTCACTGGACTTCTGATAAAATTTATTTGCTCAATGGTTTTGTTCGTATCGGTGAAGATACTCATTCCGGAACAGGTGTAATACCTGTAATTGGAACTACAGGTATCTTAACAATTGACGCAGGAACCGTTATTTATGGTAAAACAGGAACACCAGGCGGTGCGTTGGTTGTTCAACGCGGCAGTAAGATTATCGCTATTGGCACTGCTGCAAATCCAATCGTATTTACTTCTGACAAAGCTCCGGGATCAAGAATCCCTGGTGATTGGAGTGGTTTAGTAATTTGCGGAAAGTCAAAAAATAACTTAACCGGCTCGGTTTCTACAGGAACAGACGGTATTGAAGAATTAGAAGGCGCGTATGGTGGATTTCATGGTGGTGGTGCATCACCTGTTTTAGATGACAATTCTGGAACGCTACAGTATGTACGTGTTGAATACGCTGGTTATCCGATTAATCCAAATCAGGAAATCAATGGTATTACCTTCGGAAGTGTAGGGTCAGGAACAACGGTTGATCACGTTCAGGTTACGTATGCTAATGATGACTCATACGAATGGTTTGGAGGAACCGTAAATGCCAAAAATCTTATTGCATATAAAGGTATAGATGATGATTTCGATACGGACAATGGCTTTGTAGGTAAAGTACAATTTGGTTTAGCGATTCGCGATAAGAATATTGCCGATCAATCAGGTTCAAATGGTTTTGAAAGTGATAACGATGCGGCAGGTTCGGCTAAAACTCCTTTCACAGCAGCTCAGTTCTCTAACATGACCATACTTGGAGGTAAAGCGACAAATGGTACATCCTTGAATCTTCAATTCCAAAATGGTGCTCAGATCAGAAGAAACTCTCAACTTGATATCATCAACTCCGTTATTACTGGTTTCCCTACTGGTATCTTTATTGACAACGCTCTTGGTGCTCCAGGCGCAATTGCCAACGCAACAAACAATGACCTTGTGTTGAAGAACAATATTCTCGCTGGTGTTGAAGGATGGGGCGGAAATGGATTCGGTTCAGCTGCAACAGCAGATGAAATAACTGCTTTAGGTTTAGCAGCAGCAGGAAGCAACCATCCTAACAATCCGAGAGGACGTGTTGTTGCGGGCGGAGAAGGCGCATTTGCAAACGGAGTATTTACTTATTCAATTGACGCTGGAAAAGGTGAGAAACAAATCAGTGCCACAAGTCCTGTTTTGTGGTTTGATAGCAACAATGATGTAAAAGCGAAATGGTCCGATACCGGTCTTAGTGCGAATGCTTTCGAACCATTGAATGGCACGCCAACACTTTTACCAACAGCAAGTTCTTTGTTAACAAGTGGTGCAGATTTCACCGGATTTACTGGCTTTGAAACCGTAGCATATCGTGGTGCTTTTGGTGCCACCGACTGGACTACTGGTGGTTGGGTTAACTGGAATCCACAACTTACAGATTACAGCAAGTAATACGTTGCTCTAAATTGATTTATAAATCGGAGCCTTTATTAAATTAAAGGCTCCGATCTTTTTATAGAGATAGTCCATTTTGTGTTTTAAATTTGAAGAATGAAATACCTTTCAATACTTATCTTTTCTATTGTTATTGTTAGTTGTAATACAAAAAACAAATATGATGTAGCGCGCTATTATGATTCAGCACAGCAAGACGCTATACTGGCAAACATTATAACCTACATATACATTGCGCCACCCTATACCTTAATGAAGGATCGATTTAAACCGGAGCATAAAAAATTCTATCTGGAGTTAACACCAAAATTTTCCTTTGATAAATTTTACACTGCTGAGGATGACACAATTTATTTTTACGTCATCAGACCAGGGACTAAAATAGGAGATAACAGAGGCGTTGGTGGATACTTCAAGATGAATAAGAATTTTGAACTCTCTGATTTTCGGGAAGTATTTGTTACTCCTGTATTGCCCGAAGCAGAGATTAAAACAAAAGGAGCTTTCCTGTTTGATAAAATGGTGAAGGGAGAACTTGACGAATATTTAAAAATGAAATCCTATGTGCAGTGGCCGAATCCGGCTTCATACTATGACACAACATTGTATGAATGGAGATTGAAGGATTCTCTATAGCCTACAGTCTAAGCCGCATTAGGTCTGTATTAAAATGTAATTAGATTTAGAGATCACCCCGTTATATCTATCTCAAAAAATATCTTTTTTGCAAGCCATAGCGTTTAGGCTATTGTTAACCGCTTACTCTATAGCAAATCGCTACCTTCTTTCTCACATACTTAACTACTTATAACTATGAAAACCGTAAAGATTTTTTCTTTTGGTATTGTTGCTGTCATGTTCTCATCATGCGCCATTATTCGTCCGGGCGAAGTTGGGCTTAAACAACGACTGGGAAGATTACAAAGCGAATCGCTCCATCAAGGACCGCACGGGTTCAATCCATTCACATCGCACATTATAAAAGTACCCACCCGAACGGTCGAAGCCCTTAACACGCTTGACGTGCCGACAAAGGAAGGTCTCACTGTGAAATCTGAAATTGCATTGCTGTACCATGTAAGACCAGAAGCGGCTTCTACTGTTTATGTTAATTATGGAACCAATTATCAGGAGGTAATTGTAGAAAGTTATTTCCGATCAGTGGTTCGACATGTAAGCGGTACGTATATGGCGAAGGATTTATTTGCTGTTGATCGCAGAAAAATTGAAAAGGAAATTTACGATGAGATTGTAGCGGGGATAAGCGACAAAGGTTTTATTATCGATGCCGTATTGCTGAAGAGCATCACCATGCCGCCACAGATATTTCAAGCTGTAGAAAACAAGTTAAAAGCGGAACAGGAAACCATGCAGATGGAGTTCACTATCGCTAAACAGCGAAAGGAAGCAGAGCGAATGCAGATTGAAGCCGATGCGATTAAGAGTTATAACAAAACAATATCGGAAAGCTTAACGGATATCATGGTGAAGTGGAATAGCATTCAGGTTTTGAAAGAATTGTCAAACTCACCAAACGCGAAATTGATTATTACCGATGGAAAGTCGCCTATGATATTGGGAGATAAATAAATCGCCTTTAAAAAAGCAGCACTGTATCCTATTGGTAGTGCTGCTTTTTTTATTTTTGAAGTAATTATTTTCTATTGTCAATTCATCTTACTCTGTTTTATCTTTATGCATCTTGATCACTTTCTTTATTGGCTCATCAGCAATGGTAATTGAATCCTGATCGTGTTTATTCTTTTCAATTTTCTTCAACAAATTTCTAACTAAAGCATGCTGCTGCAAGGTTGCGATGTGTTGTAGCCTATAACCCTTTGGCATTTTATTTTGGACAAACCACATAACTTTTTTAAATTAAAAGGTATTGTTATAATACCCGTATCACTGTAAATCCCGAATACTGGAGAGGTCATCGTCACCTACCTTATAGACAGCGTTCCATCATACATCCTCCTGTGATCCACTAATTATCATTCCATTACATGTGTCAGTACCCCATTTCTTCAAACCATCATCTTTTTCTATCGATATTTACCGTAATCTGATACAAGGATAGACTGAGCAACATGGATAACGATACCTCAAGACTCTCACGCCTCGCGGCCATTCAACGGATGCTCCTTTCCAAAAGATTATTAACATCCACTGAGATTGCAAAGAAATTCAACATCAGTGTTCGTACTGTGTACCGTGATATCCGGGCTTTAGAGGAATCGGGCGTGCCCATTGTAACAGAAGAAGGTAAAGGGTATTCTCTGATGGAGGGTTATAAATTACCTCCCGTTATGTTTTCTGAAAGAGAGGCATATGCCTTGATAACGACCGAGCAAATTGTTCTTCGAAGCAAAGATGCTTCTCTCAAAAAAGAATTCAGCAATGCAATAGAAAAGATTAAGTCGGTTATGAAGCTACGCAGCCAAAGTCAAATTGAACTCTTGGCCAACCGCATGTACATCGGAAAGAACTTTGAAAATGTAACGAACAGCAAAGAGTTAATTGATATCCAGATGGCATTGGTGAATTTCAACTGCATTCGTGTGAAGTACAGTACAGAAGACGGAAAAGTTTCTGAGAGAATTATCGAACCATACCTGCTTCATAACAACTTGGGTGAAGATTGGGTGTTGACGGCTTACTGCCGCCTGCGCAAGGATTTTAGAAGTTTTCGGTTGGACCGGATGGCGACTGTAATCATTCTGGATGAGCATTTTGAACCCCATAAACTTACGCTCAAACAATATATAGCAAAATACACGAAGTCCTAAAACACCCCTGACATACCCTTGTCACAGGCTCATTCTATTTTTGTTCCATAACAAAACCAATACAGAAATGAGCTTACAGAAATTAATCAACAATTATGCTGGCTACAACATGTGGGCCAATGAAACACTGATAAATTTTCTCAGAACCAAACCTGCTGAGAATATGAAAGAAGAGGTGGCCTCAAGTTTTTCGAGCGTTGCCAAAACACTCAACCATATTTTGGCCACTCAGGAATTCTGGTACTCGGTTGTAACGGAAACTGAAAATAAGAGTACGCGCTGGAACGCGGAAGAGGTAGATGTACAAGAAACTTTTGAAGCTTTGATTCAGCATTCGGAACAATTCGATGCTTGGGTAAAGCAATTGTCAGAATCCGATTTAGTGCGTGAAGTAAATCTGGATACACCTTGGATAAAAGGTAGGTTATCAATATACGAATTTCTGCAGCACGTATTTAATCATAGCACCTATCATCGTGGTCAAGTCATTACTATTGGCAGACAACTTGGATTTACCGATGCACCCATGACAGATTATAACTATTATAACATGGCGCGAACAGCGGTCGTGTATTAATGCCTTGCAAAGGTCAACTAATTCACTTTGCTCTGCCTTGTTTTGTGCATCTCGATCACTTTTTTGATTTGATCGCCAGCAATGGCGATTGAATCCTGATCGTGTTTGTTCTTTTCTATTTTCTTTAAAAGGGTTTCATACTCCAGTTTGTTGTTCTCGATGGATTTATCCAATTGAATTTTCTCACGCTTGTTGTCTTCCAGTTTGGAGCTGAGCTCCTTGTTTTGATTGACGAACTTTTGTTGCTGCTTTTCTACGGCTTGGGAGGCACGAACGGATTCATCTACCTGAACCTGAATTTTATCGCGATAGAATTTTACACCAAACTCATAAAGCAATTTCTCCAAATCTTTATTTACTTTATCAACACTTTCGGTTGGCCAGTCGGATGACTTTATTCCAATCCACGTTGCCGTGTTTTTTCCTTTGTCTTTTGTTGTGGCTAAGACCGGAACACTGTAGTTGGTGCTATTCAATGTAGGCTCGTTAATGGTAATCTCGCTACCACTCTGTTTTACTTTCCCAATGGTTTTAAGGTATTTTACAAAAGATGCATTCACATCAGTATAAGCACCTTCAAATTCTATTTCAAAGCCTTCTATATTTTCTCCCTTTATTCGGGCACTTTCTTTTTTTACTTTCACGGTTTGCCCGACAGCAAGCAAGGATATGAAAAGAGTAACAAGCAGTAACGTAAACTTTTTAGTGGACTTCATGTTTAGTAATATTGTTTTGGTATTGCAAAGAAAGAAACTAGAAGCAGTCGAATCAACTATTCCTCACGAATGTTAAACAAATAATAAATTACTCTTAATTTTTCTTTGTGAACCTTTGTGACCTGGTGACTTTCAATTCCTTCTTTTGCCACGAAGAATACACCAAGTTGCGTAACGTTATATTTTAAAAATCAATGAACAATATTCTCATCACCGGTGCATCAGGACTTATTGGAACTCGCTTAACCGAGATGCTTCTGCAAAAGGGACATCAAGTTTCACACCTCGGCCGAAACAAAAAAGGTGGGGGCGTAAAATCATTTACATGGAATATCGATAAGCATCAATTGGATGAAGATGCATTCAAGGGCATTGATACCATAATTCATCTTGCAGGAGCAGGCGTAGCGGACAAACGATGGACGGAAAAACGCAAACAAGAAATTTTAGAGAGTCGAACACGATCAACAGGATTATTATTTGATGCTTTAAAGAAGGGGAATCACCAAGTGACAACTGTTGTCTCCGCTTCGGCCATTGGTTATTATGGTTTTGAAAGTAAAGATGAATTAACAGAGACAAGTCCGGCAGGAACGGATTATCTGGCAAACGTAACGAAGCAGTGGGAAGAGGAAGTAAATAAAATTGAATCACTCAGCATACGCGTAGTAAAAATAAGAATTGGAATTGTGCTGAGTGAAAAGGGTGGAGCATTAAAGGAAATGATGCTACCTATAAAGTTTTTTGTTGGCTCGCCCTTAGGTTCAGGTAATCAATGTCTAAGCTGGATACATATTGATGATTTGTGTGCTATCTTTTGCAAAGCAGTGGAAGATAAAAACATGCATGGTGCATACAATGGAGTTGGTATGCACCCTGTAACGAATCGTGCACTGACCAGGGCAATTGCAAAAGTATTGAATAGACCGATGTTCCTTCCGCCCATCCCTGGCTTCGTTCTGAAAATAATCATTGGAGAAATGGCTGATATTGTTCTGGGTGGAAGCAAAGTTTCATCTTCCCAAATACAACAAGCCGGTTTTTCTTTTCAGTTTGATAATTTAGACAAAGCGCTTCGTGATTTGTTACGACATTGAAACAGTTATAATCATTTCTTTGCTTTTCGTTTCTACCTTGTATATTCGTTGCAGATGATAATGTAAATAGATATGACAGCTAAAAAGAAAAAGACTGTAGATGTGATGACACAAGCAGAAATGGAAGAGGAAAATCGTATCCGCAAAGCATTTAAGGATAAAGATTGGGCAGAGATTAAAAGCTCCGACAGTTGGGTAATTTTTAAAGTGATGAGTGAATTTGTGGAAGGGTTTGAAAAGCTCGCGAAGATTGGTCCATGTGTTACCATCTTTGGATCTGCACGAGTGAAATCAACAAGCCCTTATTATAAAATGGCAGAGGAGATTGCTTACGAATTAGTGCAGCAAGGTTATG
Source organism: Chryseolinea sp. (assembly GCA_039930485.1). GTDB lineage: Bacteria > Bacteroidota > Bacteroidia > Cytophagales > Cyclobacteriaceae > Chryseolinea. The sequence continues at coordinate 14,081 of JBDTTT010000068.1, forward strand.
GTGTAGTAACCGGTGGAGGTCCTGGTATAATGGAGGCGGGCAACAGAGGGGCACATCGTGCAAAAGGTAAATCAGTAGGACTTAACATTTATCTTCCGCACGAACAAAAAGGAAATATTTACATTGATCCGGATAAACTCATTACGTTCGATTACTTCTTTGTCCGCAAAGTAATGTTCATGAAATATTCTCAAGGATTTATTGTAATGCCTGGAGGGTTTGGAACATTAGATGAAATGTCAGAAGCGCTTACGCTGATACAAACAAAAAAGATTGGTCGTTTCCCAATTGTTTTGGTGGGCAGAAAATTCTGGAAGGGTCTGATTGATTGGTTTATGAAAGTTTTGGTGAGTGAAGGAATGATTGGCGAGAATGACGATGAACTTTTCAGCTTGGTTGATACACCTGAAGAAGCCGTAAAGGTGATTGACGAATTTTATTCGAAATATTTATTGTCACCGAATTTCTAGTTTCAGGTTTGAGAATATGAAGAAGGTATCAATAGTATTGTTCGTTTCTATCATTGCTTTTTTGTTGGGCTACATTGCCTACTCCAAATGGTTGAATAAAAGTTTTAGCAGCGCGGAAGAGTCAACTTCAGAACCGCAGATCGTAACAGATCCTACTTTTCTGGCAGCCATCGCGTATGATCTTCCTTCTGAGATTTTTTTTGCAGAGGAATCGGTACCCATCGACATACCCGATGTAAAAGAACGATTCGATAAAGAACTTCAAATCAATTGTTATCTTCATAGCAATACATTGTTTTTAATGAAGCGTGCAAATCGGTGGCTGCCGCAAATGAAACCGATTCTGGATCGATACGATATTCCAGAGGATTTCCAGTACCTTCCTCTTATTGAAAGTAATCTTCTCAATGTCCGATCGCCCCGCGATGCGGTAGGATACTGGCAAATTCTTGCGGATTCAGGAAGAGAAGTTGGTCTTGAAATTACATCCGAAGTAGATGAGCGATATGACCCGCTAAAAGCCACTGAAGCAGCCTGCAAATATTTAACAAAAGCATATGCAAAATTTGGAAGCTGGACTTTGGTAGCAGCGTCTTATAATCGTGGAATGGCGGGTATTCAACGTGCGATGAAAGAACAGCAAGAAGAATCATTTTATGATTTGTACCTCAATGACGAAACATCGCGTTATGTTTTTCGAATAGTCGCGATTAAAGAAATTATGAATAATCCGTTGAAGTATGGATTCAAGATCAATAAGAATAATCTGTATGAAGAAGAACCCTTGCGTTATGTTGAAGTGTCGGAAACGATAAACGACTTTGTTGCATTCGCTAAATCGAACGGAACAAATTATAAATTATTAAAACGACATAATCCGTGGTTGCGGGCAGAGAAACTTACTGTAAAAAAAGGAAAGACCTATCGGATTGCATTGCCGAAGTAAAGTACGAGGAAAGAAGTATAAGCTACGACAGAGTATTTCCAAAATTTGATCACTCCGTAAGTCCTAAGCCCTAACATCCTGTTCTGTTGACTAAATCTTTCTATCCTCGTACCTTGTACCTATAACCTTGTGCCTCAAATCATGCGTCCTTACATACTTGCCGAAAATAATTGGAAGACTATCAAAGATTCATCTTTCAATGTTGCTATTCTTCCATGGGGCGCATGCGAAGCACACAACTATCACTTGCCTTATGGAACGGATATTATAGAAGCCGATTACGTAGCAGCAGAAGCAGCACGAATTGCATGGGAGAAAGGCGGAAAAGTAATTGTGTTACCTGCAATTCCTTTTGGTGTAAACACGGGCCAGTTTGACGTGAAGCTGGATATGAACATGAATCCATCAACACAATTACTGGTATTGCGTGATGTTGTAGAAGTATTGAATCGACATGGAATTTATAAACTGATAATTCTAAACAGCCACGGAGGAAATGATTTTAAAACCATGATTCGCGAATTAGGTTTGCAATTTCCTTCGATGTTTCTCTGCCAGTGCAATTGGTACCAGGCTGTTGATCAAAAAGATTTTTTTGAAAACAAAGATGATCACGCAGGTGAAATGGAAACCAGTATCATCCTGCATTTGAAACCGGAATTGGTTCGACCTATATCGGAGGCAGGTGACGGAGCGGCAAAGAAATTTCGCATTACGGCTATTCGTGAAGGCTGGGCCTGGGCAGAAAGAAAGTGGATGAAGGTAACGAAAGACACGGGTGTTGGTGATCCAAGAAAAGCATCAGCCGAAAAAGGAGAGAAATATTTTAAAGCTGTTACAACAAAAGTGGCCAGCTTCTTTTTTGAAGTGGCCACTGCTGATAAAGATGATTTGTACGCTTAAAGAATAGCTTCCGCTGTTTCTATTTTAGCAATCCAGAAATTATTGAATCCTTCGCCTACTTGAATAGAGATTACCTGGTAAGCCAGCATTTCTAAAATCGCAAGGAAATTAAAAATCACACCAATACGCGTAGGATAGGTTTCCAACAATTCAGTAAATGAAACCCGCGGTTTGTTATTGAGTTCATCTACTATATATTTTTTCTGCGCTTCAATCGTGTATGGATATTGAATTACCTGATGCACGGGTTTGTTTTTCTCTGCATCGAAGCGTTTCATTACTTTTTCGAAAACGCCCATCAGTTTAAAGATGGTAACGTCCTGAAGTTCTGCTTCTACATTGGTACTTTCAGCAAGAGCACGCAACTCTTTCATTAAGTTACCACGCTTCTCCTTCATCAACTCATCTTCTTCCAGACGATGGAAACCTTCAACAACCGATTTGTATTTCTTATACTCTAATAAGTGCTTAATCAGTTCTTCACGTGGATCAATTTCATTACCCTTCTCATCGAGTTGAGGTCTTGGCAATAGCATTTTTGATTTGATGCGCATCAAGGTTGCTGCCACCAGAATGAATTCGCTGGCTACTTCAATATTGAGTACCTCCAGGTGTTTGATATAATCCAGAAAATCGTTGGCAATCTTGGAGATAGGAATATCGTAAATGTCCAATTCATCGCGTTCGATGAAAAAAAGCAATAAATCGAACGGCCCTTCGAAAAGGGGCAATTTTATCTCAAAATCTTCCTGTTGTGTAGTCATAAGCGAGGGGCAAATTTATTTATAATCCGGCAAAAACCTTCTTCCCAATAGAAATACTAATTTTGCCTTTCAATCGGCTCAGAAATCCATGTTTCCCATACTTTTCGTAGATAGAAGCGAAGAAAATGGTTGTGAGAAGGTATATTGAAAAGGTGAAGGTAAACAGTTACCTTCCAAGCTTGTTTAAGGATTGTTGACACCACCGACCCCATGTTAATTACACCCGGAAAACTTCTATCGCAGATCAATTCCCCAAAGGATATTAAGAAATTGGATCAGGCTCAACTGGTCCAGCTTTGTGATGAATTGCGTCAATTTATAATTGACAATGTGTCCGTTTACGGTGGGCACTTTGGCGCAAGCTTAGGTGTAGTTGAGATGACGGTGGCATTGCATTATGTATTTGATACACCCAATGATCAACTGGTTTGGGATGTTGGTCATCAGGCCTACGGACATAAAATATTAACAGGTCGTAAAGAAGAATTCCATACCAACAGAATGTATGGAGGCATCTCTGGTTTTCCGAAAAGAAAAGAAAGTGAATACGATACGTTTGGAGTTGGACACTCATCTACCTCAATTTCAGCAGCCCTTGGAATGTCGGTTGCCTCTAACTATCTGAAGCTCGAAGGGAAACAACACATTGCCGTTATTGGTGATGGTGCTTTGACAGGCGGCATGGCTTTTGAAGCTATGAATCACGCAGGTGTTGCCGACTCAAACATCCTCATTATTCTAAATGACAATTGCATGGCCATCGACCCCAATGTTGGTGCGCTAAAAGATTATTTAACTGACATCACCACATCGCGTACGTACAATAAATTGAAGGACGATGTGTGGAAGTTGCTCGGCAAACTTTCCATGTTCGGAAAAAGTGCGCAAGAGATTGTATCGAAAGTGGAGAATGGTATTAAGTCAACTTTACTTAGTCAGAGTAATTTATTTGAATCTCTAAACCTTCGCTACTTCGGGCCAGTAGATGGTCATGATGTCAATCACCTTGTTACAATTTTCAATGACCTGAAAAACATCAAGGGTCCGAAAATTTTGCATTGTATAACCGTAAAAGGAAAGGGATTTGCTCCGGCTGAAGCAGGTAATGCGACTACTTGGCATGCCCCAGGAACATTTGATAAGATCACAGGTGAGATACATAAGAAATCTTACGAAAAGCCTCAAGCACCTAAATATCAGGACGTATTCGGGCAAACTTTAGTCGAGTTAGCGAAAGCAAATGATAAAATCATGGGCATTACTCCAGCCATGCCCTCTGGTTCTTCCTTAAATATCATGATGAAAGAGATGCCGGACCGTGCTTTTGATGTGGGGATTGCCGAACAACATGCTGTTACATTTTCTGCCGGATTAGCCACACAAGGACTGATACCTTTTTGTAATATCTATAGCTCGTTTATGCAGCGGGCTTACGATCAGGTAATTCACGATGTGTGTATTCAGAATTTGCCCGTTAACTTCTGCCTCGATCGCGCAGGTTTTGCAGGTGCTGATGGACCGACTCACCACGGTGCATACGACTTAGCGTATTTCAGATGTCTTCCGAATATGATTGTGGCATCACCGATGAACGAAGCCGAACTTCGCGATTTGATGTTCACTGCACAACTGCCAAGAGAAGAGAAAGCGTTTTCCATTCGTTATCCACGGGGTCAAGGTGTAATGCCAAATTGGAAGACGGAGATGAAAGAAATTAAAATAGGAACAGGTCGTAAACTTCGTTCAGGCGATGACTTAGCTATTCTTACAATCGGGCATATTGGGAATTATGCCACTGAAGTTTGTGATCGGTTAGAGAAACAAAACATTCAAATTGCTCATTACGATTTGCGTTTTGTAAAACCGCTTGATGAAGAAATGCTCCATGATATTTTTTCGAACTTCAAAAAAGTAATTACAGTTGAAGACGGATGTTTACAAGGCGGTGTAGGGAGTGCCATCCTGGAATTCATGGCCGATAACCAATATCAGGCAGAAGTAAAACGCCTGGGTATTCCGGATCGGATTGTGGAACATGGAGAACAATTTGAATTACATCGCGAATGTGGATTTGATGCCGATGGTATTGAACGTGCCGTTATTGAAATGTTAGAGCCCGTTGCCAAACCAGTTTAATGTATTCTCTTTCTTTTAAACAATACGGTCAAGGCAAGCCCATCATTTTACTGCATGGGTTTCCGATGAATCAAACCGTATGGGAGGATTTCATCCCATTGCTTTCTGATACTCATAAAGTAATTACAGTTGATCTTCCAGGTTTTGGCAAAAGTCCATTGTCGCAATTACCTTTTACAATTGACCAGATTGCAGACTCATTATTAAGCTGGCTTTCAACGGAAAAGATTTCGGGAGCTACCGTCATTGGGCATTCACTCGGTGGATATGTAGCCTTGGCCATGGTGGATAAGAAGCCAGAATTATTTTCAGGATTAGGCTTATTTCACTCGACCGCTCTTGCAGATTCAGAAGAGAAAAAAGAATCACGCTTAAAAGTAGTGGACTTCATAAGGAAAAATGGTGTGTTGGGTTTTACCTCCAATTTTATCCCACCACTTTTTGCAGATCAGAATCACAAGGCAATTAGCACAGTTCGCGAAATTGCTGTTCACTCGGTTCATGATGCAGTGGTTGGATATACACTCGCCATGCGCAACAGACCTGATCGGACTTCAGTTTTGAAAAAATTTAAAATGCCGATCTTATTCCTTGCTGGTGAAGCAGATGCAGGCATATCCGTGGACTCAATAACGAAACAAGCTGAGCAATGTAAATCACCAAATGTTCATATCCTGAAACAAGTAGCACACATGGGTATGTTTGAAAATCCTGAAGCTTGCGCAAACATTGTTCGCTCATTTGTGAGCTAATTGATGCGCAGAAAACGTATTCGGTTTATTAAAAACGTATTAAAATGTGTAGCTTTAGGCGATTCTGTACTCCTACTTGCTAGGTTAAATTGAAACAGGATTTTATATTTGCTTAGAGGATTAAAATAACCAACCAATAACATGGACGAAATAGTAGATCCACATCAATTTGATTCTTGGAACGGAATGGCCAAAAACATTGCTTATGCAGCGTGGGCTATTTCTATTTTGATTGTTTTATATCACGTTATACGTTTAGCTACGTTAGGTGATGCAAAGACCAAGTACGATTATATCAACAAGAGCGAAATCAAAACGTTATGGATTGCCGCCATTATTTTGATTGTTGGAGGATGCTTTTATGCCAACTCCAATATCGTAACACTCACCACGTTGCTGATTTTCGTGCGATTCTTTATCACGTTCGCGATGGGTATGATCGTTGCCCTCATCGTTCAGAACCTGCTCAAGTTTTACTATCCATTCTTTATTGAGAAGCGGTTGAAGGCACTTCGCTACCAACCTAGAATTTCTCCAAAGACAGGTAAGGCAATGAAGCTTTTGAGTGAAGATGAAGAGGACTCTTACCTTGATGAAGGTATGCAGGCGGAAGAAAATGTCTTCTCCATCGACTACGATGTATGGAAAGATGAAGAGACTGGCTATATAAAAATCGAACGCTACTCTGGCCACTTACACGCACTTCAGTGCCCTGAGTGTAACTATCAGACTTTTAAAGTGGTGAAAGAAGAAATTATTACACTCCCGACTGCTACAGAAGAGGGACAAATAATGAAGCATTTTCAGTGCGGTTACTGTGGCTACAAAGCCAAGAAGACTGTTACATTAAGAATATCACAAAAATTTGAAGAGTCTGCCGCAGCAACTGCATAGACTTCAGATTAAGAATAGAAAAATAAAGGCTCCTAATCGGAGCCTTTATTTTTGCAGTAGATCGCAGGGAAGCCGAATCTGGTCAGAATAAAACTGCATGCGCTTATTATGAACTCCAAGCGCAGAAATTTTTTCAATGGAGGAGTGCTTGTGATTTACAAAAACTTCGAGGTAGTAATTTTCAAATAGGTAGAGGTTTACTTTGTAACCATAGTACCGAATAGACATCACGAATGTCCCTTGCGTATACAGCAAATCGATCTTTTCATCGAGAGGTAGTTTCTTATAATCAAACCAGCTGATCATATATTAAACATAACGGTAAAAAAGTCGGATGTCAATCTTGATTTTGATCCAACTTTTGATTTAGGGCTTATTCAACATCTTCGTTTGCAAATTAAACTGCCCTGGCTAACTTTGCAGTCCTTTTAGAAGGAACACGGTGGATGTAGTTCAGTTGGTTAGAATGCTAGATTGTGATTCTGGAGGTCGCGGGTTCGAGTCCCGTCATTCACCCAAAACCCTCAAAACCTGAGGGTTTTTTTATGCCCTGTCGAAAGTAAGTCGCTGGCCCATTGCACTTTCATTAAACTTTCCATCTGCATAGGCCAGATGTCCTGAGATAATGGTGTGGGTGATAGAAGACTGAAAAGTAACACCTTCAAGAGGAGACCACCCGCATTTTGATATTATGTTTTCTTTTCCAACAGTCCAGCTTTTGTTAGGATCGACCAACACCAAGTCAGCAAAGTAGCCCTCACGGATAAACCCACGTTTAGAAATCTGAAACAAAATGGCCGGGTTATGACTCATCTTTTCAACAATTTTCTCAAGGCTGATTTTCTTCTGATGATAAAATTCAAGCATGGCTACTACACTATGTTGAACCAGTGGTCCACCTGAAGGTGCATTGAAATAGGTGTTATTTTTTTCATCCTTCGTATGAGGAGCGTGATCGGTTGCAATTACATCAATCCGATCATCCAGCACAGCATTGAAAATTTCTGCCTGATCTTCTTTCGTTTTGATCGCTGGATTCCACTTGATGCGAGTGCCTAATCGTTTGTAGTCTGTATCGTTAAACCAAAGGTGATGGATACAGGCTTCAGCAGTAATTTTTTTCTGTTCAAGTGGAATGTTGTTTTGAAAAAGTCCAGTTTCCTTTGCAGTTGAAATATGAAGAATATGTAAGCGTGTTCCGTGTTTCTTTGCGAGTGAAACGGCAAATGATGAAGACTTGTAACACGCTTCTGCGCTTCGAATCAGTGGATGATTCTCCATTGAAAAATCTTCACCCAGTCGCTCTTTAAAATCAATTAAGTTTTGCCGAATGGTAGGTTCATCTTCACAATGGGAAGCAATAAGCGATGGGAATCGGGAGAAAAATCCTTCCAATGTTTTGGGATCGTCAACTAATAAATTTCCTGTGGAGGAACCCATAAAAATCTTCAGACCACATACTTTTTTCAGATCCGTCTTCATCACCTCATCGAGATTGTCATTCGAAGCACCAATAAAGAAGGAGTGATTTGCCAAAGATGTATGCGCGGCAATCTGATACTTATCTTCTAAAAGCTGTTGTGTAAAGGCTGGAGGATTGGTGTTGGGCATCTCCATGAAACTAGTGACACCACCTGCAACAGCTGCTCTTGATTCTGAGAAGATAGTTCCTTTATGTGTGAGACCAGGCTCGCGAAAATGCACCTGGTCATCAATTGCACCAGGAAGCAAAAGATTTCCTTTTGCATCAATTACCTTGTTTGCCTTGCGGGATGATAGATTAGGACCAATCGCTTCGATGCGGTGGTTGTTGATAAACACATCGGCCGTAAAGACCTTGCCTTCATTGACTATATTTGCGTTCGTTATCAATATTGATTCCATCCCATAAAATTAAAGCCTTACGTGTCAGCGATCACATCTTTCGAAAATTTTAATCTGAATAAACAGCTATTGCAAGCTGTAGCTGACCTGGGATTTACTATTCCAACCGACATCCAGCAAAGATGTATTCCCGTTCTTTTGGGAGGACAAGAGGTGATTGGCATTGCACAAACCGGAACCGGTAAGACCGCTGCCTACATGCTGCCGCTCTTAATGAAAGTTAAATATGCTCAAGGTGTAGAACCAAGAGCCGTAATTTTCGGACCAACAAAAGAGCTTGTTATTCAGTTAGCAGAACACGCGCAACAACTGGCAAAATATACTGACATACGAATCGCTACATTGTATGGAGGCGTAGGAGCAAAAGTTCAAATCGAGATGATTGAAAAGGGTGTAGATATTATAGTTGCCACACCCGGCCGTTTCATGGAAATTTATTTGAAAGGAGCATTGCCCACCAAGTTGATTAAAACAATGGTGCTCGATGAAGCCGATCGTATTATGGACATGGGCTTTATGCCACAGGTTAGAAAGATTTTAGAAGTACTTCCGCGCAAGAGACAGAATATGCTTTTCTCTGCAACCTTCCCTGCAAAGGTTGAAAGACTATCGGCTGAGTTTTTAGAGTTCCCGATTAAGATTGCCATCACACCGCCAGCAACAACAGCTGTACAAGTAGAACAAGAGCTTTATGAGTTGCCGAACACGCGCACGAAAATTAACTTCTTAGAATACCTATTGCGCGATGAAGCATTGAATCGAGTGATGATTTTTACACGAACAAAGGATGTAGCCAATGATATTTCAGATTACCTGAAAGGACTGAAGGTTGGTGAGGTGCGTGTGATCCATTCGAACAAAGGACAGAATACACGCATGAATGCTGTTAATGATTTTAAGGAAGGTAAAGTTCGTGTGTTGGTTTCAACCGATGTGACTGCGCGTGGTCTTGACATTACCAAGGTATCGCACGTAATCAATTTTGATGTTCCAATTTTATATGAAGATTATGTACACCGCATTGGAAGAACAGGTCGTGCTGCTGAAGTAGGTAAAGCAATTACCTTTGCTACTATCGCAGAACATTATCATATTTTGAAAATTCAGGATTTAATTCGAAAAAAAATTCCATTCAAAGAATTACCAGCCGATTTAGTCAAAACAAAGACTCCATTCGATGAGGCCCAAGCCATGGCCCGTGAAATTGATGAGCAGAAAAGAAAAGAAAATCCAGAGTTTAAAGGAGCCTTCCACGATAAGAAAGCATCGAAGTGGCAATAGATTAGTTTTTAAAGTTCGCGGTGTAACACCTAGTATTCAGAATGCAAATTTAGCTATTCCGAAATCGTTTGCAATCGCGTTTCTTCTATTAAATTGCCGTAAAAATACCTCCTATGGCAACGCATGATCTTCTCAATTTTGTAAAACAACGCAGCGCTCACGAAAGCGAATTCATCCAAGCCGTTGAAGAAGTTTCACTTTCATTAGGTCCGGTATTGGACAAACATCCCGAATTTCAAAAACTTAGAATATTTGAACGCCTCACTGAACCGGAAAGGCTCATTTCGTTTCGTGTAACGTGGCTGGATGATAAAGGTGAAACACAAGTCAATCGTGGATATCGTGTTCAGATGAACAGTGCTATTGGTCCGTACAAAGGCGGACTTCGTTTTCATCCTTCCGTTACGCAAAGTGTCTTAAAGTTTCTGGCGTTCGAACAGGTTTTTAAAAATGCACTTACCGGTGTGCCAATGGGTGGAGGTAAAGGAGGAAGTGACTTTGATCCAAAAGGGAAAAGTGAAAATGAAATCATGAAATTTTGCCAGGCCTTTATGGGCGAACTCGCCAGATACATTGGTCATCGTTTAGATGTACCAGCAGGTGACATTGGTGTTGGCGGAAGAGAGATTGGTTATTTATTTGGTGCGTACAAAAAAATAAAAAATGAATTTACCGGTGTGCTTACGGGCAAAGGTATTGGTTGGGGAGGAAGTTTAATTCGTTCGGAGGCGACAGGTTATGGCCTGGTTTACTTTGCTGAAAATATGCTTCAGCATAAAAGAGATTCAATAAAAAATAAAATTTGTTTGGTGTCGGGATCTGGAAACGTAGCACAGTATGCCATTGAAAAAATAATTCAACTAGGGGGCAAAGCTGTAACCGCGTCTGATTCAAATGGATTTATTTATGATGAGGCTGGCTTCACAACGGAGAAGCTTCAATTTCTAATGGAGTTGAAAAACAATACACGAGGACGTATAAAAGAATATGCCGACAAATTTAAAGGTGTTGTATATAAAGACATTGATGCGAAGGCTGATCACAATGCTTTGTGGAAAATAAAAGCTGATTGCGCTTTTCCATGCGCCACACAAAATGAAGTGAGTGAAAGAGACGCTAATAATTTAGTGAAGACCGGAGTGAAACTTTTAGGAGAAGGTGCGAACATGCCCACAACTCCAGAAGGTATTAATGTGCTGATTGATAATGGTGTAATGTATGCCCCTGGCAAAGCTTCAAATGCAGGAGGTGTTGCTACCTCTGGGTTAGAGATGACACAAAATTACATGGGCACCAACTGGACACGCGAAGAAGTTGATACAAGACTTTTTAGCATCATGCAGAATATCCATGAAACATGTCTGGCTGCAGCAAAAGAATATGGTCAGCCAGGTAATTATATGGCAGGGGCCAACATTGCCGGTTTTTTAAAAGTAGCAAGAGCGATGCAGGCGCAAGGTGTGATTTAGAATCACGTATCCAAAAGAGATTAAAGATGCAGTAGTTCTTTTACAAGAATCCAGATACCCGTTATTAAAACAAACAAACCAAAACACACACGAAGCTTATCCCCATGGATTTTTTTTGAAAGTGCGTTACCCATAATAACCCCGAAAACTGCCAATGTAGTGATGGGCAGAAGAAAAATCCAATCAATAGGATAGTTAAAAATGTCTCCTAAAAATCCAGAGAGTGAATTAACAGCAATAATAAAAAGAGAAGTTCCTACTGCGGTCTTGAAAGGTAGGCCTGTTAATAATACCAATGCTGGAATGATGAGGAATCCGCCACCGGCACCTACTATTCCCGTTAGCAAACCAATAAGGATACCTTCAATCGAAACCCAGACAACACGAAAGCGATGATTGTCATTGTGAATTTCCTTGCGACCGCGAATCATCGATATAGATGCGAGGATCATGAGCACAGCAAACAACCCCAGAATCAAAAAACGTTTTGTGAAAACAAATGAATCGGTTTGCCAAAGAATGTCGGGGATTATGGGCACAATCCACTTTCGTGTGACAAAAATGGTGAGGATTGAAGGAATGCCAAACAGAATACCGGTCTTGATGTTGACTAAATGTTCTTTGTATTTTGGAACAGATCCTACAAGACTGGTAAAGCCAACAATAAAAAGTGAATACGCTGATGCTAAGACCGCATCAATATGAAAGAGGTAGACTAAGATTGGAATGGAAAGAATCGATCCACCACCCCCTAAAATTCCCAAAACCAGTCCAATGCAAATGGAGGCGATGTAACCGGCAATTTCCATTGGTGGTGAAATGATTTATAGTCGATCGAATTCAATAATGAAAGAACCGGGAAATTTTTTGATTAGCTCTAATCGAAATTGTTCCGCTTTTTCACGTGAAGAAAATTGACCTAATAACAGACTGTAATATTTTACGCCATTTATAATTTTAACCTGAACACTAACTTGTTTCTGGTAAGAACTTTTCAAGTTGTCTGATAGTCGCATAAGATTTACTAATTCCTGATACGTTCCAATTTGAACAGCGAATCCTCTTGGATTGAAACGTTCGATTTTAAATTCATAAAACTCTTTTTCGTCTACGGACACGTTGTCAATAGTTCTTCCTGGATCGCTGGTTTTGCCATCACCTGGGTCAATAACCTCTAACTTTACATCCGCTAAACCCTGATTTACAAACCCTAATTTTTCCGCAGCCGCTTTAGATAAATCAATGATGCGATCTTCCACGTAAGGGCCTCTATCATTAATTGTAACTTCAACCGATTCATTATTTGCCAAATTCGTAATGCGCACTTTCGTGCCGAACGGAAGAGTTTTATGCGCACCAGTTAATTTATTGTGACGGTATTTCTGACCACTCGCTGTCGGTTTACCATCAAACTTATCAGCATAGAAAGAAGCTTTCCCAGTTTGAACTTGAGCGAATGCAGTAGCGGTTAAAAAAATGAGCGCAATCGTAAAAAATAAATTCTTCATAACTAAGGTTTATCAGAACAAAAGTAGTGTGCAAATGGCCAATGTGCTAATGGTAAATGATCAATGTGCAAATGTGCAGATGTTTCGATAGACTAATTTACTTTCACCTTTTTGAAAGTTGAATTAGATAGGTTAAAGAGTACCATCAAAGGTTTTGCTCAATTTGCACATCGGCACATTGATAATCGAAAAATTAACTCTAATTTTACCCGGCAAATAATGAATCGTAATCATATTTGCCATGCCACTCGATAATTCCAAATTCCTTTATGAAGCCCTCACCTATGATGATGTGCTTCTCGTTCCAGCCTACTCCGACATCCTTCCTCGTAATGTGGATACCTCCAGTAGGTTAACTCAAAAAATCAGGTTAAACATTCCTGTTTTATCCGCTGCAATGGATACCGTCACCGAAGCAGAAATGGCTATTGGTATGGCCATGGAAGGTGGTCTTGGGTTCATTCATAAAAACATGAAAATTGCTTTGCAAGCCGAGCAGGTTAGGAAAGTAAAGCGTTCTCAAAGCGGGTTGATTCTCGATCCTGTAACGCTGAGTATCAATTCAACTGTTGCTGATGCTGAAAAAATTATGCGCGAGTTTAAAATCGGTGGTATACCGGTGGTAGATGGAAACGGTAAGTTATTAGGTATCATCACCAATCGTGATTTGCGTTTCCAAAAAGACATGAATGTGTCCGTTGAAAAAATCATGACCAAGGACAATCTGATCACAGCATCAGAAGGAATTACATTAGAGCAAGCAGAAGGAACATTAAAAAAATATAAGATAGAGAAATTGCCAATCGTCAATAAGAAAGGCAAACTCATTGGACTGATTACCTTTAAAGACATCCAGAAAAAACGAAATAAGCCCACGGCTTGTCAGGATAAATTTGGAAGATTATGCGTTGGTGCAGCCGTTGGTGTTACACCTGATATTCTTGATCGCATAGATGCATTAAAAGCAGCAGGCGTTGATATTCTCAGTATTGATACCGCACACGGTCATTCAAAAGGTGTAATTGAGGCTGCAAAAATTGTAAAGAAAAAATATCCTGAACTGGATTTAGTTGTGGGCAATATTGCTACTGGCGAAGCAGCTAAAGCGTTGGCAAAAGTAGGTGCCGATGCTGTGAAAGTGGGTGTTGGCCCTGGAAGCATTTGTACCACACGTATCGTTGCAGGAGTTGGACTTCCTCAATTATCAGCAGTGTACGAGGCATCGAAAGCTTTGAAAGGTTCTAATGTTACTGTCATTGCAGATGGGGGTATTCGTTTTTCAGGAGATGTTGTGAAGGCCATCGCAGCCGGAGCCGATAGTATTATGGTGGGATCATTACTGGCCGGAACCGAAGAGGCTCCTGGAGAAATGATCATTTATGAAGGAAGAAAATTCAAATCTTACCGCGGCATGGGGTCACTTGAAGCCATGGAGGACGGGTCAAAAGATCGG
>JBDTTT010000069.1:0-28358 GCA_039930485.1 Chryseolinea sp.
ACCGCGCCTGTGTATACACTGTCTTGCGTTAATTCTTTTGCCCGATCTGAATTTTGTGTTTCATCAAATAAATACGAGCTGGAAAAATGCCGGGCAAATGTCTGTGAACCGATGATTACCGTTAGTAGCATCAGTAGGATGTACGATTTTTTCAAATGTTTCATAAAAGAAGTTACTTTTGGTTTGTGTAACCAAACGTACGCACCGAAGGCATGGGCAAGTGTAAACAGTTTGTAAAAACAATGTAAATGAATGTAAATTCTTTCAATAGCTTCCTTTAGCGCGAGCATCTCGCTTGTGCCTCACCCATTTTCAGCGTCCGCTGACACTACATCATTTCAATTTCTGTTGTTTTGCTTTCTTCTTCTTCGGAATTTTTCCAATGCGGAGATCGTTTTTTAAAATCAACTCGCACGCGAGAAGAACAGACTCTTCAAAATCATCTGCATCTGCTGGCAAGATTTGCCAATTGCTGGAAGGCCCACCAAACACTTTGATTGATCGCATGTTTGGAAATAATTTTTGAAGGCTGGCGTGATGCTCCGCTTCCGTAGCAATCCAAACACCGTTGTCATCTGTGTGCTCTGTTTTGTTTCGAAGTGTCAATAGAATTTTATCACCCAAATAAATTGAATGACAACCAAAGAATGCTTTTACTGTGAAGTCAATGCGACCCAGATTCTCCAGAACAAATTCAAATGGAATAGTCTTCTTGGGTGTAATTTTCATTGTTCTAATTTAATATTTCATCTTATCTGCAACCCATTACATTTCTCTTTGTGACACCTTAGTGACTTAGTGTCGTTGTGGCTAAGATTGTGCAGTTCGTTTGCCACAAGGGACATAAAGAATCACAAAGTTTACCTATTTAATGATTAATTCCTGCAGCCCAGAAAATTGAATTTCTAAAAAGTGTTGTATAGGCACTGTTGCTAAACAAGTCGGGCGAGTGCCCCATGAAAATATAAATGTTACGCGTGGCAAACTTTTCGTTTGTCCAGATAACAGGATGATCGCCCATCTTAATTTCAGAATCAGGAGCGTAAGTAGATTCATCAACAGATGCGATGACATGTACATTGGAACGTGGGCTTTTATCATACGTAACCATTCTTCCTTTTCAATGGTAAAGGACATTGGTATTCCTTTCATACACGGATGCATTGCATCCTCTACTTTTACATTACCCGAAGCAAATGCTGGAATGTAATTTTTAAATCGAATGCCTCCCATAAAATCAGAGAACCAACTCCACATTGCGTATCCATCAAACTCGCCCAATAATGTTGCATGGTGAAATCCGATCCATCCTCCTTTACCTTTCTGCATATAGTTTTCAAATGCATGCATCGATTTTTCACTCCACGTGTAGGGAGGAAAATCTAGCTGGATAAAAAGCTGATATTGATTTAAAAAGGTTTCGTCTATTTTCTCTGTGTTCTCAATGTAATAGATAGTAAAGCTACTGTCGGCTGCTAGTTTATTAAGCCAGATTTTTGCTGCGTTAGTATATTGAATATGATGACCCCCGTTTTCCGCTAATGCTAACACTTTAAATTTTGCCTTAGCTCCACTCGGGGATTGCGCCAAACTTGTAACACAAACAAAAAACAGGGCAAAGTAAATAACGACTAACGTTGAATGTTTCTTGCAATGCATATTCACTACCAAATTCTCCATAATGAAAAGACGCATTATAATTTATCCCCAAAACTTAAATCACCTGCATCACCCAAACCCGGAACAATATAAAATTGATGATTGAGTTTTTCGTCAATGGCGCAGGTCCAAACGGTGTACGGAATTGTTACATTTTCCTCTATATTCTTTATTCCTTCAGGTGCTGATACTACCGTAACAATATGAATGTGCGATGGAGCTCCATGCTTCATCAATACCTGAATTGTTCGAATGATGGAGCGACCTGTTGCTAACATCGGGTCTATTAAAATAACTTCCTTACCTTCTAAAGTAGGGGCAGCAAGGTATTCAAGATTAATGGTTATTTCGTCCTTGCCTTCCTTTCGATAAGCACCCACAAAACCACAATCCGACTTATCAAAATAATTAAGGAAGCCCTGAAAATAAACTAAGCCCGCGCGCAATATTGTAATGAGAACAGGTTGACTTTGTAAAACAAAAGTGTCCATCTCTCCCATTGGAGTTTGGACAGACTCTTTGCGATAGCCCAACTTCTTTGAAACTTCATATGCCATAATCTCTCCCAGGCGTTCCATATTTTTTCGAAAGCGCATTCGATCTTGCTGAATATTCTTGTCACGAAGCTCCAATAAAAATGAATGGACAATCGAGTTCTGTTCGGATAGATTGTAAATCATAGAAGACAAATATTCTGTAGCTACTGGAAAGATAAATATTTTCAACGATTACTAAGTGCCGAATTCTTCATTGTCGATCGCTGTTTTTTAAAAATGCCTTAACTAATGTCAACTCCGGTCTATTGCTGGCAGAAGGATCAGTGATAGCAATCAACTCAACATAGTATAGTTTTGCTTTCTTACTGTCGCCAGACTTTTCTGCCGCCAAGCCAGCACCATACAATCCATTAAAACGTTTCGAATGTCTTTTCAAATCAGCTTCATATGCTTCAAGCGCTTTTGCAAACTGACCCATTTGTGAATACATATCACCCAGTAATTCTCTTGCCGGAATAACCTCTCCAGGGGTAACCGGATCTTTTTCGGTTGCATCTTCCATATCAGCAGCACTGGTCATCAAACTAATTGCTTCTGCTTTTTTACCTTCCGCTAATTTTATCCAACCCTCCGAAGCTTTCATTTGAATGAGTACAAAATTCGCTTTGCGGTCTTCTTTTGATTCTACTAGTTTCTCATGAATGGATTTTAATTCCTTCAATTCATTTCCAGCAGCATTCAATTTGTTGGTATGAACTGCTCCAAGTAATCTTCCAAAATTTACATTCGCTTTTTCCCAAGGAAATTTCTCCCATGGAAAATCCGCAGGAGCTAATTCCAGTTGCGCTGCTTCTGCCCAGTTCTTGCGCTCCATTGCGTATCGTGTAGGAATAGCTGCAAATGAATATGCATCCTTAAAGCTCTTTGGAAATACTTCGTGAATCGTTTTGAAGTAGTCTATTTGTTCTTTTGCTTTTTCATCGTTTGCTTTTTGCAAATACGCATAGACTAAATAATCCAAACCATGAAGCTCCTCATCCCAATGACCTTTGATGTTCATGTTTTGCACATAACATTGTGCTGCAGAGATTGAATTGATATTGGATTGAATTGATTCATCCCAAAGTCCAAGTCGCGTGAAGATGTGTGATGGCATGTGTTGAGCGTGAGCAGATGCCGCAGCTATAGAAGCATATTTTCTTGCTGCGGGCAAAGCCAATTCTGCTAGTTCAGGATAGTCATAGGTATGAATAATGTAATGCGCTATTCCGGGATGGTTGGGCTCCTTCGCAAAGATGGTCTCTAAAATTTTTCCTGACTTCTTTTGATTCGAAAAAGTCTTATCGGCTGGATCTGCCGAAGCGCGAAGTGCCAGCGCGTAAAAGATAGCAGCTTCGTTATCCTCCGGATATTTTTTAAAAACTTCTTCCGATGTTTTTTCAAATTTAAGCACGCGTGTTTTATGGTCCAGATTTTCCCATTGATCGTAGATTGTAGCAATGGCTTCTAGGTAATCAGACTCACGGGCAGATTTATCTTCAATCATTGAACGACCTAATGCAATTACTTTTGATCCCTTTTGTAATTCAATCTGATTTGGCTGCACCCATAGAGGATGAAAGTTGCTCATCGCTACACCCCAGTATGCCATTACACATTCAGGGTCTTCGTCTATTACTTTAGCAAACACTTTCTCCGCTTCTGAATATTCAAATGAGTGGAGCAATGCTGTAGCGAGGTTAAAATTTGCTCTTACTTTTTCAGAACACGAAAGTGAGAATGCTACTGTTCCAAACTGGCCAGTCTCTGAACCACATAAAGCAATCTCACCACGGGTAAGATCAAGTGCTTGTAAATCGTTTTTGAATTGATCTTGATTCTTCTTTCCAGAACAAGAAACGAAGATCAATACAATGAGAACAAGTTGTAAGAATCCGAGTATCATTTTCATTTTATAGCATTGAGAATTTCTTTCTTGAATCTATAAACAACGTCAAATATTCATCTACTAAAGCTTCATTCGAATATAAGCAATTCCAAATACTCCTAAGTCACATTTTCTATTTGATGCTTTGCATTGGACGAGTTGCGTAGTAATGTTCGTTGGGGAATTCTGACATGCATCGACAACTCATTAAATTTTACAATTAATTTTTTTCTGGACACATTGAGAAACTTGCTATGGTATCTTTACTTTGATACCTTAAATCAATTTATCAGCATTGAAAGAATCTATTCCAACCAAAACCTACGGCTTATTATCTCTTCCTGTCATTATAGGCGCGTTAGGTTTCTTTGTTGACATCTACGATTTATTACTTTTTAGCATCGTACGCAGGTCGAGCTTTCATGATTTGGGGGTTGCGGAAGATGCCATGAAAACAGTTGGCGAACGTATTGTCAGTTGGCAAATGATTGGCCTCACTATAGGAGGCATTGCATGGGGGATACTGGGTGATAAAAAAGGTAGAAAGAGCGTATTGTTTGGTTCCATACTTCTTTACTCACTCGCCACCATTGCTAATGGTTTCGTTACTACTGTTGAGCAATACACCTGGCTCCGGTTTATTGCAGGCCTTGGGCTGGCCGGTGAGTTAGGCGCAAGCATTACCTTGACCAGCGAGCTACTACCAAAAGAAAAACGCGGACTTGCCGCAGCGATCATCGCCACCAGCGGAGTGATGGGCACGATCACTGCTTATTATGTTCACATGCTGAGTGGTGAAGACTGGCGCCTGTGCTATTATATCGGAGGTGGTATGGGCATTTGTCTTTTGTTTCTTCGCGTAAGCGTGTTAGAGAGCAAGATGTATGACAAGACAAAAGAAGTGCAGATACCGATGGGAAATTTTCTGATGATCCTGAATAATGGTGAGCGATTTTTTCGCTACCTCCGATGCATTCTCATTGGTCTACCTGTGTGGTATATCATCGGTGTACTCATTTCTTTTTCCGATGAGTTCGCAAAACAATTTGGAATATCAGGATTCGATCAGCCCAAGGCGCTGATGTTACAATATACTGCACTTGTGTTTGGTGATATGGGGGCAGGCTTTCTCAGCAATTACATTAAAAGCCGAAAGAAAACATTGGTGATTTATTATTGCATCACAGCCATTTTCATGATACTTTTTTTTGTTCTACGGGGAGGTGGTAATGCATTCAATATGTATTTGCTTTGTATGGGATTAGGTTTTGGTTCAGGTATCTCGGTCGTTTATATTACCATGAGTGCAGAACAATTTGGAACCAACCTCCGGGCGACCGCTGCAATCTCCATTCCGAATCTAGTTCGTGGATTTCTTCCTTTAATATTGTTGTTGTTTCGAGCACTTCGTCATCCAGCCGTGTTCAATGATTATGTTACCGCTGCTTGGGTTACAGGAGTCATCATCATGGTAATCGGATTTATTTCAGTGCTCTACACTAATGAATCGTATGGAAAGGATTTGGATTTTGTTGAGCAGTAAAATCTAGCGCAAATTTTATCGTCTGCCCAACATTAATGAAACACTTAACCGAAAATCCATAAACTCAAGCGGACTCGAAAACACATCTCCAACATGATGTTCATGCACAATTTGCGTTTGGGTATTGAGAAACTTAACATACACATCAGAAGTATGCGCAGAGTGGTTATGGTTAGGCGCATCAACATTCATATAATCCACTTTTCCGCCAGCGGAATAATTAGCGACCAGGTTCATAAAAAGTACACCCGGATTTTTCTTTGGTAGCAATTCCCAACGCAATCCCGCTCCGGCAGAAAAAATTACAGTTCCGTCTTTGCTCAACACATTATTGTCCACTGGCTCGCAATGATCCATATCATCAGGATCATAAATGTTTAAATCAGTGTTAAAAAAGGAGTATCCTACTTTACCTGTAACAAAGGGTTGAATTTTCCCCTTCATCAAAAAATAGCGTCCCGTTAACATTACATTATAAAAATTATTATTCACTACAATATCCATTGGTGCTGAACTGCCATCATCCAGGATATAGGTCTGTCGTGTTTTATCATGACCATACATATTGACATTCATCTCCATGCCGAAGGAATAACGCTTTTCACCTGGGGTAAAGTGAAAATCAAGATTAAAGCCGTTGGCATATTGGATATTGCTTTGCATCGTGCCACGGGGAACAGAAAAGACATAACCGGTTCCCAATTCAAATTTCTGGCCTTTTGAAACCAGACAAAGCATGAACAAGAAAATTGTAATCGTGTATCTCATAACGCAAGCTTTATTGTGCTTATGAAATTTAGTGAAAAATTACAGATTTAGAAAACAGAAATTTTTGGTGGTGGTGAATGACAAAAGTAATAGCGATGAGAGACAATGTTAATTAAAAATAGCCGGTCGGTATTTCGACCTGTTGCAAAGATGTATTGTTGCAAAATACAGGAAGGGGATTCTTAATGTCGAAAATAATGGATTGGAGATCAAGGCTAAATGGACCTGTTCCGGAAACAGGAAACCGTAGTTGAAGTTGGGCGCGCCCTCCGTTCAGGATTTTAAAAGGTTGAGCACTATGCGGATAGAGTGGTTTGATCTTTTCCCTTCCATTAATCAGTGTAATAGAAGAAGGGTCAACGAGCACGGTAACAGCCGACTGATTTACAATCCGAATTGATGCATAAAGCGAATCGGAACGAAGATAGGTTTGAAGTTTCAACCAAAGTCCATCGATTAAAATTTCATTTTCCGAAACGTTAACAGAATGTTCCTTGCGCTTGCCATCCGGAAAGTTTGCATTCGCCAAATACGATTTTTGTTTTTGAACAAAATCATCGCTTGCAGAAATCGTGTAAGGTAAGGTAGTCGCGATAAGTCCAAACTTCCTCACGCTCTGTAAATAAAGTTCCTCCTCTATTCTGGCATGAATCGATTCGCTTTTTTCAATTCCTGCCGATTGCGTTTTTACTTCCAGAATATAACTTGGGTCAATGTCCCCTCGCAATTCAGTCATCTGAAAAAGTTTTCTGGAATGAGTTGGCTCATACAAAATTTCAATACGTGCTGATTGACCATTCGCTACTTCTTTCTGAAAGGATTGAATAGAAACGGGCAGTGACCTGGATCCTTCCTGTGTTTGTAATTCCCACGCTTGGGGTTGTATGATCATAGGATTACCCGTGTCATTAAAAATGTTTATCACAACAGAAATTTGTTGTTGTGATACCAACGCTTGAATTGCGATTTGTTTTACCCGCGAATTGGTTGGGATATCAACAACATAGTGAAGGGTATCAGAAACGGAACTTGAGTTTTTTTCAACTTTTATTTTATGTAGACAAGCCTGCATAACAAGTGTCATGAGAGACAGGATAATGAAACCAAGGATTATTCTTTTCATAGATTGTAAATAAGAAAGAAGCTGCCTAAAAGTGAATCTATCTATCTTCCTGGCGGAAGGAAGATATCTTGACCTACACCTTTGCGACAGCTTCTCCCTTCTCAATTTATTGTGGCGACCACACTGAGTAACTGTGTGGAGGGGCTTGGATTTTGACCCATTTGTCACCTTGCGTTGTCGGGAACCAGCCCGAATAACCAGTATAATCTTTTATGACAGTACTCGTCCAGTTGGTTTGTATCCAACGTTCCTGCCATGCATCAGAATCGTTTAGGTAAACAACCAATCCGGGAGATCCATTTCTTCGAGCTATATATTCATCATTATCGGCATACAGTGCTGTTGTGTTTCCAACTGCCAGATTGCGATGGATCCATATGAGGTTATCCAGTCTTTCTTTGGTAAGCCACTCTTCATAGTCGCGATAAAAAACGCAGGGGTATCCCTCGTGCGTCATGATGTAAGCATAGGCTAACATTTTATCCCAGATTATATCCGTATCGTGATTCGCAACAAACGTTACGGCCTTGGCAGGATCGCGCTTCCAGAGCATGTCATCGTTGAGCTTTGTCATGTTGTTGCCATCAAAGGCTTCATCCATTTTATAGTAGCATGCAAAATCAAATGCTGAAGAGGTACGGTTTGTTGCATCCACCCAACCTTTGAGTACACCGGCATTACTGTCCCAATTCTCACCGACAGAAAAACCACCGACATTATTTACCCAATCACGGACTACCCATGCGCCAAATCCTTTCACATAATCAAAGCGCCACCCATCGAATTTCATTGTGTTCTTATAGTACTTACCTACACCATCGGTGCGTATCCACAGCCAATCCTTAACATATGTTTTAGCATGACTGAGATCCGGAAATCCACCGAACGATCCTTCATCCGAAGCTTGAATATCATTGGGATGAAAATCATTGTAGCTGCGGAGGAACTTGCCCGAGGCAGGATTAAATTTTGTCCATGTACTGCCTCCCGTATATGGGTTAGCTTCTGAAGCACCTCCACTGTTATGATTGATGACAATGTCTGCATACACCTGTATATTCTTACCATGTGCCGCAGTAATGAGTGATGTAAGTTCGCTAGTCGACCCAAAGCGGGTTTCGGTTGACCCCATTTGATTATAACTGCCGAAGTCGTAATAATCGAAAGGATCGTAACCCATAGAGAGTCCCCCGTTCTGTGCTTTAGATGCCGGAGGAAGCCAAATAGCAGAGTATCCGGCATTATCCCAGGCTGTGATTTTTCCTTTTACTGTATTCCACCAGGTTCCCCCTGATGGCACGTCCCAGTAAAATGCTTGCATGATTACTCCTCCACCAACACCCGGAAGTCGACCATTGTCGGGTCCGTTGGGAGTGCTCGTGATCTGAATTTCTTGTTGGATTTTGGGGTGAATTTCTTCTGACTCCGGGTTACAACCTAGAACCATTGTGCACATGCAGGTAAGCATTACCTGCCAACTCCTACTTTTTGTAGTTACCATTTTCATTGGATTGGGTTTAGTGATAGATGATATTAAATTGATTCATCCATTCCCCTCACAGGCCATTCCGCCTTGTCCAATGAAGGTTCTCCGCATTCGTTTTCTGAAGTGAAAGTAGAATTCAAAAACTATAAAACAAACGTTTGAAAAACTCCAATTCGAACACAAACGATTGCGGTGGCGATTTAACGAGTTGCATTACGCGAAAAAAAAAATTCATCTTTGGTCCGGATTCTTCCTATAAAAACACTTAGCTATCCAGGCAAAGGCAATCTTTATTGTGAAGAAAAGAGAGTGGGCAGTATAACTTTGACTGTTGGTGAAGAACTCAAAAGACGGAGATCTAATCAACTTATGTTAATGGATTTTTTTATGAATAAAGAATTCTCATTTTCACCCAACATTAAAATGATCACCTAAAATCTACAATGAATACGATTGAAATTGAAAAATTAAAAAAGCTCGACCAGTTAACCGAAGGTGATTATGAAGCTTTCCTATATGATTGTGATGGAACCTTAGCCGATAACATGTTGGCCCATAAACTTGCTTACCAGGAAGTAGCAGCTAATTATGGGATTGCACTCGATACCAATATTATTCACGAAACAGCAGGATGGCCAACCGTATTGGTTGCTAAAGAAATAAGTAAACGGTATAACGTTGTCTTACCAGAATCATTTTCTGCAGAAAAGTCAGCCATCTTCATTAAGAAGTACGTTGCTCAAACCAAACCGGTGGATTTTGTTTGTGAACATTTAAAAAAAAATAATGGACGTATAAAAATTGGAGTAGTTACGGGTAGTACCCGCGCTACGGTTTCTCAAACACTGTCTGTTTTAGGTATTATCGATCTGATTGATGTCATAGTCTGCGCGGGCGAAACACCAAATGGTAAACCATACCCCGATCCTTTTCTAAAAGCCGCGCAAGATCTTGGAGTTGATCCTACAAAGTGTATGGTGTTTGAAGACGGCATTCCCGGTGTGCAAGCTGCTGAAGCTGCAGGGATGAAGTGGATTAGGGTTGATGAGATAATTTGAGTTTGACGGATTCTCTCCCTGTGCTTTGTTGGTGAATAACGCCACACATGCAAGCTAGCTAATACTTATTCACATTTTATTCTTTGGGCACGATCGTGTGCACTCGAAATATTACACTTTCTGATTGTGTTATTGCTGGCGAAAAATCATAAAAAAATAAACGACTCTCATACCTACTTACTGATGACTAAATGTATACACATATATTGTCGAATGATATACCGTTTCATCGATTGAGTTCATTTCCGTTGAAACAAGCGCTAGTCTTTTAGAATTAAGGAAAACTGCTCGTTGATAAAACGACATGGGGATTTCTTTTAGAATGGTGCGAGTGCTCGCGCTATATAAATTATTCGAACCAATTGCCAATGTTCCATTTGGGGATGCATCATATATGTTTTCCTTACCATGTGCATTAGCAAAATATCCTAAAAAATTTAATTCCTTATCGTAAAGACCATAATTCCAAAATATGAACCCATTCCGATAGATCATGTTGTCATAATAACCATCGCCTGCTTGTACCTGTTTTGGTGAAGAAAATTCATCGTCTGCAGCGCTGAATCTAGTTAAAAACTGGCCACCATGAAAAATAGTATTATCAGAATCGTCAACTTCAAAATCTCCACCCTCAAACGACCAATAAGCAGGATCTCCTACATATTTATATGACAATTCTGTTCCAGTAGATAAATCCACTATTCTAAATTGATAGATATTCTTACCGGCTGGCGCAACATGATAGTACAACCTGCTATTTGAACCAATCTCTAATAATCTCACTGCGTTTAATAGCGGAATGATTTCAATCAATTCTTGAGTCGCTAAGCTAACTTTATAAATTTTATCATTCGCACAAAGATAAAGGTAGTCGCCAGAAGGATCTATGTCGAAGTCGGTAAATCGCACTGTGTCAAGGATCCTCTTTTCAACACTCAATGTCTCAGTATTTACAAAAACAACGCCATAACCCGTTTTATTCTGATAATACATAGTAGGCGGAGCAACTATTCCGTAAAAATAATTCCGCTTATTATCTGCTACGATTTTCAATAGTGGATAATCAACAGTCACGAACTCTCCGGGAACCGTGGAAACTGCACGGCTACAAAAATCAATGTTGCTAGTCCTATCAACATAGACCTGATAATAGTTGGGCTGTCCCAGTATAGCAGTTGTATCGACAAATATACTATCTGCAAAATCGGTGATTTCAGCTATCAGTGGCGGATCTGGCATTCCATTGAATGGGCTTGACCGATACAATTTGTAAGAATGAAAGTCACTAACAGGCATAGAACTCCACCTAACCGTTACTGAGTAATTATTTTCCTTTGATATTGTAAGTTTTATTGCGTTAAAAATCACTATTTTTTTTATCAGTATTGAACCAATCTCATTCCGCACCTCAAATGTTATCTCATGTACATTCTTAGAAAGTGAATTCGTGGAAAAAAAAGAAGTCCCATTCTCTTTTACATTTTGCTCTATTAATACTCCATCTTTGTCACTAATCCACCTGCTTTTAAGCTTAGTCAAGTCATTGGGTACTCCAGTGTTTACTATTCCTTGAAAATCAATCAACTCACCTGGAACAAAAGGTTTATTGTTAAATAGTGAAATTATGTCTACTGATATTTCCGATAGCGAAGTAAACTCCTTCTTGGGCTCTTCAGTACATCCGAATACCAGCATGGTGACAAGGAGAAAAAGAATCTTATTTACAGAATTATATGCGGCTTTTCCCCACATTAGAGAATGTTAAATTAGGTAAACGGTTAAAAAGTGAGTCTTTAGTTCCAGCTTGCACCTACCAAATACTAAAAGCAATATTCATTAAAAGTATTTATAATTCAAATACTTAAACTCGCGTTGGAATTAGTTATCATGAACACATTGGCTCAGCTACTTACAAATACGTGTAGTAAGATCTCAAGGTAAGTTGCAACCACATACTTCTAAATCAATTTCCACAAAAACAAAAGGCATCTCTTAATTCAGGGATGCCTTTCGTTCTATTTTTAAAACCAATTACTTCTTCCCGTTGCGCAAATAGCTATGCGCTTTTCCATAACCAAAATATACAATCAGGCCAACGGCCATCCAGCCAAAAGCAATCTTTAATGTATTCGCATCAAGTGCTGCAATCAATCCACCGCAAACCAACATACCTAAAATCGGAATGAGTGGCACTAACGGTGTAGTGAATGAGCGTTTCACATCCGGGTTCTTTACACGCATTATCCAAACCCCGGCACATACAAACACAAACGCGAAGAGTGTTCCAAAGCTGGTTAAGTCACCGGCTACATCTCCTGGTACGAACGCTGCAAACAAACCAACAAAAACAAACAGGATCATATTTGATTTGTATGGCGTACGGAATTTAGGATGCAGCTCAGAAAATACTTTTGGTACCAAACCATCATTCGACATCGAATAAAATACTCGGGATTGTCCCATCAACATCACCAGGATCACAGAAGAGAACCCTGCAAGAATAGCAACGGTAACAGCAGTGGATAACCATGAGTAGCCATGCATATACGTAGTGATCACGTACGCAACGGATGCTTCACTTCCCTTCGCGGGATCAACAAAATCCGACCAGGGTGCAACTCCGGTTAATACGTGACCGAACAGAACGTATAGAATCGTACAGATTGCAAGTGAACCCAATATACCGATGGGCATATCGCGTTTCGGATTTTTAGCTTCCTGCGCAGCGGTTGATACGGCATCAAAACCAATGAACGCAAAGAATACAATGGCGGCTCCTCCTAATACACCACCCCAACCATGCCTGTTCCAGGCAGAATAATCATTCAGCATTTTTCCCGCTTTATCAACTACAGGAGCAGTGTTCTCAGGAATTAAATAGGGAGTATGATTTGCTCCATCGATGAATTGCCATCCGATGAAGATGAATAATAAAACGATCGCCACTTTTACAAATACGATAATGGTATTCAGGATGGCTGACTCCTGAGTTCCTTTAATAAGAACCAGCGTCAGTATGATCAAAATACCAAGTGCTGGCAAATTCATAATTCCGTTAACTCCTGTAGCCGAAACTTCAAATGGAGAGTGGCACCATTCATACGGTATACCCCCGCCCGTTAATTTGCTGAGGTATTCACTCCAACCAATCGATACTGTGGCCGCTGCCAAAGCATATTCTAATACAAGTGCCCATCCGATAATCCATGCAATAAATTCTCCCATGGTGGCATAAGCGTATGTGTACGCGCTACCAGCAATCGGTATCATAGAAGCAAATTCTGCATAACACAATCCAGCGAAAGCGCAACCAACGGCTGCAACGATAAAGGAAATGGTTACAGCCGGACCCGCTGCTTGTCCTGCTGCTGCTGCTGTTCGCACAAACAAACCTGCGCCAATAATAGCACCTATTCCCAGGGCCATTAGATTTCCAGCACCCAGTGTTCTCTTCAATCCTGAATCGGAATCGGGAGCCTGCACCATTAGCTGGGCAAGTGACTTCTTAATAAATAAACTCATGTATTTTTGCTTATGGTTAGGTTAAAGATAATCGGCCAAAAGTAAGAAGAATAATGAATTAGGCGAACGCTTATTAGTTTGTTTGTCCCGGAGACGTGCCGCCCAAATAAAAAATGGTAAACCGTTGAGGGCACAGAGAAACGCAGACCTGCCTACCCCGCAGGGGTTTCTGCATTTCTCTAGGTTTATTCGGTATTTATTCGTGCGCTCTATCTTTTGGATATTCTTTGTGGAAGCCGATCCAATACTCTTTTAAAGTGATCTTCATATCCTTTCGAAGAAGCAGAATACCTACCAGATTAGGAACCGTCATTAAGGCAATGGTAATTCCGGATAAGGTCCAAATTATGGTGGTGTCTGTGAAAGAAGCCAAAAAGAAACTGATGACATAAACCACATGGTAATAAATCACCGACTTTGCACCGAACAAATATGTCATCGCGCGATCACCATAATAAGACCAGGATATGGCAGTGGAGAATGCAAAGAGTAATAATCCAATGGAAACTATGTATTGACCATACTCTCCAATCGGTCCGCGTTTAAAGGCTTCGGTTGTAAGTGGCGCACTGTGCAGTAAGGACTTTCCACTAATAATAAGATCGGATTCTTCCCTCACTAATTTTCCGTTCTCGATTTTTAATGTTCCCGTAAAGGGTTTGTCGCTTTTTTTAATACTCACATCTTCGGCAACTGATCGTGCGTGGATAAGGGTTATTGCATCGGTTATCTTTCCGTTTTCAACATGCAACACCCCACTAAAAAGTGGTAGTGTTTCTTTCGCCATAATGAAATTCGAAAGTTTTTCTTTGTCGGACGACACGGCTTCGTTGTATGATGATGTCAACACAGTTAAATCTGTATCCTGAAAATCATTTTGAATTTTATCGGTCCATGCACCGGAACACAACACTGCTAAACCAGTGAGCATACAAATGATGACGGTATCAATAAACGGTTCCAAAATAGAAACCATTCCTTCTGATATCGGTTCGTGTGCTTTCGCAGCAGCGTGAGCGATAGGCGCAGAACCTTGTCCTGCTTCATTTGAAAATAATCCACGGTTAACACCTCTATTGATTGCGAATGAAATGGTAGCTCCTAAAAATCCACCTGTTGCTGCAGTACCTGTAAAAATTCCAGAGGCAATGGCTTTGAACGATGGAATAATATTTTCTGCGTTAAAAAAAATAATCAAGAGTGCTCCGATAAAATAAAAGATCGCCATGAACGGAACCAGCATTTCGGAAACCTGTGCAATGCGTTTAATACCACCAATGATGATGAACCCCAGGATAACAGCGAGCACAGCACCCGTAATAATATGTTGAATGCCGAACGAAGAATACATCGCATTCGCGATGCTGTTTATTTGTGGAAGACTTCCTGTTCCAAACGAAGACAATACAGCAGCAATAGCAAAGATGACTGCCAGCCATTTTAAATTCAAAGCATTCTTCATGTAATACATTGGTCCACCTGCAATGTGTCCCTTCTCATCCTTCTCGCGATACTTATGAGACAATGTTACCTCCACAAATTTTGTGGTCATCCCTAAGAAGGCAGTCATCAACATCCAGAAGAGCGCGGCTGGTCCTCCAAGGTGAATGGCCAAAGCAACACCTGCAATGTTTCCAGTTCCTACCGTTCCTGATAATGCTGTAGTCAATGCCTGAAAGTGTGAGGTATCTCCCACATCGGTTGACTTATCATATTTTCCTCTCACAATTCGAATGGCGTGAGCGAAGAAACGGAGTTGGGGAAATTTTAAATAAATCGTGAAGAATATACCTGTGCCTAAGAGAAGGTAGACAAACCAATCTGCACTGCCAATGTAACCATCGATGAGTAGGAGGAAGTCATTTAGTTGTTGCATGAATAAAGAGATAGTGAATAAAGTTTAAGTATAGTCAATTGATTTGAAAGGCATTGGCTGCTGATGTAATTCTTGAAAAAAAGTAACGCGGCCTGCGGGATGAAAACGTTTTCTGAAATGAATAATTACAAAGTCCATCAATTGCTTCGTCAGCATGCTCCTGCTTAAATGCAGGAACGCTTCCCCGCAAGAACGCAAGTCATCAGTTAATTCAAATAACCTCTATTAGTTTCTCTTTATGCTTTACCAATTTTCCAAAGGGTGAGAGTTCCATACCATGATCCAAGGCAAACTTTTCAAATTCATCGGTCTTGCTTTCATCAACGGCTACCAGTAAACCTCCACTGGTTTGAGGATCGGCCAGAATTGCTTTTTGATCTTCGGTGATATCGCTCACATGCATTCCATAACTTTCCCAATTGCGCGTAGTTCCACCCGGCATACTTTTTTGCTGGATATAGTGATGCAGAAAATCAAATTTCGGAACGGCATTAAAATTAATCTCGGCTGAGAGCCCGCTGCCTTCACACACTTCCGCTAAATGTCCTAGCAAACCGAAACCGGTAACATCAGTCATTGCACTTACATAGTTTAATTTCCCGACAAGCGCTCCAAATGTATTCAAAGTCAACATCGACTGAACCGCTTGCTGATAATGCTGTTCTTCAACAATCCCTTTCTTCTGTGCCGTGGTGATTATCCCGATACCTAATGCTTTTGTTAGATACAAAACTGATCCTTCCCGAGCCGTATCATTTCGTTTTAGATTTTCCTTTTTCAATTTTCCGGTAACGGCCAAACCAAATACCGGCTCCGGACAATCAATGCTATGTCCACCTGCCAAAGGTATTTTTGCATCAGCACAAACTTTACGACTTCCTTCTAATACTTCCTTTGCAATTTCGGGTGCAATTTTATTAATCGGCCAACCTAAAATAGCAATGGCCATCAACGGTTCCCCACCCATGGCATAGACATCACTGATAGCATTTACCGATGCGATGGCACCGAACGTAAAAGGATCATCTACAATCGGCATAAAGAAATCCGTTGTGCTAACAATGCAATTTCCATCGCCCAAATCAAAAACAGCAGCATCATCTTTCGATTCATTGCCCACCAATAAATTTGGAAACAACGCTTTGGGCAGATCAGAGTGAAGCATTTTATCTAACACCGCGGGTGAAATTTTACATCCACATCCTGCTCCGTGACTGTATTGAGTAAGTTTAATCTTTTCCATTTTTATGCTGTGATGCGAAGGGCATTCGCTCGTGTAATCAATTCGTGAGCAAAATTATCTGATGAAATTCCATCCCATGATGATTCCAGTTTTACTCGATGCTTTTTCTTTTCTAATCCGCGAAGGTAGGCTTTGTCGTAATACGTGAGCAAAA
Organism: Chryseolinea sp.; assembly: GCA_039930485.1. Taxonomy (GTDB): domain Bacteria; phylum Bacteroidota; class Bacteroidia; order Cytophagales; family Cyclobacteriaceae; genus Chryseolinea. The sequence goes on from JBDTTT010000069.1 coordinate 16,857, forward strand.
TATCAATGGTGGAATACATATCGTTCTCCAGTAATTTTTCTTTGGCTTTGTTGAAATGTTGTCCGCCTAGTTTATGCGTAACGTTGATCATCGCTTGAAGAAACTCTCCTTTGTCTGCTTCGCCATATTCTTTTACCAATCGCTGAATGCGGATTGGCTTATCTACTTTCATTTCTACCACTACACTGGTTCTCATCGTTTGCCATAAATCCTGCGGCAGAAAAATCTTTCCGATGGCGATTGATTCGTCTTCAATCCAGATTCGTTTGTTAAGATTAAGCTTTGCAATCTCTTCGAACAATTCGTTTTGAAATTGTTCGGTCGTGGGTTGTGCCGGCATCATCAATCCACCAAAGGCAGAACCTTTGTGATGGGCTAATCCTTCAAGATCGATTATTTGTTCTCCTCTCCGCGAAAGCGCCTGAAGAATTTCACTTTTCCCACTTCCGGTATATCCACCTACCACAAGAAATTGAAACGGTTTTGCAAATGACTCAACTGCATGTTGTCGATACACTTTATAACCACCTTTGAGCTGATGTGTCTTCACTCCCGCCATACCAACAAACTGACAGAAGTTCGATGATCGCATTCCTCCTCGCCAACAATGCACAATTATTTCATTGCTGATTTGTTGTGCATCGATTATCATATTATGAAGTCGTGGCCCCACTAAACGAAAGCCCGTCTTGATTGCTTCGGCCTGACCTTTTTGTTTGTAGTCGGTACCAACAGCAATACGTTCGTTATTATTGAGTAGTGGAATATTAAGAGCCGAGCGAATGTGCCCTTCCTGAAATTCACCTTCCGAGCGCACATCAACGACAGGAAGTTGATAACGGAGTTGGAGGAATTCTTCCAGGTTGATTTGCATGAAGCAATTTACGAAGCAGAAGTGGTTATCAGTTAATAGTTAAAGGTTAATCGGAGCACAATTAACCTTTAACTGTTAACTATTAACCCGGGCTCAGTTATCAGAAAAATTGACACCGATGTTAGACGCAATACCAATCCGAACACCATAGTTCAAATACTTGCCATCTTGAAAAGCTGCGGCTGCTTCCAACCTGAAAATGCGGAAAATGCCATCGATGGTATATCCTACCTCTGTATAATTTTTAGAGGTTGGCGTAGCGAGGTAGTTAACAAAAATATTTTCATGAATGCCAGCCATGCGCACTAATAAAATATTGGTGACAAGAAATTTCCTGAACTGATAATGTACGTTACCTGAAAAGTATTTGTCAGATGTGCTGAATTTATAATAATCCAACAACCGGAAACTTCCAACAGGATCGGTTGTCACAAATGGAGTTTGATTTCCGAGGAAATGTTTGTAGTCAGTGAAATACATTTTGTTTGAATTCAGAAACAATCCTCCTCGCAAATTGAAATCCAATTTACCTCGAATACCCAAACTAAACTGATGGCGTACACCCAATTCAATCTGATCGAAATCAACATCACTGCCCAATACATTATTAAATCCTTTCCTATAGTCGAATAAAAATGTTGGTGATGAATTATGGATTTCCATTTTTCTTTCATTTCTAATTCTATATTTCAACCAAGGACGTGTTGTAACGCCAACGGAAGCAATCATAGCTTGATTTAATGGAAATTCGGTCGAAGTCAATTCAGCATTTACGGGTCTGTTTTCAGTATATCCTTCTACACTTTTCCAATCGATCAATTTAAAATCTGAATTGTTAAAGAGTTCTCTACGCTGCGCCCATGATGCCGTTGCACGAACAGTCAAAAACAAATTGATGTTTCGGGTGTACGACATATCAAGAAATTCACGTTCGTAAATTTTCATCAAGTTCTTTTCCATAAAAAGAGTTGTGAAAACGTTGACAACCGGATGAATCGGTTCGTCCATATTATATTGTTTTATGTATCTACCGCTAACGGCTTCGAACGTATACTTCTTGTTGCGCATTTTAAAATTCAAATGCCCTGAAAATACTTCCCTCGAAAACGCATAGCGAAATGTCGGTGAAATAGTGAGACGTGTTTTGTTGGTGTCTTGCAAGATGGTTCCCCAGGAAAGCTTATGAATCAAATTCCAACCATCCACTGTATTGAAGCCGCCCATGAGTGTATGAATTTTAAAGTTGGAATGTTCACCGGTTTTGTAACTATCCCCAATTATAATGTCCCACGGTTGAAAGCCTTTATGCTTTGATGCTTTTAAGGTATCGCCTGCTTCTTTCTTTCTTTCTACTACACTAAGGCTATCCATCTTTTCGTATCCTTTAACTTCTTCAGTTGTTAATGGAATAGGCCTGATGTTGGTCCAGTAAAGAGAATCTTTTTTATAAGCACCACTATCAATCTTAAAGGTTACTTCCGAAATCACCTCTGGTTCTTTTTGCTTTTTCTGCTCCTCCTTTTCATATTCCTTCACCAACGATTTTAATTCTTTGTTTGTGATTTCCTTTCCGGAAGCCAGCCGTTCCTGAAGTTGTTTGTTTTTATCGTCCTTTCCTTTTGGTTTAACTTGATTCTGTTGAATTTGCTTGGCTTGTTCAGGCTCCTTCTTTTCATCAATCACTTCCATCTTCTTAGGCTCAACATATATTTTCGGATTGAGTTTGATTTTATAATCGCTGGTGGTGGCGAAATAATTGTATTCAAAATCAAAACCGAAAAACTTACCGTTGATATTAAACTGATGCGTAACGGGCATCCAGACTTTATCTTCAATAGGAGCACAAACTGATTTAAGATGCACCGTTACACCTGAACGCGTTGTTGTAAAATCAAAACTGTGTATACTCCACCAATCTTCTACGAGATAAAGCATACCTTCTATTACATTATCACCTTTTGATCTCGGTGTAACTTTAATGCGGCTCACTTCATAGTCGCGATCCTTAAATGTTCCCTGATATTCGAATGTGTAATACGAAAACGCACGAGGCGATAACGGTGAAATGGTTTCCGCCACTTCAGGTTCATAAAAACTTCCAGTGATATATTGGTTGGGTGACGTGTTATTGTCTTTGCCATCGCTGCGAATAGAAATTACTTTCTCCTCCACTTTATTCGGACGTGTATATTTTATCTCGCTTACTGACTCGGTCACAAAAACGCTATTCTTCTTAATGCCTTCTTTCTCCAAAGCCTTCTTGGCCAGCCACGGATAGTCTTTTAATTTCCCAACACCCTTAATATACACTCTGCCTGAATATCCATCTAGTTGTTGCGTGTGATACTTTGCTTTCGCGATGGCTTTACGCATAATCGTGTATGCCGGATCTTCATTGTTTCCATCAACCACAAAAGTCTGTAATATGGTGGGTTGCACTTTCATGGTAACATTCACAACTTCAAAATCAGTCTTCACATCGATGATGCGTACTTCTGTTTGATAGCCGAGATATTGATACACTAATTCGTATCTGCCAGGAGGCAAAGTGATTTCGTAATCTCCATTTACATTGGAGGTGGAGCCAGAGCCGGTCTGCTTTACAAAGATGGAAGCATAGGGTAAAGGGGCGTTGGTTTCGTCTTTAATGTTGCCTCGAATACCCGTGGCGTATGAGGAAAAACCAAATGCAATAAAGATGCTAACGAAAATAAATTTGTAGTGAGGGGTCAAGCGAGAAGGGTTTTGGGTTGATCTTAATCCTTGTAGAAGCCTCTTGCCCGGATTATTTCTTCTACCACATCCGGCACCAGATAACGAATGGATTGGTTCTTTCTGATGCAGTTCCGGATAAATGTTGCTGAAATATCAAGCATAGGTGCTTCGACCATCTTAACGCTAGGATGCTGTTTTAGTTCGGAAGGTTGCGTGTGTGGTCGCGGATAAACATAAAGTCCGTAATCTTCCAGAATGCGCTCGTGATTTTTCCACTTCGTGAAGGCCGGAAGATTGTCTTCTCCCATGATAATTTTGAATTCCTTATCGGGATGTTTTTCGTGAAGATGAACGAGGGTATGAATGGTATAGCTCGGTTTCGTAAGATTAAATTCCACATCGCTTACCTCTAATTTATAATGATCGTGAATGGCCTGACGCACCATATCGTATCGATCGAATTCATGTAAAAGTCCTTTGCTGGGCTTGAATGGATTTTGGGGCGAGACTACAAACCAAACCTTCTTTAAATCGGTAGTCTCAGCCATGATGTTGGCAATAATCAAATGCCCGATGTGGATGGGATTGAAGGAGCCGAAGAATAAACCGATCTTCATATTATATTTTCGTTGAAGGTTGTCGCCAAAAAGGCCCGAAGGCACAAAGGAGTCACTAAGATATTAATTATAGGATGATTCTTTTTGCAACTTAGTTTTACCTCGTCATTGCGAGGAACGAAGCAATCCCATGCTACAAGGTGCACAAGTAAAGATACACTGACGTTGAACTAAAGTAGATCTCACAACATTGACTACTTCTTTTACATTCCATAGGAAGGGGATTGCCACGTCAGCATGTCCTGCGAAGCGCAGACGCTTCCTCGCAATGACGAGGTCTATATTATGAAAGAAGAGATCAATTACACTCTCTTCTTAAAATCATCATACAACTGCTGCGCTTCTGCTAATGATTTTTCGAGGGTTTCGTTTACGAGGATAACATCAAACTTACCCTGAAACGACATTTCGAATTGAGCTTTGAACAATCTGCGTGATAGACTTTCTTCTGATTCGGTGCCGCGATCGTGCAATCGCTCTTTCAATACTTCCAGTGAAGGAACCTTTACAAATATGGCTAACGCTTTATCTCCAAAATATTTCTTGAGGCTTAATCCACCTTTTACATCGACATCAAAAATTACATTCTTACCCTCTGACCAAAGTCGTTCAATCTCTGATTTTAAAGTGCCATAAAAATTTCCCTCATACACTTCTTCCCATTCAATGAACTCATCACCATCGATTTTCTTTTTGAAATCTTCAGGGGTTAGGAAGTAATAATCTTTTCCATGCTGTTCAATGCGGCCACGCTTATCGCGGGTTGAAGCAGAAATAGAAAACCCCAGATCGGGGTTGGTGGAAAGGAGGTGTTTAACAAGTGTTGTTTTGCCGGATCCGGAGGGGGCAGAAAAAATAAGTGCTTTGCCCGCCATTACCCTGCCGCACTAATTTTGCTTTTAATACTGGCTATCAAATCGGTTGGCGCTTCGTGGGAACATTTCACTTTCAAAAGTTCCTTGATGGCCTGGTCGAAATGATAATGTTGAAAGCACGGCATGCATTCATCCACGTGCGATTTGAAATTTGCTTTTTGTTCGGGTGTTGCTTCACCATCTAGAATCAACTGGAGCATTTCAAGGCACTCGCGTTGATTCGAACAATTCTTCTTCATGTTATTGTGTTCAGGATTGCTCATAGTTTAGGCATTATTATAACCCATTTGTTTTGCGTATTCACTTAGTTTTTCTTTCAGCAGGTTGCGTGCTCTGTGCAGGCGACTGCGTACAGTTCCAATGGGGATGTCCAATATCTTGGCCATCTCCTCGTACTTAAATCCTTCCAGGTCGCACAATATAATTACCGTTCTGAAATCCACATCAAGTGCGTTGAGGGCATTCGAAATCTCATCACCGATCATATCTTTTAGCGCCTCCACACGCAGATCGGGTGTTATTTGCCTGTCAACATCTTCTGAGTTATAATAACTCTCTACCTCCTGATAGTCTACCTTATTTGGTTCTTTGGTTTTTTTGCGGTAGTCGTTAATGAAGCTGTTCTTCAAAATCCGGAACAGCCATGCCTTAGCATTAGTTCCTTGCTGAAATGAGTTAATGAAACGAAACGCCTTTAAATAGGTATCCTGAAGTAGATCTTTGGCATCATCGCGGTCTAATGTCAGCCGATAGGCGAAATTATACATTGCGTTGATGTGAGGCATAAATTCGTTGTCGAATATATCCTGCTTTTGTTTGTCTGAGTATGAATTGCGAGGGACTTCTTCTTCCATGTCGGGTAAAAGTAAGAAGAAGGTCTAAGGTTATCAAAACCGATTTGAAGGATTTTATGATTTCGGTTTTATCATGGTCTCTGTAATTCTCCGAGTGCATTCTTCCGTAATCTCTGTGGTGATAGTTTTTACCACAGAGGCACAGAGTTTTTCAGAGAAACATCGAGGCACGGCCTAATAAAAAAAGTCCTGCGGACCCTCATCCGCAGGACAACCAACCACACCCCTCTTTCTTTATTTACGAGCTAACAGTCCCATCGATTTTACCATGTTAATAAACTCAATCCGGTATCCTTCTTTGTCTTCACCACGTGATGCTTGCGCAAGCTGAACCACCTTATCATAAGAATAATCTTTGCAGTACTCTGAGTCGCGCAACAACATTCCAAAGGCTGCGACAGAAGCCGACCAACGGAAATTGTCTGACGTTTTTGACAATGCTACATTGCTATCAATTAGTGGATGAACAATTAATTTGCTCACGTCTTCATCCGGTTTTTTGTAGCGAAGTTTAATGGTCATTAATTCATTTGTTGTTGATGCAATTTTTTCAACCTTATTGGCTTGATATTTTAAGTCATCAATTTTTGAGAACTCACTTTCCACTCCTTCCGGGATGATTTCATATAAAGCTGTTACCGTATGACCTGATCCCAATTCACCAGCATCTTTTTTATCATTGTTAAAGTCTTCACTCTTCAACATCCGGTTTTCATAGCCAATTAATCTGTATGCTCTTACCTTGGCAGGATTAAATTCGATTTGAAGTTTTACATCTTTTGCGATGGTGAAAAGTGTTCCGCCAAATTCATTTACCAATACTTTGCGTGCTTCGCTAATACCATCGATGTAAGCGTAATTACCATTTCCTTTATCAGCAAGAATTTCCATTTTCGAATCTTTGTAGTTACCTATTCCATAACCCAAAACCGTTAAGAACACACCTTCTTTTCTTTTCTCCTCGATCAATCTTTCCATGCCTCCATTGCTTGATTCACCAATGTTAAAATCACCATCCGTGGCTAAAATCACACGGTTGTTGCCACCCTTCTTGAAATGTTGTTTTGCTATATCATAGGCTAATTTTATTCCAGCTCCGCCAGCTGTTGAACCACCCGCTTCCAAACGATCTAAGGCTGCAAGGATTTCTTTTTTGTTTGCACCTGATGTTGGTTCCAATACCAACCCTGCTGCTCCGGCATATACTACTATCGATACATAATCTTGTTCGCGTAATTGTTCTACCAACATAGCAAGAGAAGATTTTAACAATGGCAATTTGTTTGGATCACTCATTGAGCCGGATACATCTATTAGAAAAACCAGGTTAGATGCCGGAAGATTTTCAGTAGGAATAATTTTTCCCTGTAAACCTATATGTACTAATCTGTGATTCGAATTCCATGGAGAGGTTGATATTTCAGTGATTACAGCAAATGGATCTTCTCCTTTTGGTTGAGCGTAATCGTAATCAAAATAATTTACCATCTCTTCAATGCGCACTGCGTCCTTTGGAGGTTGTTGTCCATCGTTAATAAACCTGCGCATGTTGCTGTACGAAGCAGCGTCTACATCTATTGAAAAAGTCGAAAGTGGATTGCGTAACGCTTCATGAAAAATATTTTCGGAGATGCCATCGTACTCTTCGGTGTTCCATTGTTGTGGTTCGGATTCAACTATCGGTTGGGAATATGTCATGTCGTAAGCTGCCTTCAATTCAGCAGGAGCATTTGCGGATCGCTTGGCTTTCCTTGATTTGCTAACGGAAACACCAGCAACACTTCCTGTTACATCGCTTCTCCTCTGTTCGGCATATCCAACAACGACAACTTCACTCAACTCAGTAGCATCTAAATTCATAGTTACATTTATGACATTGCTCGTTCCAATCTTTACTTCATTCGATACATATCCAATGAAACTAAACACCAGCGTCCCACTGGATGATGGAATTGTAATGCTGTAATTTCCCGAAGCATCCGTTGTTGTTCCAATGGCTGAACCCTTTGCGAGGACATTCACTCCCGGCAATGCACTACCATCTTCTGCTGCTGATACCTTACCCGTGATCGTTCGGCTTTCAGGCGCGCGAAACCCAACTGAAAACATCAGAAGAGCCGCTAAGATCCAAATTGACTTTTGCATGGCGATTATTTTTTTGTTTGATGATGAGATTCATTCGCCCAAAAGATTCCATAAGCTTTGCAGAAAATTTTTTCTATTTTTCTGTCGCATGCCAGAACCGAGACCCTTTAAAACTGTTGAAGACCGCGATCTTCTTTTGCGCTACAAAGCGAAAGGAGAGCTGGATGTGCTGGGTGAATTGTACAATCGGTACATGTCCATGGTCTATGGAGCGTGTTTAAAATATCTAAAAGACCGCGAAGACAGCCGGGATGCCGTAATGCAGATTTTCGAGAAACTGGTCATTACCTTAAGAGAACACGAGGTCATTCATTTTAAAAGCTGGCTTTACACAACCGCCCGAAATCACTGTTTAATGCAATTACGATCCCGAAAGGGCAAAAATTTTGAAGAATTATCACCTTTTCTTATGGAAAGTGATGGAGCGATGCATCAGGAAGAAGAGATTCATCTGGAAGCCAATCTGAGCAAATTAGAGAAGTGCATGGGCACTCTTAATACAGAGCAAAGATCCTGTGTTGATCTCTTTTATTTGCAGCAGAAATGCTACAAAGAAATAATACAAGTGACGGGTTATGACGACACCAAAGTGAAGAGTTATATTCAAAATGGAAAACGCAATTTGAAGTTGTGCATGGATCGGAATGAATGATCTGAAAAACGATATCGAACGATACTTCAAAGGAGAGCTTACTCCTTCGGAGATGCATGCGCTCGAAAAGAAGGCGTTAAGCGATCCTTTCCTGGCTGATGCTCTTGAAGGTGCGAGCGAAGTAAATGCAGACGCGTTTGAAAGCGATGTGCATGATCTTCAGATGTTGATTGATAAGCGAACAGATCAATCCAAAAAAGCAATTCCATTGTGGAACTGGCCTTTACGAATTGCTGCCGGACTAGCACTGATTACTGTTTCTACTTTCGTGATTCTGAATATCGTGAAGGATAATACGTCTGAACAACTTGCTGAAAATAAGGTAGAGTTAAAATCACCGCCAGTATCTTCTGAACAAAAAGATCAAACTCCACTTCTTGATTCAATTGAGCAACCGAAACAATCATGGGCGATATCTGAAGCAAAACCAAAATTATCAGAACCTGCTAAGATCATAGCAACTCCGCTAGAAAAACCATCTGCTGTTGCTGAACCTACAATTGTTGCTTCACAACAAGCTTCAGGTGATGCCGATGCTCCTTCAGTAAAAAAGGATGAAATTGCAAAAAGAACAGAAGAAGAAGTTCAAATAGCAGCAGAACAGAAAGACGCTCTTGCTTATTCACCGTCAAAAAAAATAGAAGCAAAAGAAGATGTCGCGAAAGATTCAGATAGGAAAGCAGTAGGTGCGCAAGATGGTTACGTCAACTTTAGTGATACTCGTGACAGGAAAGCTCTAGCAAATAATGTACGCGTAGTCAAAGGACATGTATCTTCAATAGAAGATGGCAGTGCATTGCCCGGTGTAAATGTATTTATCAAAGGAACAAACACAGGAACAGTAACCGATGCAGAAGGCAATTATGAAATTTCCCTAAACGATCACCAGGATGAATTGGTCTTTTCCTTTATTGGACTCCTAAGCACGGAGTTGGATGCAAGCTTACTCAGTCAGTTAGATGCACAAATGAGCGAGGATGTTTCTCAACTGAGTGAGGTAGTTGTAGTCGGTTATTCGGAAGATGATGAGGACAAGGAAGAAGAAGTTATCAATACTGAATTCGCTGCGCCACTGGGCGGACGAAAAGCATACAAACAATACTTAGAAAAGAATCTTCGCTATCCGGAGGTTGCACTCAATAATAATATTGAAGGAAGAGTAACCATTCAGTTTACAGTAGATACGGCTGGATCACTGAATGATTTTAAAGTGTTGCGCAGTTTAGGTTATGGCTGTGATGAAGAAGTGATTCGTCTGATAAAACAAGGCCCAGGATGGTCGGCTACAAAACGTGGTGATGAAGTGAAACAAAGCAAAGTAAAAGTAAGAATGCGTTTTGCGTTACCGAAGAAATAGAAAGCGATCCAAGCACAGTTCCGGAGAAATTAAACTCCCCTCTCTGAATTCTTTATCCCCGCATTCTGCTCCGGAGGAGCAACCTCTTTGTAGCTACAACATTAATCAATTTCATCTGGCTCCAGAGGAGCCACCTATTGGTGTTATTTTACGAACAGCAAAATCGATCATTCTCCGATGAACAATTTCCTACCGCTACAAAAGATTACCGAATCACGCTTACATTCTGAAATTACTTTCCGGATCTTATCTGGTGTTTTGAAAAATCTGTGGAACAAAAAGGTGGCTCCTCTGGAGCCAATGCCACAATTTTATTTTTTTCTACAAAGAGGTTGCTCCTCTGGAGCAAAGTCTTCAAAATGTGTCTTACGATATCTTTGGGCAGGATAGGCGTTAGATTAAAAAATTATAATTTAACAAACGTATTGTATCTTCAACCTCGTTTTATTCCCTGATTAAATATGTTTTCTAATCGAAAAATCATACTCGTTATTATTTTACTCATCACCGCCAGCATTGCAGGTTATGTATTGCTTGTTGTTATACCCGCACGACTTGCAAAACAAACCTACGATGGTGCCAAACAAATTGGCAAAGACATTGGCGATGCACTTCAATTCACACCTGAAATTTCGATAGGTAATACCATTGTTATTCAACAGCAGGCTTCCATTTTAGAGCTGGCAACATTAACCCAAAAATTTCAATATGAGTATGCCTGGAAAAACAAATGGTTACACAGCGAAAAGACCATCAACATTACCGGAACACTGGATGCGAAAGTTGGATTCGACTTGCGAAAAAGATTCAACATTGTAATTGATGAAACAAGCGCGCGCGTAACCTTACCTCAGCCTCAGATTTTATCAATTGAATCGCTTGGCGATCTGAAGTTTGAAGATGAAAGCGGATTATGGAATTGGGTAAATACGCAGGATCGATCTCTCGCGGTCAATGCCTTTATGGTGAACGCGCGAAGATTTGCTGAACAAGCTCCGTTCATTGAGGATTCAAAGAAAAGTCTGGAAGAAAAAATCACCACCATTTTAAAATCACATGGAAAAACGGTGGTGATTCAATATGAGGGTGATGCGGCTAAACTACCTTCTTACGAATAAGCTTCGCATATGTTCTGCTTACCGGAAAACTTTTTCCATTCAACATCTTCACGACCATTCCGCCATTAAAGTGCTTTTCAATCTCCTTCAGATTGTTGATGTTGATGATCGTGCTGCGATGAACGCGAATAAAAATTTCAGGATTCAGAATTTCTTCCAGCTTACCAATGCCTGAAGAGCTTACAAACTGGTCGTTCTTTGTTGAGAGAATGGTATAATCTCCCGAGGCTTCTAAATACACAATTTCTTCTACCGGAAGATTTAGAAGTTTTTCTGATTTCTGTACGAAGATGTG
>JBDTTT010000070.1:0-27961 GCA_039930485.1 Chryseolinea sp.
GTTGTAGGAGAGGAGAAGATATTGGTTAACGGTGGTGTTGATATTAGCAAGAGGCCGGTATGGATTGAAGGGCCACACATTCTAAAGAAAAGCGATTGGTACTATCTATATGCTGCCGAAGGGGGGACCTCGGTAAATCACACGGAGGTTGTATTGCGAAGCAAGTCAGTTTGGGGCCCGTATATTCCGTACGAGAACAATCCGATTTTAACACAAAAGGATTTACCCGCTGATCGAAAAGATCCGATTACTTCAACAGGTCATGCACAATTTGTGGAGGGACCTGATGGAAAAACCTATGCTATTTTTCTCGCAGTAAGACCTTATGAAGGTAACTACTACAATACTGGTCGGGAAACATTTGTTGCTCCCGTAGAATGGAAAGATGGCTGGCCAATTGTTGATCCAGGCAATAAAGTAGTACAGTATTCCTACAACACTGGTTTCAAAGAAGTAAAGCAAAAAGACGCTCAGCCTCAAAGTGGCAATTTTCAGTACACCCTTACTTTTGAAAAAGAACTCGATCCTGCTCTTCTATTTTTAAGAACAGTTGACAGCACTTCGTTTAGTCTGAGCAAAGCAAAAGGTTTAACTCTTAAGCTAAAACCCGAAACGGTTATGGAATTGGGCAACCCTTCTTTCGTTGGCAAGCGCCAGCAGCATTTGAACTGTAATACTGAAGTATCATTTGACTTTTCTGCAAAGACTGACAATGAGAAAGCGGGGTTGATCATTTTTCAGGATGAAAACCATTTTTACTATTTGTGTAAATCCGTTGATCAGGGAAAGGCTGTCATGCAACTTTTTAAAAGCAGTACTAATGGAAAATCAATGGAATTGCTTACACAAGCCAACCTCACGTCAGAAAAAGTTCTGCTGCGCATTGATGCAAAGGGTGATCAGTATAGTTTTCATTACGCACAGAATCCGAATGATTGGATACTCCTGAAAGATAAGGTTGATGGTAAATTTCTGAGCACACAAGTGGCTGGTGGATTTATTGGATGTGTTTTTGGCATGTATGCTACTTCATCGGGAATTGAAACTACCAACAGTGCATCGTTTAAGTATTTGAGATATAAAGGCGATGATGTGATGTATAAATAGAACCAAGCAATAATATGATTGAATGATAATTGATGATTGATTGAACCTTGGAAGATATTTCGTGCACGGTACTAAATCTGAAATTGCGTGTATGATAGTAGTTGATTTTTTTTAATAGTAAACAGTAAGCTGAGCATGAGATAAAATATTTAGTATACACTTAAACCCTAAACTATGTATGAATTAAATTCCACCTAAGTGAGACTTTCAAAGTCGAGCCAAAGATTTAAGCATAGTAGTTATGCTTAAGAAGACGTAAACAAATTCACCAAACAACTCCACTAATTTTATGAGGAAAAACTACAAAAAGATTAATTATTATGTACTTGTAATTGCAGCCCTGCTTTGCAATTTAAGCTTGAGTGCTGCGGAACTGACTACAGTATCCCTTGCAGATGTTATTGTAACAGGACAAGTAATGGATGAAACGAATAAGCCGATACCAGGCGTTAACGTAATTATTAAAGGTACTTCAAAGGGTACCTCAACAGACCAAGACGGAAAATTTAGTATTGCCGTACCGGATGACAATGTAGTTCTGGTTTTCAGTTTTATTGGGTACTCCCCTAAGGAAGTCGTTGTCGGATCGCGAACTGTTATCGATGTTTCGTTGGATCCGGATGTAAGCACGCTTACCGAGGTGGTAGTTGTGGGTTACGGTACGCAGACGAAGTCTTCGGTGACTGGAGCGGTTTCTTCAGTCAATTCAAAAGAAATTTCATCATTGCCTGTGCCCAGCGTTGCTTCTGCATTACAAGGTCGCGTTCCAGGTGTTATGGTTACCAATAACGGAGGTCCTGGTTCAAGCGCAATCGTCCGGATACGCGGAATTGGTTCGATCACACAAAGTGCGGATCCTCTCTACGTTGTGGACGGTTTTCCTGCGCCAAACTTCAACCTGAATAGTGTGGATACAAAAGATATTGAGTCGGTTGAAATCTTAAAGGATGCGGCTGCGACTGCAGTCTATGGATCACGTGCTGCTAATGGTGTCGTTATTATTACCACCAAAAGCGGATCGAAGGATCAGAAAGTGCATGTAGATATTGAAGCCTACACTGGAACTCAAAGCGCCTGGAAGCAATTGGATTTGCTAAAACGCGATCAATACCTTGATTATGGCACTGCGCTGGCAACGAATGCAGGAGGCAACCCGCCTACGCGATTCGCTAATATGGGTCAGCCAATTTATGCAGGAACAACCCAAACGTTTGCTCAAACAGAAACAGACTGGCAAGGTGAGATGTTCCGTCCGGCACCTATTTCACAACTTCAGGGTTCTGTTTCGGCTTCAACCGAAAAGACTAAGATATACGTATCGTTTGGGAGGTTCAAACAAGACGGGATCATGTTAGGAACTTCTTTTGACCGATACAATGGAAGACTTAGTCTTGAGACAAAAATCAACGACCGATTTACGATTGGCGAGAACTTGCAGGTGACGCAAAGCAACAATCAAAATCAGTTGGAGAGTGGTGGAAGAACGATGGTCATGCATATGCTCCGCTCCGTTCCATATATCTCTGTCCGCAATCCGAATAATCCTGGTGGTTTTAATGGTACTACATCTGTTGATGGTTCGGACCCTGAAAACCCTGTTCGGTTGGCATTGATGGATAAAAGAATAAATCATAATCTTTACATCCTGAGTAATACATTCCTGCAGGTTAAGATTACGAATGCACTTAAATATAAGTTCACTTTTGGCGTAAATTCTTCGCAAGACCGTGCTTTACAAAATGATCCAATTTTCAGCGATGGAGGTTATCAGGGCAGAACTACTCATAATTTAACAGATAATAGAAACAACTATTATTCTCTCTATTACTCTAACCAGTTGACGTATGATAAAACATTTGGTGACCATACTATAAATGCGGTGGTCGTTGCTGAGAGACAGGATGAGAAGAACAACTACTTGAATACCAGTGGAAAACTCACCACAAATGAAATCAATAATTTGACAGGAGGAACTACGCTGACGGTCGATAATCAAAGCTGGGAAAAGTATTTGCTTTCCTTCCTGGGTCGTGTGAATTATGATTTCAAAGGAAAATATCTGCTGAGTGCTTCATTGCGCAGGGATGGTTTTTCAGGATTTGCGCCAGGTCATAAATGGGGTAACTTTCCTGGAGCATCTTTGGGCTGGAAGGTGAGCGAAGAAAATTTCATGCGAAGTATTACCCAAATCAGCGATCTTAAATTGAGAGCAAGTTATGGGAAGGTTGGAGCTAAACCGACCGAACCATACAGTTATGTTTCACCTATATTAACCAATTCATTTTACCCGTTTAATAATACTCTTGTCCAGGGATCATACTATCAAAAACTTCCGAATCAGCAATTTGCATGGGAAATCTCAACGATGGAAAACATTGGGCTCGATCTGGGAATGTTCAGCAATAAACTCACGTTTTCAGCCGACTATTTCATAAAGGATACTGATGCGCTGATTTTGGCTGCCGATCCTGCGAGGTCATTGGGTCTGGACGAAGGTACCCTGTTAAACATCGCAAAAATGAGAAATTCGGGATTTGAATTAACACTCGGTTACAACAAGGTAGCGGGGGATTTCACCTTTAATGCTTCCGGAAATGTTTCAATCATCAAAAATGAAATAAAAGAACTTAATGGTGTAAATGCTGCATTGTTCGCAGGAGGTAACGCGGATTATGGGTCAGGTAATATTACCAGAACCGTAGCAGGATCTAGCATCCAGCATTTTTACCTCGATCAAACGGATGGGATTTTTCAAAACCTTGGAGAAATTATTGGTTCGGATGGTAAGCCAACCCAATCAAATCTAAATTTACCATTGCTCGCAAATGGTACGGTAGACATGTCTTCTACTACGGATGCCGGTTATAATAATCCTGCAAATTTGAATAAATATACCCGGCCTGGAGATATCCGGTTTACAGGCAAAATGAAGGACATGGGTAGCTTTTTACCGAAATTTAGTTATGGATTAAATCTATCCGCTACGTACAAAGGCTTTGATTTGACGATGTTCATTCAAGGTGTTCAGGGTAACAAAATCTATAATGGTACGAGAGTAATAACGGAGGGTATGCAAAGGTTGTTCAATTCGGGTACTGAAGTAATGAATGCCTGGACGCCTACTAATACCAACACAAATGTTCCAAGAGCCGTAACCGGTGATCCAAATTCAAATGCCAGACCAAGCGATCGATTCCTGGAGGACGGGTCATACCTTCGTATCAAGAATCTGAACATTGGTTATTCATTACCGGCTTCAGTTTTAAGTTTCACTAACGGAACGATCAAGAAGTTCAGGATTTACTTCACCGCTCAGAATTTGTTGACTGTAACGAAGTACAAAGGCTACGATCCTGAAGTGGGTAGTCGGAATTACGGTGCGCTCACGAATGGCATTGACTATGGGCAGTTCCCGCAGCCGAGAACGTTCATAGGTGGTATACAACTAGGATTTTAACCCATTTTAAAATATGAAAAAGGTTTTATTATTAACCATTGCTTTTGTGTCGATGATTGTCATTTCATGCAATGATAATTTGTTAGACACCAAAAATCCGAATCAGATAACGAATGATGCTTTCTATACTACATTAGATCAGATTGGGACTTCAGTGAATGCGATATATGCGGTGTTGCAAGGAAACCGCTTGGTAGGAAGAGAATACTTCTTTATTAACGATCTCAGATCAGATGAAATGAAAGCGGGTGGTGGTCAATTGGAGGTTCCAAGAGCTCAGTTGTTGAATGGATCCCACACCTATACAAATGCTGTGATGACTGATGTCTGGAGAGGTCTATTCACCATAGTTCATCGGGCTAATGTTGTTATCGCAAGTGGAGGGGCTCTTACCGTGGAAGCAGGTGATCAAGCTTTATTAGACCGGTACATTGCCGAAGCTAAGTTCTTAAGAGGCTTTGCCTATTATACGCTTGGTGCTTTGTGGGGTGGCGTTCCTCTTTATGACCATCCTGCAGCGGCTTTCAGTGATGCCAAGCCAAGGTCAACTCAAACTGAAACATTCGATTTTGCCCTTGCAGATGCAAATGCCGCAAGCCTTGTTTTGCCAGCCGTGTACACAGCTTCTGACTTGGGACGCGTAACGAAAGGTGCCGCGCTCACATTAGCTGGAAAAGTTAATCTTTGCAAAGGAGACTATGCAGCAGCAAAAACTGCCCTTGAGGGAGTAAAGGCGCTTGGTATTTATAGCCTTGTTACCAATTACTTTAACAATTTCACAGAAGAAACAGAATATAACAGCGAGTCGGTCTTTGAAGTTGGGTTTTTGGATACAGGCTATGGCTGGGATGCATCAGGCAACGGTTCGGCAGCCGACAGTTGGGTTCGTTCCCAGGAATATTCTGCCGTTGGGTGGGCCAACCTGATTCCATCAGACAAGCTGATCGCTGAATATGAAGATGGCGACCCGAGACTTACTGACTCTTTCTGGTTCCCGGGAGACACTTACGCCAATGGATCCAGGACGCTGGTTCTCAATGATAATAATGATAATGACCCGGCAACCGTTAACATTGCTGGTGATAACATGACAAGTTTCGAAGGAAACGACCTGAAGATCAGATGGAAAAAGTATTCAATAATGTATAAGACTGATCCAGGCGGGTTCAACGTAAACGTTGGTATTAACTACAGACTCTGGAGATATGCCGATGTGTTGTTGTTGCTTGCAGAATGCGAGAACGAAGTCGGCTCAACAGCAAATGCTATCGGCTACCTTAACCAGATTAGAGACCGGAATAGCGTGAGCATGCCACATTACGGGACTGCAACGATGGACGGTGCCGGATTCCCGGTGTCGAGTAAGGATGAGATCTTTAAGGCTATTCAGCACGAAAGATTCGTAGAGTTGGCTGGAGAGGAGATCAGAAATATTGATATTCTTCGTTGGAGAGCAAATGGAAAGTTCCCGACCACGAACGATGAGCCTATTAGCTATTTCCAGCAAGGTAAATATGAGTTCCTCCCAATTCCACAAGAGGAATTCAACACTAATCCCAACTTTACTCCAGCATCTCAAAACCCTGGATACACTAATTAATTTAAGATAGTCCCCACTAATTTGATAATCCCGGAATGTTCAATTCCGGGATTACTTATTTTAACCAAACGTGTTCTCATAAATGAAAATCTTCGTACTTACCACGGTTGTCGCCATTTTATTTCTATTCAATGGATGCCGGCAGGATCGTAAACTGTTTCAATTGGTCGAACCGGATGATTCAGGTATACACTTTTCAAATGTGTTACTGGAGAATGATACGTTGAATGCCCTGAAATTCGAATACCTGTATAACGGTGCGGGTGTGGGTGTGGCAGATTTTAACAACGATGGTCTAACCGATATTTTCTTCGCAGGTAATTTGGCCAGTTGCCAGCTTTATCTTAATCGGGACAACATGACTTTTGAGGACGTCACGACTTCATCAGGAATAGAAACACGAGTTTGGTGTACAGGTGTATCTGTAGTTGATATTAATCAGGATGGGTGGATGGACATATATGTCTCAACGATTCATCCGGATATCGCTAAGCGTGTACCAAATATTTTCTTCATCAATAAAGGACCAGATGAAAAAGGAATTTTGCATTTTGAAAACCTTGCGAAAAGCCTTGGGCTGGCTGACTCCAGTTATTCATCGCAAGCCGCTTTTCTTGATTATGATTTGGACGGGGATCTGGATATGTATCTGCTCACCAATTCACTTGAAAAAATTTCCCGCAACTCTCCAGTCGGTGCGCGAGATGATGGAGAAGCAAAAAGTGTCGATCGATTGTATCGTCAGGATACATTGCTAGACGGAAGTACTTACTTCACAGATGTATCGCGTAGTGCTGGCATTATTCATGAAGGCTGGGGTCTGGGAATTGTCGTAAATGATTTCAATCAGGACGGGTGGCCAGACATCTACTGTGCAAATGATTTTATCTCGTCAGATCATTTGTACGTGAATCAACAGGATGGAACGTTTAGAAATGAAATTGCTACATGGATGAATCACCAGGAGTTTAACGGAATGGGTACTGATATGGCCGACCTTAACAATGATGGGCTTAATGATCTGGTAGTAGTAGATATGATGCCTGACGATAACCTCAGACAAAAGACGATGTTCTCTGGGTTGGCGTATGATCGCTTTATGAAGAGCCTTAAGATGAATTATCAGCCTCAGTATATTCGAAACGTACTTCAGCGCAATAACGGAAATAACACATTCAGTGATATCGGATATCAGAGCGGTATTTATGCTACTGACTGGAGTTGGTCCCCACTGATTGCCGATTTTGACAATGATGGTCTACGCGACATTTTCATCTCGAATGGATATCTGAAAGATATCACTGATTTGGATTTTGTAATGTACAACAGAGAGGTCACTATGTTCGGTACAGATAAATTGAAGAAGGAACATGCAACTAAAGCGCTTAAAAAGCTGACTGGTGTATATAAACCTAACTTTCTTTTCCGTAATAAGGGTGATTTTCAATTTGAAGATGTTTCAGAATCCTGGGGATTTACAGAACCGTCCTATTCAAATGGATCTGCCTATTCTGATTTCGATAATGACGGAGACCTTGACCTGGTCATAAATAACTTTAACTCAAAGGCTCTTTTGTATGAAAATACAACGAACCGAGAATCAAAAATTAAAGCAAACTCAATTCGCATCAAGTTCAAAGGCGGTCTTGGTAACCCACAGGGTGTGGGCGCAAAGATTTGGGTCTATACCGGTAAAGAGGTCAAATATGCGGAGCAGCAATTGCAGCGTGGATACCTCTCCAGTATAGATCCGATTATGCACTTTGGATTAGGATCAGTTCAAATGATTGATTCAGTTGTGGTCTTGTGGCCAGGTAAAAAGACACAAACTATTTATCGAGTCCCTGCTAATTCTCTTGTTACGATTTCATTGACGGATGCAAAAGACCAACATCAGGTTGAAATGCCCGGTAAGACACTTTTAGTAGAATACAAGGATCTGCCTTCAATCATACAACCTGAACTTGACTTTATAGACTACAAGGATTCACAACGTACTCTGCCTCATAAATTCGGGAATCAAGGACCTGGCATTGCGGTAGGTGATTTGAATAGTGATGGGCTAGATGATTTTGTAATAGGTGGGAGCGCCCACCAAAGGGCCAAAATTTTTTACCAGCAGTCTGGAGCAAAATTTCGTTTAGATTCGCTCGCCACGAAAGAATCAGAAGACGTGGGCATACATTTATTTGATGCCGACAATGATGGTGATCTGGACTTATACTGTGTAAGTGGAAGCAGTGAATTCGGTAAAAATATTTCTCGTTATCAGGACAGGCTTTACAAAAATGACGGTAATGGAAAGTTTACGTTGGACGACACTGCCTTGCCGAAAATAGAAAGTAGCGGTAGCTGTGTGATCGCAGCTGATTTTGACAAAGACGATGATCTTGATTTGTTTGTCGGTGGAAGATTGGTGCCATTGGCGTACCCCACCTCACCGAGAAGTTATATTTTACGCAACAATGGCAAGGGGAAATTTGAAGATGTTACCCAATCCGTTAGTTCTGGTTTAGATTCTGTTGGAATGGTTACATGCGCATTGTTCAGTGATTTTGATAATGACGGCTGGAAGGATTTGATTGTGGCCGGAGAATGGATGCCGATCACACTGTTTAAAAATAATCAAGGCAGCTTCGCGAAGGTTACCGAACTAAAGACAGGTTGGTGGAGCAGTCTTGCAGAAGGCGACTTTGATAACGATGGGGATATGGATTATCTAGCAGGTAACCTGGGAAAAAATTCAGTATTGCAGGCAAGCCAAAAGGAACCTGTATCTATTTACGCCAAAGACTTTGATGGAAACGGATCTGTAGATCCCATTATGTCGCGATACATTGACGGAAAAGAATATCCTGTTCATTACCGTGAGACGATGACGGACCAGGTTGCAAGTTTACGAAGGCTATTGGAAAGCTATTCACTTTACGGAAAGATGGAGATGTCAGAAGTACTTCATTTTCTAGGTGAGAGAAATATGATTGTAAAGCGTGCTGATTGTTTTGAGTCTTCATACATGCAAAATCTGGGCGAGGGAAAATTTTCGTTGAGTCCATTGCCATCAAGTGTGCAGGTTAGCCCGGTCAACAGTATCACGGTTTGCGATTTAAACCAGGATAATAACCTTGATTTTCTGGCGGTTGGGAATTCTTTTTCGGAGGAACCGATATCCGGCTTTTACGATGCCGGGATTGGCGTTTATGCTTTAGGTAAGGGAGATGGAACCTTTGAAATTATTCAACCCAATATAAGCGGCTTTTGTGTTAGAACGGATGCGAAGGCTATCGCAGGAATTGTTGTAGCAGGGCAACGCAGATGGGTAGTGACTTCAAATCAAGCCCCGCTAAAATTATTAGGGGAGGAGTCCGGGAAATAGTGCATCGATTTAATGCTGTTCACTATGATTTAATTTTTATAAGACGAAGAATTGTGCTGTTTGTTTTTGTGAGTTCAGTGATGTTAATGCAAGAGTCGCGCATGGTGTGACTCAATACCAGACCAAGAGAAACTAATCAACATGAGAAAACTATCATTTTTGTCAATTGTAACGCTACTCCTAACCGTATATAATTATGCTTGGTGCCAGGAGTTGAAACTCAATGATCTCGAATATTTCGAAACGCAAGGTGTCAATGTCCTGGTGTACAATAACCTTTTTACCGGAGGTTTTAACGATGAGAAGAATGCCGGCATAGAATTGATTCATCATGGCGTCAGGACAGCTCAGGGTGGTGCTGTGAGGCTTTCCAATACCCCGGAGCAGTGGGATCTTGTTCCGGAAATATCAAACCGAAAGGTCGACCGTGCGTCAAAAAGTATAGAGGCTACGTTACGGTATAAAGATTACGATTTTGACTCTCGAGTGGTTGTCACTGCGAAGGGTAAAGGTGTTGAGATATCCGTCTACCTTGATAAACCCATTCCCAAGGCTCTTGAGGGGAGTGCTGGATTTAATTTAGAGTTTCTACCCTCGCAATATTGGGCAAAGACCTATTTGATGGACGGGCGTTACAATCGGTTTCCCCGCTATGTTGTAGGGAACACCATTACGAAACCCAACAGTGAAAAACCAAAGCAGTTCAAAGGATATAAAACTTCTGATGACAGGGGAACAGGCAAATTTATCGATCCGCTCCCGCTTGAAACAGGACGTACCTTTCTTCTTGCACCCGATGAACCTTCCCGCTTGGTAAAGATCACTTCGCAAGATGCTGATCTTATGCTTTTCGATGGCCGCGTGCTGGCACAGAACGGTTGGTTTGTAGTTCGTAGTTTACTTCCCGCAGGAAAAACAGGCAAGGTTTTGACCTGGACAGTTGAACCCAATGCTATTAACGGTTGGATAAGAGAACCCAATATCGGTTTCTCTCAAGTGGGTTACCTCCCTTCACAACAAAAAGTTTCTGTCATTGAACTTGACAAGAAGGACAAACCACTTGCAAAAGCATCGTTGTATAAAATAGGCAACGATGGCAATGCTACTGAAGTATTCAGCGGCAACATTGTACCCTGGGGTAACTATTTTAAATATCACTATGTAAAATTCGATTTTAGTTCTGTCGAAGCCCCGGGTATATACTATATCCAGTATGGCAATTTTAAAACAAACAATTTCTTAATAGAAAATAGCGTCTACGATAAGATCACCGATGCCACCAGTGATATCTGGATCCCTATACATATGGATCATATGTTTGTAAACGAGGCGTACAGGGTATGGCATGGCGAACCCTTCAAGGAGGGTTATCGCCAGGCTCCACCAAACACAGATCACTTCGACATTCATGCTCAGGGACCAACAACTGATACCAAGTATAATGCACTCGAATTGATTCCCGGATTAAATGTGGGTGGTTTTTTCGATGCAGGAGATTTTGATATCGAGACAGGAGCGAACATTTTTGTGGTACAGAATTTTGTCCAAACATGGGAATATTTCAAACCCTTACGCGATCAGACTTTTGTAGATCAGAAGCAACGTTACGTTGATCTTCACCGGCCAGATGGGACACCAGACGTACTGCAGTTTATCGAGCATGGGACATTAAACCTCGTAGCTCAGGCAGAGATTGTTGGCCACATGACGCAAACGCTCTCTAACTCTGTGCTTGACAATTACCATCACCTTGGTGATGCTGCCTCATTAACGGACGGCCTACCTTATAATCCGAACCTTGGCCCGTACGAAAAAGCAACTGACGGAAGATCGAGCGGAGTGAAGGATGATATGTGGGCGTTTACAAGCCGCAATCCCGGCCTCGATCTCAGAGCAGCAACGATGTTTGCAGCAGCAAGCCGGGCATTGAAGGGATATAATGATGATCTTTCTTCAAGAGCATTACAGCAGTCAAAAAGACTTTTGAAAGAGGCAACGGAATTACTCGCCAATCAGCCGCAGGATACCTCACGCTGGCGCAGGTCAGCAAATGTCGGCACCAATCTTCAACTGTTTATCTCAACCGGTGAGCAGCAATACATCGATAAATTTCAACAACTTTTATGGCCTGCACTTGACCGTAACGTTAATTTCCTCCTTCTGACAGCATTAGATGCTATACCGCACATGGACGCATCTTACAAAGAAAGGCTGCGGCCATATGTTGTAAAGTATAAAGCTTATATCGATAAACTTGAAAAGGATAATCCGTACGGAGTACCCATCGGCCTTGGGAACTGGGCAGGTAGCGGAGACGTAGTGAATTTTGGCACCACCATTTGCTTTGCTAACAAACATTTCCCTGATATTATCAACGCCAGCAATGCTTTCAAGACCACCAACTATCTGTTTGGTTGCCATCCGTATCACAATTATTCGTTAGTGGCAACGGTGGGAGCTACTCGTCCAAAAGCAGTTTTCTACGGTAATAACAGGGCTGATTTCTCATTTATCCCCGGCAATGTTGCTCCAGGTCTATTATTCAGAAAACCTGACCACTTTGAAAACTACGATGACTGGCCATTTTTCTGGGGACAAAACGAGGGCACGATTGGTGGAAATACTGGATATCTAATTTTTGGATCAGCTTTTAAAAATTTAGTGAAATAACCCTTCAAGGATTGATGCAGGGTTAATATAAAATAGATTACAACTAATAGAATTTGATGATGAAAATAACGTACACTATACTTGTTTTAATAATAGGCACTGGATTTTGTTTTATGAATCCTGTATCGGCACAGGAGACTACCCCTGCTTCAAAACCGACATCAAGGGTTGTGGAGGATGGTGGAACGGGTCCTTTTAAAGCCATTATGGTCTCAGAAAGCTCTCTTCCTACGCATACAATATTTAAACCGTCAGACTTAAATGCTGCCACAAAGAAAAGTAAACTTCCGATTATTGTCTGGGGCAATGGTGCTTGCGCCAATTCACCCTGGGAACACATAAATTTTTTGTCTGAAGTAGCGTCTTATGGCTTTATGGTAATTGCCATCGGTCCAATGCCGCAGGAAGATGAGCGCTCACGCGACCGGTCAACCTCTTTGCAAATGACTGATGCAATCAACTGGGCCATCGCTCAAAACAATGACAAAGCCAGTCCTTATTTTGGCAAGTTAGACATCAAAGCAATTGCAGTTAGTGGCATGTCATGTGGTGGGCTTCAGGCACTTGAGACTGCTCCCGACCCACGCATTACGACTACGGTTATTTGTAATAGCGGAATTCTGGGTAACCCCGGAGGTGGAATGCCGGGTATGCCACCGCTAACAAAAGATCAATTATCCAAGTTACATACACCAACACTTTATCTTCTGGGTGGAGAAAAAGATATCGCCTATGCAAATGGTATGGATGATTTCAATCGCATTAATCATGTTCCTGTTTTCGTAGCGAATATGGATGTTGGACATGGAGGAACATACGGGCAGCCTCATGGTGGAGAATTTGCTAAAGTTGCAACATCATGGTTTCAGTGGCAACTGAAGAATGATAAAGAAGCCGGTAAAATGTTTAACGGAAATCCAGTCGGGCTTTCCGCAAATCCTATCTGGAAAGTGGATAGAAAAAATATTAAATAACCCTATAGCGAATCGAACATTCCATCCTCATAGTTTTAATTCAAACTTCAACAAACGTAAACAGGTTTTTCATGAACTTTTATCCAACTTTATTTTCCTTTAAATATTGTGATCGTTGTTGATTCCCTGAACCTAAAACGAGCCATTGTGAATTAATTTAAATCCGAATCTGAATAGTTCTTTAGCATCTCATTGACTAAGATTTCTGTTGTAGTTTGGCAATATCTTCAAACTCATCCGCCAATTTAGAGGTTAACCTTGCGAAAATATCAAAGTATTGAAGATAGGATGAATGATGAGCGAGTTCGGGTTTGTAGGTATCTGTAAGTGCAATAGAGCGGGCAGCTTCCTCAAGATTATTGTATTTTCCCAAGTCAGTTGCACTCATTAAAAAGGAACCCAGTGAAGCACTGTCTGAATTTTGGCTGATGGTTACGGGTTTGTTAAAGATGTCGGCAATCATTTGAGTGCAAAAGGGAATGGAAGCAAAACTTCCATTTACTGAAAGACTTTGAATAGATCGGTGTTCCTCAAGTGTTTTACCTATGCTGTAAATTTCATACAGAATACCTTCTATTGTTGCCCGTATAAAATGTTGTCGTTCGTGTTTGATGTTCAGGCCGAAGTAAGAACCTCTGGCGTTCGCATTCCAGATAGGAGCACGCTCTCCAAGTAAATAAGGGAGAAACAATAGTCCGTCAGAACCGACAGCAACTTTAGAAGCTTCCATAATAAGATTCTCCATGGTAAATTCTATATCATAGGGACCTCTGAAATCGCCAAACTGTTTTGCAAACCATTCAAAAACAACACCACCATTGTTAGTCGGTCCACCAGAGATGTAACAGTTTTCGGTGAGTAGGTAATTAAAGAATCGTTGATTTTCATCACGCAACACTTCTTTACCAACTACACGAACAGCACCACTGTCTTCAATAGTGATGGTGGCTTTCCCCTCGCTCCAGACACCAGCTCCTAATGTTGCCATACACCCGTCACTTGAGCCCAGCAGTATTTTTGTTGATGATGATAGTCCTAATGATTTCTGATATTCTTTGCGCAGTTTTCCAGGTGAATGAAATACAGGTGCCAGTTCTGGAAGTTTATCAGAAGTAATTCCGGCATGTGCAAGCGCTTCAGTTTCCCATTTGATTGTGTGAATGTTTAGCAACCCGGTTGCTGAAGCCAGACTATAATCAATAAAATATTCTCCGGTAAGTTGTTGGATGATATAGCTTTTGATAGAGAGGAACTTAGAAGTCTTGTTAAACCGTGTCTGGTCATGATTTTTCATCCAGGTAATTTTTACCAGAGGTGACATCGGGTGAATTGGAGTTCCCGTGTTGTTGTACAGTTTTTTGCCAAGCCCTGATTTTTTCAGTTCTTGCGCTTCGGCTTTTCCTCTGTTGTCAGCCCAGGTGATGGCGTTGCCCAATGGTACACCATGATCATCAATGGCAAGAACGCTGTGCATAGAGGCACTAAAGCAAATGCTCACCACTTTATACTTTTGTGGGTGAATCTTTTCAGTCAACAGGTTCTTTAAAACATATAACATGGTGATGAACATTTGCTCAGGATCCTGTTCGCTGTAATCGGGTTCTGTATGAAAGGTAGGATAGGATCCCTTCATGGAACCGATGACCTTTCCTTCCAAGTCAAATGCGAAAATTCGGACTGCATTTGTTCCAAGTTCAATTGTGATGATACATTCCATGATGTGCGGTATTACTTGTTTTCTGGTAAATTTCTTTTTCTAAACTCACTGGGTGTATAACCCGTTAGTTTTTTGAAGGTTGTTGAAAAATGCTGAGAAGAATAAAATCCTGTACCAAGTGCAATGTCTGTTACATTTTCTTCCTGCCGGTTTATTAATTTAATAGCCTCCGAAATACGGATGTTGATCAAATAGCTCAAGGGTGAGAAGCCGGTGTAGTTTTTTACTTTCTCTGTAAAGGTTGTAGTGCCAAGTCCAATAAGTGCAGCCATCTCTTCCACGGTCCATTGATGTGCCAGGTTCTGGCGGAGGGCCTGCTCAAGTTTCATAAACGTTTGTGGAAAATCTCGCTGGGAATTACTCTGTCTCGTGCACTGTCGTGCAATGCCAATAAATAATTCATCGATCAGTTGATTGACGCGAGTTGTGAATCCTATTTCCTGATTTATTAATTCCTGACGCAGCGTCTGGAGAATATTCTGACACTCTTTTAATTTCAATACTGTGGAATCATTAAGCAGTAAAATTTTCCCAATGGTACGGCACTCATTACTAGACAAGTTGCTCCACTTTCCGAGTGACATTCCGGTTGAATTCATTTCTTCTATCTGAAGATAGATCCATGAGAGTGTTCCAATATTCAAAATATCCTTTTCACCACGAAAGGTTTGCTGGGGCAGAACGAGCGCAAGGTCTCCAGGATAAAGAATATGACTTTGTTCACCGATAATCCACTCAAATTTTCCATCCAGAATGAAGTAGATGCGCATACTGTCAGTACAGGTGGAGTGTAAAGAGTTTAACTGAATGCTGTTATTCTTCTTAAGTGCAAATTCAAGAATGTGTGGAAAGGAGCGGAGTTCCCTGGCATGTCCCTGTTGTAGAATAAACTGGTTCATGAAAACGCTAGTGTGAGAAAATATTCCGTTGAAACCACTTTTGTAAATTAATGCTGAAGATGCAGGAAACGCATCGATGGTAAATCTCAATAAATATACGTTCCCGGCAAAGAACTTTCAATTCTTAATTTATACTGACCCTACAACTTCCAACAATTGTGCAATATCCATCGCTGGGTTTTTTTGGAAGTTTGGAAATGCTGAAATCCAAATTTTTATACCGTGATTGGTATGTCTAATAACATGGGTATACATTGATTTGCAACTAAAAATATCATCGTGGATTAAACATAAACTCCTAAACAGGATCCGAATTTATAAAGAGTGCCTTTTCTTTTTTCAGACATTGCTTTATTAAATAAGTGATTGGAACTGTGAAGCTTGATACTAAAGTGCAAGAAGTAATTTTGACTAAACCCATTTGGTTGATGAAGAAAATTGATATACTGAGAGAAGTTGTAAAGTTATTTCAATTAACAGCACTTGGGTTTTTACTCGTTGTTCTAACGGATGCATGCTCTGAAAAAAAAGAGAAACAAGACTTTGCATTTTTAAACACGGAGATCAGCATTATAGAACGGGTAGATGATTTAGTGGGAAGAATGACTTTGGAGGAAAAAATCAGTCAGATGGTGAACGATGCTCCGGCCATTGAGCGCCTGCATATTCCGAAATACAATTGGTGGTCAGAGGGTTTGCACGGTGTTGCCCGTGCAGGTTTGGCCACTGTATTTCCACAAGCCATTGGCTTAGGTGCTACCTGGGATGAAGATTTGCTTCACAATGTATCAACAGCAATTGCTGATGAAGCGCGCGCCAAGCATTCAAACTTCATAAAGAAGGATAAGCGTTTCATCTATCAAGGCCTCACGCTGTGGTCGCCCAACATCAACATCTTCCGTGATCCGCGTTGGGGGCGTGGACAAGAAACGTATGGCGAAGATCCCTATCTCACAGGCAAGTTAGCGGTGCAGTTTATCAAAGGTCTGCAAGGTGATGACTCTACCTATTATAAAACAATAGCAACAGCGAAACACTTTGCAGTACACAGCGGTCCGGAGGAAGGAAGACATTCCTTTAATTCCTTGACGGAAGAAAACGACTTACGTGAAACGTATTTACCACAATTTGAAATGGCCATCAAAGAAGGTAAACCTTATTCTGTGATGTGTGCCTATAATCGATATAACGGTGAGGCTTGTTGTGGAAGCGAAAGACTCTTGCAGGAAGTACTTCGCAAGGAGTGGGGATTTAATGGATACATTGTTTCCGACTGCGATGCCATTGTCGATATTTATAAGTTTCACCAGATTGTTGCTACTCCTGAAGAAGCGGCAGCATTGGCGGTAAAATCAGGAACTGATCTGGAATGTGGAAATGTTTATCTAAACTTAAAAGAGGCTGTAAATAAAAAATTAATCACCGAGGCCGAAATAGATGTCGCTGTAAAACGACTTTTTATAGCACGGTTTAAACTAGGCATGTTTGATCCTCCTGAGAAAGTAAAGTATGCACAAATACCCTATTCGGTAGTAGATAGTAAAGAACATAAAACACTGGCTCTGGACGCAGCACGTGAATCAATTGTGTTGTTAAAAAATGGAAATAATATTTTACCACTGAAGAAAGACATCGGTACCCTCGCGGTGATTGGGCCTAACGCGGATCAATGGCTGATGCTCCTTGGAAATTATAATGGTGTTCCTTCTGATCCGGTTACGCCTTTAAGGGGTATTCGAGAGAAGCTCGGTACAAAATCAAAAGTTTTATTTGCCCAAGGATGTGAGCTGGCAGAAGGTATGCCAATGTTCTATACCATTCCATCTGAAAATTTATTTAGTACTGGTGATCAACCCGGAATAAAAGCATCCTACTTTAATAATAAAGAACTCAGTGGTGAACCCTTGTTTTCATCCGTGGATAAAAACCTGGATGCCAATTGGTATGATAAAGCGCCACGCGATGATATGGACGATGATAATTTCAGCGTTCGATGGAGTGGAGAAATCAAACCCGATCGTTCAGGATTTTATCAGGTTGGTGTCATTAGTACCTGTAATACAAAGCTTTTTCTGAACGATAGTCTTGTTGCTAAAACAACTTATCACTTCAGGGATGAGTATGGCGATCCTCGATTGCGGAAATCAAATGTTTTAAAACTGGAAGCAGACAAGCGATATAAAATTGTTATTGAAGCCATAGAGTCTTTTGCCGATGCTCAAGTGCAATTGGTATGGGCCACTCCCAAACCTGAATTGAAAAAGCAAGCGCTTGATATTGCACGACAGGCAGATGTAGTGGTAATGTGCATGGGTATTACTCCACGAATGGAAGGAGAGGAGATGGATGTGAAGATCGATGGGTTCAATGGTGGCGATCGAACACGCCTGGATTTACCCGAACTTCAACAACAGCTGATAAAAGAAATTCAGGCATTGGGCAAACCCGTTGTACTTGTTTTGTTAAATGGAAGTGCATTGGCAATTAACTGGGAAAATAAGAATGTAGATGCCATCATTGAAGCGTGGTATCCTGGTCAGGCTGCAGGACAAGCTATAGCCGATGTTCTTTTTGGCGACTATAATCCCGGAGGTAGGTTGCCGGTAACATTTTATAAATCAGTGAACGATCTCCCTGCATTTGATGAATATAAAGTGAGTTCACAAACCTATCGGTATTTTAAAGGAGAACCCCTTTACCCGTTTGGATTTGGATTGAGTTACACATCCTTTGCCTATGAAAATCTGAAAATGAATAGTGAATTTAAAATAGGTGATTCTGTTCATGTCTCTGTTACTGTAACAAACACGGGTAAGGTATCCGGTGATGAAGTTGCGCAATTGTATTTGTCCAATCTTGACAAATCGATGTTACGTGCCATTCAATCACTTAAGGGATTTAAAAGAATTCATTTGAAACCCGGTGAATCATCCACGCTTGACTTTACACTCTCTCCAAATGACTTTTCCGTGCTCAACAAGAAAAAAGAAAGACAAATACTTCCTGGAAAATTTGAAGTTTTTGTTGGCGGTGGCCAGCCTCAATACAAAGACAGTCATTCCCTGAAAGCGATTATTACAATACATTAATTTAATATCTTAGATATTTATAAACCTCACTAAATGAAGATCTTTAAAACAAATTCGGGAATAATCATTCAACACAATGAGCAGTATTTTCTTTCGAAGGAAATGAATTGGGACAAGTTTGTTAACCGAACTCATCTTTATAAACAAATTATAGCGGATCTCATTAGTTTAAAACCGGATGCTACTCTTGCCGATCAGGTGATTAAAAACCTCAGGCCGCCAATTGGTAATCAGGAGATATGGGCTTCAGGTGTGACCTACATGCGCAGTCGTGAGGCACGAATGGAAGAGTCGAAGGATGCAGGCGGAGGTGATTTTTACGCACGTGTTTATGAAGCCGAACGACCCGAGCTTTTTTTTAAAGCGCCTGCTTATCGTACAGTAGGTTCTGGCGAACCTGTGCGCATTCGCAAAGATTCAAAATGGAATGTTCCTGAACCTGAACTCACATTGTTTATCTGCTCTTCGGGAACCATTGAAGGATATACAATTGGTAATGATATGTCTTCACGTGATATAGAGGGAGAGAATCCATTATATCTTCCGCAAGCAAAATCGTACAATGGGTCTGCTGCCATTGGACCTTGTCTTTATGTTCCGGGTGAACCTATCCATCCTGACACAATGATAAGTATTGAAATCCTTCGAAATAGTCAGCGCGTTTTTTCAGGTGAGATATCCATTAATCGAATGAAACGAAAGCACACAGAGCTGGCAGAATATTTATTTCGTGAGATTACATTTCCAAACGGAACCTATTTGATGACCGGTACAGGTATTGTTCCTCCGGACACCTTTACTTTACAGATTGAAGATGAAGTTCGAATTTCCATTGCTGGGATCGGGACGCTTGTTAATCGTGTGACGCAGTAGGTCTCATCCTAAATCCTTCTCTGGAGGAGTAGGAGTTTTAGATAGTTAAATTATTAAATAGCAGATTATGATAGAAGGAAAACAGATTATTGGTTTTGATTTGGTAGCAGGAGGCACTGACAGTTTTCATTCTTTTAATCCGGCTACTGGTGAGAAATTAAGTTATCAGTTCACCAAGGCAACACCAGAGGAAGTAAACCAGGCGGCAGAAAAAGCGGCAGATGCTTTTCAGGTTTACCGAAAAAAATCCGGTGTTGAAAAAGCAATTTTCCTGGAGTCCATTGCTGATGGAATTATTGCTTTGGGTGATCAACTGATTGATGTGTGTTGTAACGAAACAGCGTTGCCGAAAGCAAGAATAGAAGGGGAGAGAGGACGCACCGTCAATCAATTAAAG
Source organism: Chryseolinea sp. (assembly GCA_039930485.1). GTDB lineage: Bacteria > Bacteroidota > Bacteroidia > Cytophagales > Cyclobacteriaceae > Chryseolinea. The sequence goes on from JBDTTT010000070.1 coordinate 20,160, forward strand.
TTATTCGCTTCTTTGTTGCGCGATGGTTCATGGGTTGATGCACGGATTGAAACAGCAGATCCTGCGCGCACACCCCTTCCCAAATCAGACATTCGCTACATGGAAATTGGACTGGGGCCTGTTGTTGTTTTTGGAGCAAGTAATTTTCCATTGGCATTTTCAGTAGCAGGTGGCGACACTGCATCCGCGCTTGCCGCAGGTTGCCCCGTAATTGTGAAGGTGCACTCTGCTCACCCTGCAACCGGAGAGCTGGTAGGCAGGGCGATACAGAAGGCGGCAAAATTGACCAACATGCCTGATGGTGTTTTCTCGTTGCTTCATGGTGATGGTAAAGATGTAGGGATACAATTGGTAAAACATCCTGCGGTAAAAGCAGTTGGGTTAACCGGATCGTTCACAGCAGGTAAGGCATTATTTGATGCCGCTGTGAGTCGTGATATTCCTATTCCAGTATATGCAGAGATGGGAAGTACCAATCCGGTTTTTATTCTTCCGGAAGCCATGCGCGAACGCGGTGAGAAAATTGCAGCCGGATTTTCAGGTTCTGTTACGTTAGGTGTTGGACAGTTCTGCACAAACCCGGGCATTCTTATTCATGAAAAAAATACCGGTGCAAAAGAATTCACAAAACATTTAGAAGATGAGTTTAGGAAAACTTCTGGTGGCGTGATGCTGACAGAAACAATTTTCAAGTCGTATGGGAAAGGACTTGCTCATCACACGGGCGTTGATGGAATTGAAGTTCTTGCCGTGGGCAATGAAGTAAATCAAAACTTTGCAGCAAGACCGATCTTATTCAAGACAACATCAAATACTTTTGCAAAAGTAAACGAACTGGCAGAAGAAATCTTTGGACCCACCAGTCTTGTGGTTGAGGCCGATTCGAAAGAAGAAATATTAACCCTCGCAAGAAACCTAAGTGGACATCTTACTGCCACTGTTCATGGAACTGATCAGGATCTGATTGCTTACAAAGACTTGCTGGATATTTTAGAACAGAAGGTTGGTCGCGTAGTCATCAATGGATTTCCAACCGGTGTGGAAGTTTGTCATGCAATGGTTCATGGCGGTCCATTCCCGGCCACAACAGATGGAAGAAGTACTTCTGTAGGCACTGCCGCTATTCATCGATTTACGCGTCCGGTTTGTTATCAGGGAATGCCTTCTGAATTATTACCTGCTGAACTTAAAAATGAAAACCCACTTAATGTCTTGCGATTGGTGAATGGTCAGCATACACAAAGGAAAATTGAGTGACATCATTCACTATCAGAAACAGGAGGATTAATTTATATTTTCAATTATAACACAAAACAATAATGGCTAAGTATCGCAGTTCGGAGTGGTTCGGAAAGAAAGATAAAATGGGTTTTATCTACAGAAGCTGGATGAAGAACCAGGGATTTCCGGAAGATATGTTTGACGGTCGCCCGGTCATTGGTATATGTAATACATGGTCTGAACTTACACCGTGCAACGCGCACTTGCGTGATCTAGCAGAATCAGTGAAGCGAGGTGTGTATGAAGCGGGCGGCTTCCCTGTTGAGTTTCCCATTATGTCGTTAGGGGAAACGTTATTGAAGCCAACGGCAATGCTCTTTCGAAATCTTGCCAGCATGGATGCTGAAGAATCCATTCGCGGAAATCCGATTGATGGTGTTGTGTTGTTAACCGGGTGTGACAAGACAACACCTTCAACACTGATGGGTGCATCCAGTGTTGATTTGCCCACCATTGTTGTTCCGGGTGGACCGATGCTCAATGGAAAATATCAGGGACATGATATTGGTTCGGGGACACATGTATGGAAATTTACGGATGACTTGAAAACCGGTAAGATGACACAAACCGAATATGAACATGCGGAGAGTTGTATGTCACGAAGCCCCGGTCATTGTATGACGATGGGCACAGCGTCAACCATGGCGTGCATGGTAGAATCTTTAGGAATGTGTTTGTCCGGTGCTGCCGCTATTCCTGCTGTTGACTCTAGAAAGAAGGTATTAGCACAGCGTTCAGGAAGAAGAATTGTTGAAATGGTGAAGGAAGATTTACGCATCTCTAAAATTTTAACGCGCAAAGCTTTTGAAAATGCCATTAAAGTAAATGCTGCTGTCGGTGGTTCTTCCAACTTTATCATTCACCTCACGGCCATTGCCGGAAGAATTGGTGTTGATCTTAATCTTGAAGACTTCGATACAGTAGGAAGTAAAGTTCCACTCTTGCTGAATTTGATGCCATCGGGCAAATTTCTCATGGAAGATTTTTACTATGCTGGAGGTTTACCCGTAATCATCAATGAACTGAAATCTGTCCTCCACATGGATACGATGACGGTCACAGGAAAAACCCACAAGGAAAATGTTGAAGGCAATGGAACTTGTTATAACAAAGAAGTTATTTCCGAATATGAAAGTCCGTTAATAAAAGAAGCAGGCATTGTTGTGGTGAAAGGAAATCTGGCGCTGAATGGTGCCGTGGTGAAACCATCAGCCGCGACACCAGCGCTGATGAAACATCGCGGGCGTGCTGTGGTTTTTGAAAACATTGAAGACTATCATGCGCGGGTAGACGATCCTAATCTTGATATTGATGAGACGTGTGTAATGGTATTAAAGAGCGTAGGCCCTGTTGGTTATCCGGGTATGCCCGAGGTAGGAAATATGACTCTACCAAAGAAGCTATTAGATAAAGGTATCACCGACATGGTTAGAATATCCGATGGACGAATGAGTGGTACAGCGTATGGAACAGTGGTACTTCATGTTTCGCCAGAGTCTGCCATCGGAGGGAACTTAGCGTTGGTTCAAAATGGAGATATAATTGAGTTGGATGTTCATAATAAAAAATTGCACCTCGAGGTATCGGATGAAGTACTTGCAAAACGAAGAATTCAATGGAGCAAACCGGCACCCATTTCGGATCGTGGTTATGTGAATTTATATGTAAAACATGTGCAACAAGCCGATAAAGGAGCAGACCTGGATTTCCTTGTAGGAAAATCCGGATCGAAGGTTAGTCGTGATTCGCATTAATGTAATAACGTTCGCATGACGTTCATTATCATTTTATGCTGCATTGTCAGCTTAGTAATTTTAATTACCTGGGCGAAGGTTAATCCCTTCCTTGCTTTTTTGTTGATATCCACAGTAGCAGGTTTGTGGTTGGGTATTCCCTACAGTAGCATCATGCAGTCTGTTACGAAAGGTATTGGCGACACGCTCGGCTCCTTGGTAATTGTGATTGTCCTGGGTGCCATGTTGGGTAAACTGGTTGCAGAAAGTGGCGCAGCAAAACAAATTGCGACTGTCTTTCAAAATCTTTTTGGATCCAGATACATTGTGTGGGCAATGACCTTCACCGGTTTCATTGTGGGCATACCACTCTATTATAATGTAGGGTTTGTATTGTTGATACCCATTATCTTTTCCGTAGCCTATCACAATAAACTTCCATTAGTTTATGTAGGGCTTCCCATGCTGGCATCCCTCTCTGTCATGCATGGGTTCTTACCACCTCATCCTTCACCCATGGCGTTGGTGATGCAGTTCAACGCGAATATGGCGACCACTTTTTTTTACGGACTGTGCATTGCGTTTCCTGCCATCATAATTGCGGGACCGCTTTTTTCGAGGACATTAAAAAATATTAAATCAACAGAAGGGAAAGTAAATCTGGTTTATACATTGCCCGATGACAAGCTTCCCGGCATTGTTAATAGTCTCGTGTCTTCTTTGTTACCCGTTCTGATTATTGCTTTCATTGCTATAGTAACAAAAATATTTAGCGACAACCATTCCATAAAAGAGGTTTTAATTTTTCTGGGTGAACCGAATGTGGTGATGGGGATCACCATTATCATTGCTACCTTTTCATTGGGTATAGCACGAGGAAAACAATTGGGTGAAATCATGAAAGTGTATACCGAAGCGGTTAAAGACATCGCCATGATCTTACTCATCATCGGAAGTGCAGGTATTTTAAAACAAATCTTTATCGACAGCGGAGCAAGCAAAGAGATTGCAGGTGCATTGATTAGCTGGCAATTGCCACCGTTAGTTTTAGCGTGGGTGGTTACCGCTATCCTGCGATTGTGCCTTGGTTCAGCAACCATCGCAGGACTCACGGCAGCCGGAATAATTTATCCACTTACTGTTCAGGCAAAAGTTGATCCTAATTTGATGGTGCTTTCGATAGGAGCGGGAAGTCTTTTTTTCTCGCATGTTAATGATACCGCATTCTGGATGTTCAAGGAATATTTTGGATTATCCATGAAAGATACATTCCGATCATGGACACTCATGGAAACGATCGTGTCGGTTATTGGACTTATTGGTGTTTTGGTTTTGAATCAATTTATAATTTGATACTTTCTTAAGTAATTATCTTCGCATTCAATTAGGTGAGTTAGAGACCATCCTCAATCATGAATAAGCAGCTCGACACGCCTGTTTTTCTTTCTTCCTTGCTCGGTTGTGTTTGTCTCAATGGGTTTTGCACTGCCCAGTCCGGAAGTTTCTATACGGTTGAGATTAACACCGTTGCTCACCAGGTATTCTGCCACAACGTCTGCCCGTTGCCTGGATAAATTACGATTGTGTATTTCACTTCCGGTATTATCAGTGTGTCCCGATATTCTCACCAGTCGTTCCGGATGCAAGCGCAGATAATCGACAATCGGATTGAGGGTTGCAAAATGTTCGCTTCGCAAGGTTGATTTGTTTGTCTCAAACAAAAGTTCTGCACCCAGTATAATGAGACTGTCTGCCTTTACTACCGGGGCCGGTATCGTTGTTCGGGTATTGACCGTGTCAATCACGACCGGTATCGGTTCACGTACGACCGGCTTGCGATTACGGGTGGAATCGGTCAGGAAGTTTTTGTACAGGCCTTTCATCGCATTCCTTGCTACCTTCTTTTCAAATTTCTTAAACTTGATGGTATGCAGTGACGCTGTGTGGCCTGATTGTATCCGACATAGTTTTCGAAAGCACAGTATTTTGCCGAAGATAGAATGGCGTGAGTTTTTGTTTACGCGTTTCAGTCTCTCCTTATTCGCACCTGCCAGGTGTGACACCATCAACGGCATTTTTGGATTGCCATATTCACGGCCAACATTCCTGGGCGGTCCGACAGACTGAGCATCGGCATACAAGAAACCGAACAGAAAAACGGATAGCAAAATTGTTTTCATGCCCAGGATTAAGTGCTGGTAAAGAGATATCAGGTACTCCGTGCTAATCACTCATGCTTTCCCAACATGGCACTGGTATATTTCCGTGAACTCTGAACGGAAAGATGCGAATAATATTGTTGCGAAGTTAGAAGTGGTCAACCCAGTTGTTGAGTTGATTTATCTAAGTAGACTTGAACTAAACTACTTTTTTCAATATAGAATAGGAGTAACTCCCATATCTTATCACACTCAAAGAGAATTGTAAAATATATTTGGCTTATAGGCAATTTCCTGTATCGAGGGCAGGTGCTTTACGTAATAGGGTGTCGCCTGATAAAAAAAGTGCGTGATCAATTTAAATGGATGGTATGCAATCTAAATATGATCAACTTAAAAGGGCGAGAAACTTTAACACAGACCAGAATGGAAATGTTTTTTCGGATTTTACAAAACTCCAGGTTTGGAACAAGGCGCAAATTGTTCCAGGGGTAGAGCCTGCATACCGAAGAAAAGATGCCTGTGGTGCCTGGATTGATTGGGATCAATTTAATGTCACGAATGAAAATGGTACAGGTTGGGAAATTGATCACATCAAACCCGTAGCAATGGGTGGTGATGATGTGATAGCCAATCTACAACCCCTGCAATGGCAGAACAATAGAAAGAAGGGCAATGATTATCCGGCATTGGATTTTATTGTTGTGAATTCAACATAGCAATAATCATGTCTCCCTGGCTTACGAATGCTTCCCCGACAATTCGATAAATCCTTTTTGATGGGCGAACTTGACCAAGCCAACATTACCTCGCGCTCCTGTTTTATCCAGAATGTGCTGGCGGTGGTTGAAGAATGTTTTTTCACTGATACTCAATCGTTCACTAATTTCACCTGGACTCAACTCCTGACAGATGAGCAGCAAGATTTCAATTTCGCGCTGGCTTAAAGGAGTATAACCCTCTAGCTTTTCTTTGGAGTGATTCATTTTGGAAAGGGCTTTGTCAACAATAGCGTTTCGATAGAAGTCCTTGTCAACAATGGAATATAATGCCTTCTCAATTTCTTCAGGCTCATTCGCCTTACTTAGAAATCCGTGAACACCCAGGTCCATCAACCGATTTACAATCACTTCTTCAGTGTGCATGGTTAGCACCAGGATTTTTACGTTTGGAAAATGTTCATTGATGTATTTGGCGGTATCCACACCACCTAATTGAGGCATCTCAACATCGATGATGACGGCATCCGGCAAGCGCTTTTCAAGCAACTTTATTAAATCTCTGCCATTGGATGTCTCCAACACTTCACCTACCCGCTTAAAAGTGGAGAGAAGACGTATCATTCCTTTACGTACTACCGGATGATCATCGGCCAGATATACAACTATATTATTCTTCATGATGCAAAGGTATAGTGAGTAGAATAGATGTACCCCGTGGCGCGGGAGTAACTCCCATATCAATTTTGCCTTTCAGTTGGCGTATGCGGTGCTCAATATTCCACCAGCCCACACCGGGTCTGGTTTGGGTAAGGTTGAAGCCAATTCCGTTATCACAGACATTTACTAAAAGAGTATCCTCTGACCAATGAAGACGAATGACAAGTTCGGTTGCTTTAGCATGTTTAATACAATTGCTAAGGAGTTCCTGCACAACACGAAAAACCAGGAGGGCACGTTCTCCTTGCCACATTTGGTTGTTGTGTTCTTCCAGTGTAACGAGTATGCCTTTGCCGTTCACGCGTTCACAAATTTTCGCCAATGATTCCGAAAGTCCGATGCTGTGAAAGGCCTCAGGAGTAAGTTCCCATGCAATTCGCCTCACCATATGCTGCGATTGTTCCAAAGCATTCATCAATTCCTGGTGGGAAAGTTTGACATCACCTTCCAATAACATGGAGCGTTCAATAAACGAAGCGCTTAGTTTGGCGGCCCATAGCAATGATCCCAGCGAATCATGAAGATCGGAGGCGATTCGCACACGTTCTTTTTCCTGGCTGTCAAGTTGCAATTCAACCATTTGATTTTGAAACTCTCGCTCTCGTTTTTGTTTCTGCTGCTCGGCCTTGATCCTATTGTTTTGATACATAAAAAAAAAGGCCACCACAAAAATGAGCAATAACAATACACCAGCGGTACCGATGATCAGGAGGTAGATGAGTTGGTCTTGCGCAGGCTCTGCCATAGGGCGATGAGGAAAAGTAGGTTTTTCGATATGTTCAGAGCATTATGGAGAATCCACATCGCACGTTGATTCCCGTGTTCTCCCATGCTGAAATAATTGTTTAAGATAAACAGAAATAAATTTCCGGAGTAGTACATCAACACCGCGATGTTGATCCACACCATGGGGAGGCGATGCACCGAATCACTGGGGAGTGTAATGAGTAAATGCCGGAAATAAAGAAGCGAAAGGAGGATAAAAATCACACCCGATAGAGAGAAGGTATAGGCATTAAGCTGATAAGGTCCTTCCAGGAAGAAGTAATTGACCAGAAAGATGAAGGAATAAACCACCGCGATCAGAATATAATTCAGTCGGATGTGCAGGGCATTCTTGTAAAGAATCAGGAGGAGCAAGGCCTGAAAAAGAAAGAAGAAATTGGCAATTGGGTACGTGTTAATCCCAT
>JBDTTT010000071.1:0-27715 GCA_039930485.1 Chryseolinea sp.
GATGTGTACGGTTCAAAGCATTCGTTGTTTCCTAAGATCTGTGAAGTAGATGCAGTTGGCATCGGAGCAAGCAACAAGGAGTTACGCACACCGTGTTGTTTCACTTCACGCTTCAGATTTTCCCAATCCCAACGACCTGAGCTTGGTGTTACATTCCACATATCAAATTGGAATATACCTTTTGATACGGGTGAACCTTTGAAGGTTTCGTATGGACCGTTTTCTTTTGCTTGTTCCATAGAAGACTCCATGGCAGCAAAATAGATCGTCTCAAAAATATCAGTATTCAAACCACGCGCTTCCGGAGAATCGAATGGCATGCGCAACATGATGAACGCATCGGCCAAACCTTGTACGCCAATCCCGATAGGACGGTGACGCATGTTTGATGTACGCGCTTCTTCTACTGGATAATAGTTAATGTCAATTACCTTATTCAGGTTACGTGTAATCACTTTCGTGATTTCATATAATCTCTGATGATCGAACTTACCATCTTCGGTTACGAATTTTGGAAGAGCGATAGAAGCAAGATTACAAACGGCAACCTCTTCAGAAGAGGTATACTCCATGATCTCAGTACACAAGTTACTTGACTTGATAGTACCCAGATTTTTCTGATTTGATTTTTTGTTTGCTGCGTCTTTATAAAGGATGTAAGGTGTTCCGGTTTCGATTTGTGATTCCAGAATTTCGAACCACAAGTCTTGAGCCTTTATTTGTTTTCTGGCCTTACCATCTTTTTCGTATTTCTCATACAAGCGCTCGAACTCTTCACCATAGCAATCTGCTAATCCTGGACATTCGTGTGGACAGAAAAGTGACCACGTGTCATTGTTCTCTACACGTTGCATGAACAAATCCGGAAGCCACATCGCATAGAAAAGATCGCGTGCACGCATTTCTTCTTTGCCGTGATTTTTCTTCAGGTCAAGGAATTCGAAAATATCAGCATGCCAAGGCTCGAGGTAAATCGCAAAGCTACCTTTACGTTTTCCACCACCTTGATCAACATAGCGGGCGGTCATGTCGAAGTTTCTCAACATCGGCACAATTCCGTTTGATGTTCCACCCGTTCCTTTGATGTAAGAACCTTTCGCGCGAACATTATGAATGCTCAAGCCGATACCTCCGGCTGATTGAGAAATCTTTGCACAATTCTTTAGTGTATCATAAATACCATCGATACTATCATCTTTCATCGTCAGCAAGAAGCAAGATGAAAGTTGCGGGCGTGGGGTACCTGCGTTGAATAAAGTAGGAGTAGCATGTGTAAACCACTTCTCTGACATCAGGTTATATGACTCGATAGCAGCAGTGATATCTTCTCCATGAATACCAACAGCAACACGCATGATTAAATGCTGAGGGCGTTCAACCACTTTGCCATCGATTTTCATTAAATATGAACGCTCGAGTGTTTTGAAACCAAAGTAGTCATAAGCAAAATCACGATCGTAGAGAATTGCTTCATCTAACTCAGCAGCGTGATCTTTTATTACTTTCCAGGTTTCTTTTGAAATTAAAGGAGCGTTTTGTCCTGTCTTCGGATCCACGTACGTGTAAAGTCTCTTCATTGTGTTCGAGAAAGACTTGCTTGTCACTTTGTGGAGATTTGAAATCGCAATACGCGCAGCAAGCTTAGCAAAGTCCGGATGACGTGTCGTCATTGTCGCGGCAATCTCTGCAGCAAGGTTATCAAGTTCTAAGGTCGTAACACCATCGTAGAGACCATTGATCACCTTCATGGCAACTTCTACCGGGTTGATGTGTTTTGGATCCAGACCGTAGCATAGCTTTTCAATTCGAGCGGTGATCTTGTCGAATTTTACGGACTCACGGTGCCCGTCACGTTTAATTACCAGCATGTCTTGAGTGGGGTTGTTAAGAGTTTAAAAAGTATTTCAATGTAATTAAAAATCTTCGTTGAGTGAAAACTTCGGACCAGTTTCTTTTTCCGTGCTGTTCATCACTCCGGCTTTTTGATATTCCGCTACGCGCTTCTCAAAAAAGTTAGTCTTACCTCTCAACGAAATCATCTCCATGAAATCGAAAGGGTTGGTCGCGTTATAAACCTTCTTGCCGACAAGTTCATTCAGTAATCGATCAGCAACAAACTCAATGTATTGACGCATCTGCTCGGCATTCATACCAATCAGGTTAACAGGCAATGCATCCGTAACAAATTCTTTTTCAATCTCCACCGCGTCTTTAATAATGTCGATGACAGTTTGTTCCGGCAATTTATTGACAACATGGTCTGTGTAAAGATGACATGCAAAGTCACAATGCAAACCTTCATCGCGCGATATCAATTCGTTAGAGAAACTCAGACCTGGCATAAGACCACGCTTCTTCAACCAGAAGATGGAACAAAATGAACCCGAAAAGAAGATTCCTTCAACCGCTGCGAAAGCAATAAGTCTTTCCTGGAAGCTTCCTTTGTCGATCCATCTCAATGCCCAGTCTGCTTTTTTCTTCACGCATTCCATTGTTTCAATTCCATGAAACAATTTGTCCTTCTCTCTTGGATCTTTTACATAGGTATCGATCAACAACGAGTAGGTTTCGGAGTGAATATTTTCAATGGCGATTTGAAAACCATAGAAGAACTTAGCTTCTGTATATTGAACTTCGCTAACAAAGTGTTCGGCTAAATTTTCATTTACAATACCATCACTTGCTGCGAAGAAAGCCAATACGTGTGTGATGAAGTGGCGCTCGCCATCATTTAGGTTAACCCAATCGCGAAGATCCTGACTTAGATCGATTTCCTCAGCTGTCCAAAAACTAGCTTCTGCCTGTTTATAATATTTCCAGATGCTGTGTTGTTTAATGGGGAAGAGAACAAACCGGTCTTTGTTCTCGATCAGGATAGGTTCTTCGCGTAATTTTTCACTCATGCGTGGTTAAGAATTTAGGGTTTACCAAAATATTACAAAGGGAGCCAGCCAATGCTAACACCCGTTAAGTCTTCAAATAAAATCTTGTTTGCTTGTGGAAGTAGACTGGGAAGCCTACCCTGATCAGCGTCAAGCTTACAAATGAAACAGAACGAATCTTAAAATCAAAACAGCGTTTTTAGCTTAATTTAAGCGATTGTGGAAAATGTGTTGATACTTTGTGGAAGGATAACTTCCTGTTAAATAGTGCCTTAATACCCGATCGTTCTTACCATTTTTCAAGCTGTTTGTGTTGGAAGAAAGTTGAAAAAATATTTTTAGGGCTTTTAGAACGGATCACTCCAAAATATTTGAAAGCCATTCTCTGATTTGTGGATTCTTTTTCTACCTTTGCAATCCAATTTTAAAAAGCTATGTACGCTATAGTAGACATCGCAGGTAAACAGTTCAAAGTGGCTAAAGATCAATATATCTATGCCCCCAAGTTAGATGGAGAAAACGGTTCAGCAGTAAGCTTCGATCAGGTTCTTCTTGTTGACAATGGAGGAAGCATAGAAATTGGCGCCCCTACTGTAAAAGGTGTTAAAGTATCTGGTAAGATATTAGAGCACGTAAAGGGTAATAAGGTTATTATCTTCAAAAAGAAAAGAAGGAAGGGTTATGCCGTTAAGAACGGTCACCGCCAACAATTCACAAAGGTTCAGATTGAGAGCATTGGTTAATTCCACACTCGCACTGACTAAAATTAATTCATCACGAATAACGATATTCAACCATGGCACATAAGAAAGGCGAAGGTAAAGTAAAGAACGGCCGCGAATCCGAAAGCAAACGATTAGGTATTAAGGTTTTTGGAGGTCAGAAAGTAGTAGCAGGAAACATCATCGTTCGCCAACGTGGAACGAAGCATCACCCTGGTAAAAACGTAGGTATCGGTAAAGACCATACTTTGTTTGCACTTACCAATGGAGTTGTTGTTTTCAAAAGAAAGAGAGAAGATAAATCTTTTGTTTCAGTTGAGCCCGTTGCAGCAGAGGCATAATTTTTAGCAAACTAATATTTGAAAAGGCTACCTGATTAGGGTGGCCTTTTTTGTTTTAATCCCACAACTTATTCGTGTGAGTTTGGATAACTTCAGAAGGGCGCATATTCTCGCATATACTGAAAGCGAAGCTATCCTGAAGCTAACATGGACCTAACCCGAAGGGCTAACATGACAACGAAGACGTATTCAAATCAAGTCAAAAAGTCAGAGGGCCTTGAGAGCACCTCTTTTTAGGTATTATTTCAGGGCCTAATGCGCAGCTCGATTCGCATTACATTTATTTTGGTGATTGAGTAACATCCTGCATACAGTTGCCGCAGCTAATTATATGAGAGTTAGTGGAAGCAGCGAGGCCCAAATATTATTGGGATGAACAGGTTCACAAGATGACCTGATTCTGATCTCCGCCCTCAGTTTGGCCAAAGTAAATTTGGATTCTATCCACTTACATTTTTGTTGGCTTCATTAAAAACCGGGTGATAGGAATTTACAGAATAAAATTCTGCTATTCGCTACAACGTTTGTTTATCCTTCTGCATTCGAGTGTTAAATAAAAACAGAGTTCGGTATTTCCTTTCTACCATTCCTCACCTATATTGAGCGTTGAAGTAAGTTTTTAACCTAAACCTAAATCTATGAAGAAGTATCTACTGACGTGTATTGCGTTGGTTTTTGTGCTCAGTCTGTGGGCGCAAGATCGAACGGTTTCTGGAAAGGTGACCTCCTCTGAAGATGGGTCAGCTTTGCCAGGAGTGAATGTGGTAATAAAAGGTACCACAAATGGAACGGTTACCGATACAGAAGGTAACTATAAGTTGAGTGTGACCGGACCGGCCCCAAGTTTGGTTTTTTCATTCATTGGCTTAACTACAACGGAGGTGCCTATTGGAGAAAGGACGGTTGTTGATGTTCAGCTATCCCTTGATGTTCAGCAGTTATCTGAAGTTGTGGTTACAGCCCAAGGTGTTCAGCGCGAACAAAAATCACTTGGATATGCTACTACAACCATATCTTCCGCAACCCTGGCAAATAAGCCTGAGACAGATATTGGACGCGCACTTCAAGGAAGAACACCAGGTCTTCAAATTCTAAATTCTTCAGGGTTGGCAGGAGCCGGGTCAAGGATTAACATTCGTGGTAATAGCTCCATTACAGGTAATACCCAGCCACTTTGGGTTGTTAATGGAGTGCCGGTTAATACAGATGGTAACGACATTAATTCAGATTTTAGGGATGGACAAGTTTCTCCAACTCGTTTTTTGGATATTGACCCAAATAACATTGAGTCAATAAGTGTTTTGCGAGGATTAAGTGCTACTACATTGTACGGTTCTCAGGGTAGAAATGGGGTTATTATCGTAACAACCAAAACGGGCTCCACGAAGGGTCAGCAAAACAAATTTGAAGGTTCTGTCAGTCAATCCTACTTTACTGTGGAGGCGATTTTGCCTGAATATCAAAATAAATGGGCCAATGGATATGATGGCGCTTACGGAAAATTCTTCAGCAACTGGGGTAGTTTGTTTGACGGTCAACCTAAAACGAATGCGCACCCATATTATGATTATAGAGCTCTTTTCCCAGATCGACCAGAGTTTGATCAAGCGAGCGGCTACGTACCTGTTGCAGCTCCAAACAACATAAAGGATTTTTTCCAAAAAGGATCCTCTTCTACAACGTCATTGACTTTAGGAGCAAAAACAGAATTTGGTAACATTAGCTTTAGTTACAGCCACTTAAACGAAAGCGGTTTTATCGCGAACAACAATTTAAAGCGCGATAATTTTTCATTGGGAGGAACAGCTAAGTTAACGGACAGGCTTACATTCAACAGTACATTCAATTTTGTTGTTACCAACTTTCAAACTCCTCCTTCAGGAGCGGGTAGTGGTTCAAACTCTGATGGAGGACCTTCTGTGTTTGCAACTCTTTTCTATACTCCAAGAAATATAGATTTAATGAATTGGCCTTGGGAAAATCCACTAACCCATGGAAGTATTTATTATCGAAGTGCGGATAATTCAATGATTAACCCTCGCTGGTTGTTGCAAAATACACTTCAGACCAATGTGACAAACCGATTCTTCTCTAGTTCAAGTCTTAACTATAAATTAACAGATTGGTTGAGTGCGTCCTATCGTTTAGGTTGGGATACATACTCAGAACGTCAAACCTATTGGCTCAATAAAGGTGCTGGTGCGGGAATGGAACAATCCGAATTGGCGAATGGCGCTTATCGCTCTACAACAGGCCTAAGTAATATTTTTGATCATACCTTTCTTCTGTCATTCAACAAGGAGCTGAGCAAGGATTTTAATTTAACGGCCTTAGCAGGATACAATTTCAGGGAGAACCAATATTCACAAGAGGGCCTTGAAAGTCTTGGTCAGGTTGTGTATGGGTTAATCGAGCATAGAAACTTTACTTCTACCCAAGCGAAGGACTTTAGAGGTACGAATTTAAACTACAATCGAAATAGTTCAATTGCGGGTGTTTACTTTGATGCCAACCTCGAATATAAAAACATGTTGTACTTCAACCTTTCGGGAAGAAACGATTGGTCGTCAACGCTGCAAAAAAACAACAGGTCTCAATTTTATCCAGGTGGTAGCATTGCTTTTATACCCACTGCTGCATTTCCCCATTTAGCATCCAATGTATTGGATTTCTTAAAATTACGGGTAGCCTATGGGTCCTCTGCTAATTTTGGTACTCCTTATAATACTGCCCCTTACTTAACATTGAATTCACAGAATAGAGTAGATGCGATAGGTAACGTAGTAACTTCACGGTTGCCTTCACTTTTAGCGAATCCAAGTCTGAAACCAGAATTGCTTACTGAAACAGAATTTGGGATTGAGAGCCAATTGATTCAGAATAGAATTAAGTTTGACCTCTCATTCTATAATAGAATGGCTAAGGATCAAATTATTAGGCGTCCTTTGGATCCCTCTACAGGATATACCGACACATACATTAACGCGGGGACTATTTCTAATAAGGGAATTGAACTTAGCTTGACAGGTACGGTGATTAAAAGCGAAAGCCTGACTTGGGATTTAACGGTTAATTTCACAAAGAATGTTAGCAAGGTTGAATCGCTACCAGAAGGATCAAAAGAGATATTGGTAAATGGATATTCGAATCTGGGCAATTTTGCCATCGAAGGTCAACCCATGAATGTAATAAAGGGTACGTATGTCGAAAGAGCTCCTGATGGCCAGTACATTATTACTGCTGAAGGTAATTACAAAGTGGCTAGTGAGACAGGCATCATTGCTAACCCTAATGCGAAGTGGCTTGGATCTGCCATCAGCACTCTGACATGGAAGGGCTTGTCCTTTGGCATGCAATGGGATTATGTTTATGGTGGTCAGACATTTTCATACACAGCCGCTACCATGGTTGGACGTGGTGTTGCCAAAGACTTAGAAGATTTTGATCCTACATTACCGTTAATTCTTCCAGGGGTTATTGAAGTGTTAGATGCAAATGGAGAGGTAACGGGTTATACACCAAACAATATTCCTGAAACTACTGCTGAGGCGTTTTTTACAAACGGTATTATTGGTGGTGGTGCTTCTGATAGAGGAATATACGATGCAACCCGAGTACGTTTTAGAGAAGTGTCATTATCCTATAGCCTTCCTAAAAGTATTGCTTCTAAATTGAAACTAAGAGGTATCAATGTATCACTCGTTGGTAGTAACCTTTGGTATCGTGCGATTAATGCACCCAAATACTCCAAAGCTGATTTTGATAGAACAGCCTTTGGTACCAATAATGGTGCTGGTTTTGATTACTTGGGTGGCCCTTCTGCCAGAAGGTACGGTGTCAATGTTAAATTCAATTTTTAAACGATTATGATCATGGAAAAAATATTCAAGAGATTTGGAATTCTTCTCCTGTTACTTGCATCATCATGTGATTTGGATGGAGACTTACAAAACCCAAATGAAATTAGTGTATCGGGAGCAGATGTGGATTTGGTAATGAATGCGGTTCAACTTGATTTTGCAGACTTTTTTAATGCTGCTTCAGGGGGTAACATAACTGGTACCACTGCATTTGGAGTAGATGCGTTGGTTAGGATGCAGGCTATGACCACAGGCTATCGTTATCAAACTGCCGATCAGGCACAGTATACAGATGATCTTTGGACTTTGGCCTACCAAAATGTGTTAATTAATGCCGAAACGCTCATTCCTCTTGCAGAGAGTAAAAACCTGACGACCCACGTAGCGGTTGCTAAAATTCTGAAGGCCTATGTTTATTTAACGCTGGTGGATCTTTTTGGAGATGTACCACAAAGCGAAGCGCTAAAGGCTGCTGAGGGTAATTTTAATCCTGCGGTAGATGGTGGAGAAGAAATCTATGCTTACGCAATTGGACTTTTGGGTGAGGCACGAACTGAATTAGCAAAGACAGGTACCGATGCCGGAGGAGGCCTTGCTCGTGATATTTATTACGGTGGTAATCGCGATAAATGGAATGCTTTAGCTAATACTTTAGAACTGAAGGCATGGCTGAATATTTCCATGATTTCAACGAGGACAGCGGAAGCGAACACAAGGATTAATGTACTTCTTGGAGATGATTTAATTGATACAGAAGAAGAAAACTTTACCTACAAATATGGCACTGTAACTAATCCTGTATCACGTCACCCACTTTACGAGCAATATTATGGACCGAACGAAGGTTCCGCTTCTGGATACTTGGCGAATTATTATTTATATGAACTTTATAATGGCAAAGGCGTAGAGGATCCGCGTTGGAGATATTATTTCTACCGGCAAGTAGGAAGTTTGGCTCAGGCTACTGCTGTGGACTCCAAGGCGATTGGTTGTGATGCAGGTGCAATACCTGACCATTATGCCAATGGTGGTTATATCTTTTGCACATTTGATCCTGGATTTTATGGCCGCGACCATGGTGATGCGTCAGGCACACCACCAGATGGAACCGTTAAAACTTGTGTTGGTGTTTATCCGGCAGGAGGGCAAATTGATAACACGCTTACCTCAAATGATACTTATTGGGATCCAACGATCCGAGGTGATGGTGGAAATGGTGAAGGAATTCAGCCAATTTTCATGTCTTTCTTTACTGATTATATGAAGGCAGAAATACTGGCACGTGCAAATGATGCGGGTGCTAAGGCGCAACTGGCAACTGCTATTGATAACTCGATCACTCAGGTGAGGAAATTTGCAAAGAACTTAGGTCAGGAATTAGGTCCAGGTCGTGAACCCTCAACTGTTGATTACCAGGCGGCTGTAGCTACAATGTTTGATAATGCTACTAATAAACTTGATGTTATTGGTCGGGAGTATTGGGTTGCATGTTGGGGTAATGGTATTGAAGCGTATAATAATTATAGAAGAACTAGTGCACCAAAAGATCCTCAACCAACTGTCAGAACAAACCCAGGTCCATTTCTGCGTTCGCTCATTTACCCTTCCGTTTATGTTAACTTGAACAGTTCGGCAACTCAGAAGGATGTTAACGCTACCAATAAAGTATTTTGGGATACGAATCCAGATAATCTTCAATAACATTGACCAAAGAAATTATGAAAAAGATATTAAAGAGCATATTTTCTCTAGCATTGGCTGCATTTATTATTTCATGCGCTGATGACTCACTTGATCCTTATCAAATTAATAAGATTCAAAAAGGCAAGCTCTTGGCACTGCGGGGTACTCAATTATCGAACATCTATGACGATGGAGTTCCTGGAGCTGAGTTTTTCCCCAAGGCTATAACTGGAACTGAAAAATTTGAATTCGATGCTGAGTATTTGTCCGAAGACCCAACTACATTGGAGAGTTTTGATATTTATATTATCAAAAAGACAAAAGTGGGTAATACGACAACACGCGAAAGGATTTTTATGATGAACGTTCCTTTCTCGGAATTCCAGACTACTGATGATTATATCAGGCCTTGGGTATCCGTTTCGATGGACTTGGAAGACATTCTAGGGAAGATTGGTATAACTTATCCACTTGACCAGACCGAGATTGATCTCCTATTGGATACTTATAAATCCGGGGTTAATATAGAGAGTGACTTAAATCTGACTGACGGAACAAAAGTTCTGGCAGCTCAGATTGTATCCAGCAGTTTATTTGCAAGCGATCAATTTTATCCAGCCCAGAAACTTACTTATGCCGTTACTGATTATTGCTTGTATGAAGCGGATAGTTGGGCAGCTACATATGATGCAACGGAACTATCAGAAATTTATGGAAGTTATGGGCCTTATGATGCTGCACTTATTCAAGATGGGGTTGATCCAAATAAGTACACAACTGACAATTGGTATGATTCGGGCATCGCAATGTATATGGTCTTTTCTCCCTCAACTAACGTTGCAACACAAATTGTTACAGTTCCATCGCAACCCAATCCGAACAATCCTGCACGAACGATAGTAGGGAGTGGAACATATAACCAGTGTACAGGCGAGCTCAAAATATCTATCACCTATACACAAGGAGCCACAGTTCTTGATAAACTGGTTTGGAAGTTAGTCAAGCAATAAAATTGTTTTTATAAGAAGTAAAGCCCCGCTAAAATTTATTTTAGCGGGGCTTTACTTTTCAATACAATAATATCAAAATCAAAGAATGCTTTTGTATTTAGATAATTAGGGAAGTATCCTTGCACATGAGTTTAGAAAATAATTTACTACTTGACCTGATAAAAGGTAAAAAAGAAGTCAGGACTCCCATTTGGCTCATGCGCCAGGCAGGAAGAATTCTTCCTGAGTACCGAAGAGTAAGGGCACTTGCCAAAGATTTTAAGACTTTGGTTAAAACTCCTGAACTGGCGGCAGAAGTAACGATACAACCAGTCGATATTTTAGGTGTCGATGCCGCGATTATCTTTTCAGATATTTTGGTTATTCCAGAGGCAATGGGATTGAATTACGAGATGGAGGAAAGCAGGGGCCCCATTTTTCCAAAGCGAATCTCTTCATTGTCTAATTTATCTGAAATTCATATCGCGGAAGCGAATGAGCTTAGCTATGTATTAGATGCGATTAAGCTTGTTAAAAAAGAACTTAATGGGAAAGTTCCATTAATTGGGTTTGCCGGAGCGCCTTGGACAATCTTTGCATACATGATCGAAGGCAGTGGTAGCAAAACGTTCAGTAGGGCAAAACAAATGCTGTATACGCAACCTGAACTTTCTCATCGCTTATTGGAAATGATCACAACAAGTACCATTAATTATTTGAAAGCGCAGATTAAAGCAGGTGCAGATATTGTTCAGATTTTCGATTCATGGGCAGGAATATTGAGTCCCGATCAGTATGAAGAATTTTCTTTAAAGTATATTTCTAAAATATGCGATGCAATTGATGAGGCTCCCAAAATCGTATTCGCAAAAGGGGCATTTTTTGCAAGAGCAGCAATGAACAATATCAAATGTGAAGTGGTTGGACTTGACTGGAATATGGATATAAAAGAATCGCGAAAACTAATGCCGGATAAAGTGCTTCAGGGAAATCTTGATCCGTGCGCATTATATGGTTCATTTGATAGTATAAAAAAAGAGACAAAGAAAATGTTAGATGCCTTTGGTCCAGCGAAGCATATAACAAACTTAGGACATGGGCTTTATCCTGATATTGAAGTTGACAAGGTCAAATGCTTTATTGATACAGTGAAGGAATACAGTGCTTCTATGCCCAGGTGATGTTAAACAAGCAACTTCTTTTATCTATTCTGATCTTTGCGAGTTTAATTCACTTCGCTAAGGCTCAAGATCGAGTATTGTCTCCTGATAAAATGTTGAAGCTTGTGCCAAATCAGATAAAAGGATTTCAACAACGTATTGATCCGAAAGCATTGCAAATGAATATTGGTACCCTTACCTATGCTCTTTGCGAAAAAAATTTTAATGATGGTAAACGCTCTGTAAAGATTTTGCTCTTTGATTTCAAAGAAGCTTCTATCATGTATAGTCAGGCTACCCGCAAATGGAGCAACCAATTAATTATAGAATCAGACTCATTAGTGGAACGCTCTCTGAAGATGACGAATTGTTCTGGTTGGGAATCCTTCAGCAGACAAAATCAGGCATCCCAAATATTCTTAGGTATTTGCGATCGTTTTTTTCTCACAATGACAGGTGAGAATGTGAAACTTGATGAATTGAGGAGTATTTTGAATACGTTTCCTTTGCAGGAATTTCCAAAATAATTCGTTTCTAGCTGGCAAGCATTTTTAGCAACAAACTAAGTCGCGACTTCAGAATTCTTCTATCTACAATAAAATCCAGAAAGCCGTGTTCCAAAACAAACTCTGAACTCTGAAATCCTTTTGGAAGATCTTTGCCAATGGTTTCGCGAATAACGCGTGGTCCTGCAAAGCCAATGAGTGCTGTGGGTTCTGCAATATTAAAATCACCCAACATAGCATAAGATGCTGTTACACCTCCCGTGGTAGGGTCAGTTAACAATGATATGTAGGGAATTTTTGCTTCATCTAACAACGCGATCTTAGCTGATGTTTTCGCCATCTGCATAAGCGAAAGCCCGGCTTCCATCATTCGCGCACCACCTGATCTTGAAATCATCAGGAACGGAATTTTGTTTTTAAGACTGTAGTCCATTGCACGCGCAATCTTCTCACCAACAACGGATCCCATTGATCCTCCGATGAAACTGAAATCCATACATGCAATGGTAATGTCGATTCCATTCATCTTACCATAACCTGTACGCACAGCATCCTTAAGCTGTACTTTTTCCTGGGTTTCTTTTATGCGTTTCGGGTAGGGTTTTGTGTCTTTAAATTTCAGCGGATCCGCTGATTCCATATTAGCATCCAACTCTGTAAACTGATTGTCATCGAAAAGTATTTCGAAATATTCCTCTGAACCAATACGAACATGATATTCCTCATCTGGAACTACATAAGCATTGTTTTTGAGCTCACGTGTATGTACAATTTTACCTGCTGGTGATTTGAACCAAAGGCCGTCTGGCACTTCTCTTTTTGATTCGGTTGGGGTAAGTATTCCTTTATCGCTTCTCTTAAACCAAGACATAGTTTGAACCTGTTTTTGAAAATCGTCCTTTGCGGATTGAATTCTATTTTGAATACGCTCTTTAGCAGGCTGACAAAGTTATTAATTATTTAATAGGATGCTAAAGTGCTAAATCGATGGTCTTTGATGATTCAAAGACACATCCATGTTTCATCTTTCGACCTCCTCTCCTCCGGAGAGGACTGAGGTGAGGCCAAACAAAAATGCCATCCTACTTAGAGCAAGATGGCATTCTTATATAGTTTGGATCTTATAATTTTTCCTTGATACGGGCAGCCTTACCATGCTTGCCTTTGAGGTAATTCAATTTCGCTCTGCGAACATCACCTTTCTTCAACACTTCAATTTTATCAATAGAAGGTGAAACCACAGGGAAAATACGTTCAACACCTACTCCGTTTGAAACCTTTCTTACTGTGAAAGTCTCACCGTTTGTATTGCTTCCTCTGCGCTGAATAACAGTGCCTTGGAATTGCTGAATTCTTTCCTTAGCGCCTTCCTTTATCTTAACGTGTACATTTATAGTATCTCCAGGATGGAAGCTAGGGTGCTTTTCACGGGATGCTGCAAGTTCTTGCTCTACTAGTTTAATTAAATCTGCCATGACTCGATGGTGTTTTAAAAATTGGACTGCAAAGATAGGAAAGAGAAGGCAGCAGACAATAGGCAGATTGTAAAATACTCCGGAAATTACCTGATCAATACCGGGAACCTTCGATTTAATGGCCTTTCAAAAGATCAGGTCTGCGCTTTTGGGTTCTTTCCAGAGATTTTTCCATCCTCCATTGATCTATTTTAGCTTCATGACCCGATAGAAGTACTTCTGGAACTTGCCAATTTTTGTATTCTGCCGGACGAGTATAAACAGGCGGGGCTAACAAATTGTCTTGAAAAGAGTCACTAAGAGCAGAAGTCTCATCCGACAAAACCCCTGGAATTAAGCGAATTGTTGCATCGGCCACTACAGCAGCAGCTAATTCACCTCCTGATAAAACATAGTCACCAATGCTGATTTCCCTCGTGATTAAATGTTCCCGAACTCGTTCATCAATACCTTTATAATGACCACACAATAAAATCAGGTTGGTTTTTAGGCTCAGTTCATTGGCAATTGATTGGTTAAACAGTTCACCATCCGGGCTCATGTAAATGATATCATCATATTGCCGCTTCGATTTTAAATCGGAGATACAGTTGTCGATAGGTTCAATCATCATTACCATTCCTGCTCCACCTCCAAAGGCGTAATCATCAGTGCTGTGATGTCTGTTAGTAGAATAAGGTCTTAGATCAATAACATTTACGGTCACCAGCCCCTTTGCTTGAGCACGTTTTAATATTGAATCCGAAAATGGACTCTCAACAAGTTTGGGAAGACAGGTAATGATATCAATGTGCATACTCAAATATCCAAAAATCCTTCAGGAAGATTAACAATGAACTGCTTTTTGCGCTTGTCCACATTCTGAATGAAAGGACTATTGAGCGGAATAAGAACTTCTTTGTTATCGTGATCCAACACTAACATTGGGTTTGGGCCATCTTCCATAACCTCCTTGATTGTACCTATCAAATCATCTGATTCATCGTAGACTTTGAACCCAATTACCTCATCCGGATAGAACTCGCCCTGTTTCAACTTTGCCCTTTCTGGTTTAGGTATGTAAATACCTTGGCGGGATATTTCACCAGCCATTTCCAACGAATTAACATCTTCAAATTTCACGAATGCTTTTTGTCCTCTGACAGAGATGGTTTCAATAAAGTATGGAACCAGGCGATTATCCTTTTCCAGGAAAACAGATTGGAGCGATTCAATATCCTCCGGTATGCCTGCATCTAATGAAACAGTAACCTCTCCCTTCAGGCCATGGGGTTTTAAGATGAACCCGATTTTTAAAGCCGATTTAATTTCCATAGTCTCAATAAACAAAAATGCCACCCCGCTTAAGCAGGATGGCATCTAAATATTTGCAATTCAAATTAAGCTTGTTCTTCCGTTGCCTCAGCAGCAGCTTCCGCTGGAGCTTCAGTAGCAACAGGAGTAGGAGCTACGATATTCTTCTTGCGAATCGCTTCTGCGCGAGCTTCCTTAATTTTCGTTTCAGCGTCTTTGCGAGCTTTAAGATCAGCTTGCTTAGACTGGGTAAGAGTAGAACGTTTAGCTTCAATCTTAGCATTCTTTGTGTTTAACCAGTCTGCTAACTTGCTATCCGCTTGTTCCTGAGTGATTGCACCTTTGATAACACCAATCTGAAGGTGCTTTCTCATCATCACACCGCGGTAGGAAAGCATGGCTTTAACCGTGTCTGAAGGTTGTGCTCCGTTCATCAACCAACTGAATGCCTTTTCGTCATTCAATTCGATTGTTGCTGGGTTTGTGATAGGATTGTAAGTCCCTATCTTTTCAATAAAGCGACCATCGCGTGGTGCCCTGGCATCTGCTACGACTACATCGTATAATGCGAGTTTTTTACGCCCTCTGCGGGCCAATCTAATTTTAACCATTGTTTAACTTTTAAATTTTTGGATCTCGTCCATTTTTTAGGATCGCAAAGATAGTGGAATTTCTGTGCAGGACAATCTCAAGACAGAAGAATGCTTAACTTGTTGATTAAGAGATTATATTTGCTTACGCGATTATTCAGTTTTTTTAAATAAAACACGTTCTATACATTTGTTAACCACATTTTACAATCATGGACAAATATTCATACATCTCAAATGCAGAGGTAGGTTATGTAGACCAAATGTACCAGAGCTACAAAACCGATCCGAATACGGTTGATGCAACCTGGCAAAAGTTTTTTGAAGGCTACGATTTCTCATCTCAACGCTACGGAACGAATGGAAACGCAGGAGCCGGAGAGGATTCTCTCTCTATTAAAGAGACGCAAGTAAGAAACTTAATTTTTGCGTACCGGTCGTTTGGTCATTTAAAGTCAGACACCAATCCGGTTCGCGCGCGAAGAAATCACCACGTAAACCTTGACCATAAAAGTGTTGGGCTTACGGATGCAGATTTGGATTCTGAATTTGATGTAGGTGCTGAGATTAGCATGGGAAGAACAACCCTTCGTAAAATCATAGAAAGATTAAAGGCTATTTACCTGGGACGTATTGGGTTCGAATATAATTTCATTCGCAATGACGAAATCCGTCAATGGTTTTTTCAAAAATGTGAGAAAGAATATTTCAACTACAATCCGGTTGTTGAAGATAAGAAGAGAGTGTTGTCTAAATTAAATGAAGCGGTAGTTTTTGAAAACTTTCTTCATACTAAATTTCTAGGCCAGAAACGATTTTCACTCGAGGGTGGAGAAAATACCATCCCTGCGTTAGACACTATTATTAATAAGGCTGCTGAACTTGATGTAAAGGAAGTTGTCATTGGTATGGCTCACCGTGGCCGATTAAATGTACTGTCTAATATATTGGGAAAAACCTACGAACAGATTTTTACGGAGTTTGAAGGTAATGTAAGTCCTGATCATACCATGGGTGATGGTGACGTGAAATATCATTTGGGATACTCAAGTCATATCAACACACCATCCGGAAAAAAGATATACGTTAAGCTCACTCCAAATCCATCTCACCTTGAAGCAGTTGATCCATTGGTAATTGGATATACACGCGGACAAATTGATGACGAGTATCAAGGTAATTTGTCTACGGCCATGGCAATTCTCATTCACGGAGATGCTGCTGTTGCGGGTCAAGGTATTGTTTATGAAGTCGTACAGATGTCAGGTCTGCCTGGTTACACAACGGGAGGAACAATTCACTTTGTTATTAATAACCAAGTTGGATTCACAACAGATTATGATGATGCAAGAACAAGTATCTATTGTACTGACATCGCAAAAATCGTTGATGCACCTGTATTACACGTAAATGGTGACGATGCAGAAGCGGTTACGTTTGCTTCAAATCTTGCCGTAGAGTACAGACAAAAATTTGGTAAGGATATTTTCATTGACCTGCTCTGCTATCGCAGACACGGACACAATGAAAGTGATGAGCCCAAATTCACTCAGCCTAAATTATATAATATCATCGCGAAGCATGAAAATCCCCGGGAAATTTATGTTAAGAAATTAATTGAACGGGGCGATGTTGACGCTGCTCTTGCTGATGAGATGGACAAGAATTTCCGCAATCAACTTCAAGACAGATTGAACGAAGTGAAGCAGAAACCTCTTCCATACACTCCTCAAAAAATGGAAGAGGAGTGGGATCAAATGCGTTTTGCTAAACCAGAAGATTTTGATCAATCACCGGCTACTAATATCAAAGAAGCATTAATTGAAAAAGTAGGTAAAGCATTGACAACTGTTCCCGAAGGCTTCAAGCCGTTGAAGCAAATTGAGAAACTGCTGAAGGATCGAACTACTGCTTTCTTTGAAAGTAAAATATTAGGTTGGGCAGAAGCTGAGTTACTTGCTTATGGTTCGTTACTTGCTGAAAAAACTCCAGTGCGCATGTCTGGCCAGGATGTGAAACGAGGAACGTTCTCACATCGTCACGCATACTTCTTTGATGCCAATACAAACGAACCGTATTGTGGTTTGAATAATGTAGATAAGGACCAATCGAAATTCCATATCTACAACTCCCTTCTTTCTGAATTTGGTGTACTCGGATTTGAATATGGTTATGCCATGTCAACACCACGAGCGCTTGTTCTTTGGGAAGCACAGTTTGGTGATTTTGTGAATGGTGCGCAGGTAATGATCGATCAGTTTATTTCCAGTGCTGAATCGAAATGGCAACGGATGAATGGATTGGTGATGTTATTGCCACACGGTTATGAAGGCCAAGGTCCAGAACATTCAAGCTGCCGCCCGGAAAGATTTTTACAACAAGCTGCCGAGTATAACATGGTTGTTGCAAATCCAACTACACCTGCTAACTTTTTCCATTTACTACGCAGACAAGTATTGTGGCCATTCCGCAAACCGTGTATTGTGTTTTCACCAAAGTCTTTATTGAGACATCCATTGGTTGTATCGCCCATGAAGGATTTTACTTCAGGCACATTTAATGAAGTACTTGATGATGCAACAGTGAATGCAAAGGATGTAAAACGCGTAATACTTTGTTCAGGGAAAATTTACTATGACTTGTTGGAAGGTCAGCAAAAGAGAAAAGTAAAAGATGCAGCCATTGTTCGATTAGAACAACTTCATCCACTTCCAGAAAAACAATTGAAGGCCGTGCTGAAGAAATATAAAGACGCGAAATTAGTTTGGGCTCAGGAAGAACCAGCCAACATGGGTTGTTTATCATATGTTGTGCGCATGTTATCAGCAGACTACAAATTGAGTTTTGTTTCACGCAAAGCCAGTGCCTCACCTGCGACAGGATATTCTAAAGTGCACAAAGCAGAGCAGGAAAAAATTGTGAACCAGGCATTTGAAATATAGACATTAGTAACAAGTATTTAGATGTTAGACTTCGCTACAAAGAACTTCAAACCTGATACTCATAAATCGTAATTCGAAAATCAAAAATCTTAAATAGAGAATATGGCAATCCAAGTAAAAGTACCTAGCGTAGGCGAATCGATCACTGAAGTAACTATCGCCAACTGGCTAAAGAAGGATGGCGATATAGTAAAGATGGATGAAGTAATCGCTGAACTCGAATCGGATAAGGCAACTTTTGAGCTTCCGGCTCCTCAGGCTGGCGTTTTAAAAATTGTAAAACAACAAGGTGAGGTTGTTCCGATTGGTGGATTGGTTTGCGAGATTGCCGATGGAGGAGGAGTATCTGCTTCTGCACCGAAAACGGAAACTAAGGCCGCTGCACCTGCGCCAGTTGCATCCAATGGTGCACCAAAAGCAACAGGTGGTATCAAAGAAATGAAAGTTCCAGCTGTTGGTGAATCGATCACTGAAGTAACGATTTCTACCTGGTTGAAAAAAGATGGCGACTTTGTTAAGCTTGATGATATAATTGCTGAAGTAGAATCAGACAAAGCAACGTTTGAGTTGCCCGCTGAAGCGAATGGTATTCTTCGCATTGTTGCCAAAGAAAAAGAAACATTACCTATTGGTGGTTTAATCTGTAAGATTGAAGTTACTGAAGGAGCACCTGCTGCCGCAACGCAACCAGCAGCTGTTGCATCAGGAGATAAGACATACGCTGCTGGTCATCCTTCACCAGCCGCTGCAAAAATTTTAGATGAGAAAGGAATTTCTTCCGGAGCAGTTCAAGGCTCAGGTGTTGGTGGAAGAGTGACAAAAGAAGATGCACAAAGAGCACAGACAGCTCCGGCATCAAAACCTGCTGAAGCAAAATCTGCAACGCCAGCCTCTGCATCAGTAATTTCAGCTGCAGGAAGTCGAAACAAGCGCAATGAGAAGATGACTTCCTTGCGCAAAACAATTGCCAAGCGATTGGTATCTGTTAAAAATGAAACGGCCATGCTCACTACTTTTAATGAAGTAGATATGAAGCCGGTGATGGATTTACGTTCGAAGTACAAGGATAAGTTCAAAGAAAAATATGGTGTAGGCCTAGGCTTCATGTCGTTCTTCACAAAAGCAGTTTGTGTTGCATTGAAAGAATTCCCAGCAGTGAATGCACAGATAAATGGTGATGAAGTAATCTATCATGACTACTGTGATGTATCGATTGCCGTTTCTACGCCTCGTGGTTTAGTTGTTCCGGTTATTCGAAATGCAGAGGGTTTGAGTTTCGATCAAATCGAAAATGAAATTATCAGACTGGCTACAAAAGGGCGTGATGGGAAACTTTCAATTGATGAAATGCAGGGTGGTACATTCTCTATTACCAATGGAGGCGTATTTGGTTCCATGCTTTCAACTCCGATTTTAAATCCTCCACAGTCTGCTATTTTAGGTATGCACAATATTGTTGAACGTGCAGTAGTACAAAAAGGTGAAATTGTGATTCGTCCAATTATGTATTTGGCACTTTCGTATGATCACCGAATTGTTGATGGAAAAGAATCGGTTAGCTTCTTAGTTCGTGTTAAAGAATTATTGGAAGACCCGGGGCGATTGATTTTAGGAGTTTAATCAATGCGCTCTTGATGGTCAGTTTAAAAAATCTCTTTCGCGTTTTATTTGTGGTGTTGATTACAGCATCATGCGGAAAAGATGATGACCCATCCATTCCCGATTTGGATTTTCGTCAGGAGATGCGTGTGTTTGTAGAAGGCATTAGTACTTACTCGAAAAATCAAAAAACAAATTTTCTTATCATCCCTCAAAACGGACAAGAAATTCTTACCACTAATAGTGAGAATGATGGAGCCCTTGCGACTGAATATGTAAGTGCCATTGATGCTGTAGGTCGTGAAGATTTATTTTATGGGTACACAAGCGATGATGTTTCAACCCCGACTGAGGATCATAATTTTCTAATTGACTTTTGCAATGTGGCAAAAGTCAATGGAAAGGTAGTACTCACTACCGATTATTGTTCAACGCATTCGAAGATGGATGATTCATACACACAAAATCAAACAAAAGGTTATGTGTCGTTTGCTGCGGATCATCGCGAGTTGGATAATGTTCCAACGTATCCAGCCACAATACATAATGTAAATGATAGCGATGTTACTCAGATTGGCGATGTAAAGAACTTTCTCTACTTAATAAACCCATCAGCCTATTCGACAAAGCAATCTTTTTTAGATGCAATAAAGAACACCAATTATGATATGGTGTTGATCGATTTATATTTTAATGATGAACAATTGACTTTAGCGGATGTAGCGTCATTGAAAGTAAAGTTGAATGGAGGATCTCGATTGGTAATTTGTTATATGAGTATTGGCGAGGCTGAAGATTACAGATACTATTGGAGTGATTTGAATAAAAGCCTGATATATCGGGAGAATACAGATTGGGAAGGAAATTTTTCTGTTAAATATTGGGAAACGTCATGGAAGGATGTAATCTATGGTAATGACCAATCCTATACCAAAAAGATATTAGATACTGGATTTGACGGCGTCTACCTGGACATTATTGAAGCATACGAATATTTTGAATAGACTATAACTTAATTTTATGCAATACAACGTAACAGTCATTGGCTCTGGCCCGGGTGGATATGTAGCCGCAATTCGCTGTGCTCAACTTGGTTTTAAAACCGCCATCATAGAAAAGTACGACACCTTAGGCGGAACCTGTTTAAATGTAGGTTGTATTCCTTCCAAAGCATTGCTTGATTCGTCAGAGCATTTTCATAATGCCGAGCATACCTTTAAAGAACACGGCATTGATATATCTGTTCCTAAAGTAAATATCACTCAGATGATCAAACGGAAAGGTGATGTTGTAAAAGCAAACGTTGATGGTATTGCCTTCCTGATGAAGAAAAATAAAATCGATGTATTAAAAGGTGTTGGATCGTTTGTTGATAAGAACACGATTAAGATTACGGCTGCTGATGGAAAAGAATCATCTGTTACAAGTGATCATATCATCATTGCAACAGGGTCAAAACCCACTCCACTTCCTTTCGCTGCTTTCGATAAGAAAAGAATAATCTCCAGCACAGAAGCATTGACTTTGAAAGAAGTTCCAAAACATTTCATCGTTATCGGTGGAGGTGTTATCGGTATGGAACTGGGTTCTGTATATGCTCGTTTGGGCTCCAAGGTTACCGTGGTAGAATTCTTAGACAGCCTGATTCCAACGATGGATGGAACAATGGGGAAGGAATTGCTAAAGGTTGCCAAGAAAATGGGAATGGAAGTTTTCCTTGGACACAAGGTAACGGCTGTAGAAAATAAAGGTAAAGAAGTACTTGTAAAGGCTGAGCCTAAGAATGGCGGAGCTGCTTTGGAATTTAAAGGTGACTATTGTTTAGTAAGCATTGGTCGAAGACCATACACAGATGGGCTTGGTCTTGATAAGGTAGGTATTGAAACGGTTAAAGGACAAATACCTGTTGATGATCATCTTAAAACAAAAGTGGATAACATCTATGCAATTGGAGATGTTGTACGTGGAGCAATGTTAGCACACAAAGCTGAAGAAGAAGGTGTGTTTGTTGCTGAGGTTTTGAAAGGACAAAAGCCTCACATTCATTATAACTTAATTCCTGGAGTTGTATACACCTGGCCCGAAGTGGCAAGTGTAGGTTACACTGAAGAACAATTGAAAGAACAAGGCAGAGCGTATAAAGTAGGTAGCTTCCCATACAAAGCATTGGGCCGTGCACGCGCCAGCATGGACCTCGATGGACTCGTAAAAGTGTTAGCTGATAAACAGACTGATGAAATTTTAGGTATGCACATCATTGGAGCACGCGCAGCAGATATGATTGCTACAGGAGTTACTGCTATGGAATTCCGTGCATCAGCTGAAGACGTGGCACGCATGTCGCATGCTCATCCTACCTATATGGAAGGTGTGAAGGAAGCATGTTTAGCTGCAACTGAGAATAGGGCGATTCATATTTGATTTATTAGGGTTGACGTAAATTCAGTAACCGTTTTTAAATAATTTGTAAGATGAAAAAGAATATCATCATAGTACTGCTTGCTGTAACTTCGGTGTTATCATTGGCTTCTGCCTATTATCAGAAGCGGATTGCAGATATGCAAACGCTACTTGCCTACCAAAATCAAATAAAAGTTGAAAAACTCCATTTCGAATTGCAGAAAGAAATAGAAAGACTGAAAAATAATTGTAAATAATTGAAACAACGTGCAATCCAATAAATAGAAAGGCCCTGTTGGTTAAAACAACAGGGCCTTTCTATTTAATTAAGAACAACCACTAACTCATTCGCGTAGCAACTCTATTCCAATCCACTACATTCCACCAATTCGCTACATACTCATTGCGCTTGTTTTGATACTTTAAATAGTAAGCATGCTCCCACACATCAAGAGCAAGAAGAGGAGTGCCTTTCAAATCACCAACATCCATTAATGGATTGTCCTGGTTAGGTGTAGAGCCGATTTTTAATTTTCCATTATCCACTACAAGCCATGCCCATCCCGAACCAAATCGTGTCATGGCAGCTTGTGTAAATTGTTCTTTGAACTTATCGAACGATGTGAAGGCTCCGTTTATCGCATCACCTACCTTACCTGCAGGAGCTGCACTTCCAGGCTTCATGCTTTCCCAAAAGAAATTGTGATTCCAAACACCACCTCCGTTATTTCTGGCTTTCGTTGAAAGTTTGGATACATTGGCAAAGAAATCTTTTTCACTTGCGAAATCGATTTTGTCAGCAGCAATGGCTTCGTTTACATTTTTAACATACGCTGCATGGTGTTTTGTATAATGGATTTCCATTGTCATGGCATCGATGCTTGGCTCTAATGCAGCATAAGCATATGGCAATGCTACTTGCGAAAATTGCAAACCTGTTCCATTACCTCTTGTTACCTCATTAATATTTTTTGAAGGATTTTGAAGAGAAGAGGCATTTGCTGCCTGCATAACGAGGGGCGTTCCGATGGTAGTTATCGCAGCCACTTTCAGCGCTTGCGATACAAATTCTCTGCGGGTTGTTTTCATATTTTAGATGTAGATTTTTAAAGAAATATGGAATTGCTGAGCCCAATTATTGTGCCGATATGGATGTAATTTAGTCCGGCAATTTCATATCGTTAAAGTTTCAAATTTCAGTACGAATTAAATGTAGGTAAAAATTTTTAGCTTGCAGTAAACCATTCTGCTAACGGTATGAAGAGCATACTTTACGATGAAATACCATCGCTCAACCTGGCCGACTTTTACAAAGGAGATGCCAGCCAAAAGCAAAAATTTGTTGACACGCTTGGCGCAGCCTACACCAATATTGGGTTTGCTGCCATTCGCAATCATTTTTTGACTGATGATTTGCAGAACAGATTATACACTGCCATCAAAAGTTATTTTGCCCTTCCGGATGATATAAAGAAAAAATATGAACTCACTGGTTTAGCCGGTCAACGCGGTCATACGGGTAAAGGTAAGGAGCATGCAAAAGGGAGAAATACAGGTGACTTAAAGGAGTTCTATCATGTTGGACAAGAACTTTCAGCAGCTGAATTAAAAAAGGAAGATTACCCTGAAAATGTCTGGCCAGCAGAAGTTCCCGATTTCAAACCGGTTGCCATAGAAGTATATCGAGCATTAGAAAAGACAGGACTTTATATGCTTCGCGCCATCGCGCTTTATCTTGAGTTAGATGAATTTTACTTTGATGATAAGATTAAAAACGGCAACAGCATTTTAAGACCTATACATTATTTCCCCATCGAATCACCCGATTCTGTTCCAGCGGATGCAGTACGTGCTGCTGAACATGGCGACATAAATCTTATTACATTATTGATGGGTGCGAGTGCCGATGGTCTGCAAGTATTGCGGAGAGATGGAAAGTGGATTCCGATAACAGCACTTCCCGATCAATTGGTTGTCAATGTTGGCGACATGTTAGAGCGCTTCACCAATAAAAAATTAAAATCAACTATTCATCGTGTTGTCAATCCACCGCGACACTTGATGAACACGCCTCGCTATTCTGTTCCATTCTTTATGCATCCGCGATCGGAGATGAGCCTTGCATCCTTACCTGGATGTGTTGATGCGGAAAATCCAAAACATTGGGATGACATTACAGCTGGAGAGTTTCTTGATCAACGCTTGCGCGAAATCGGATTAAAGAAATAAAGTGAGCCGCCTGTGATACAAAGCGTTCGCTTCTTTATTTTCCTCCGCGATGTGTTCTTGCTGTCGCTTACTACATTTGGTGGACCTCAGGCTCACCTGGCACATTTTCAAAAAGTATTGGTCAGCAAACGAAAATATCTTTCCGATGAGGACCTGATGGAAATAAATTCATTGTGTCAAATTCTTCCAGGTCCGACTTCTACTCAAACACTTACCGCTATTGGTTTTAAAATTGGCGGACCAAACTTAGCATACCTTACCTTATTAGTGTGGCTACTTCCCGCTGTTACATTAATGACGATTGCTGCGATCATGATGTCGAGTATTGAGCAAAATAATATATCAATGGAATTTGCCCGATTCATTCAACCGATGGCTGTTGGTTTTGTGAGTTATGGTGCATACAGTATCAGTCTCAAAACCATATCAACAAAGACCGGTATTGCGCTGATGATTTTTGCTGCCATCGTCTCATACTTTGTTCAAACGCCTTTTATTTTCCCAATTATATTATTGGGATCAGGATTGATCACCGCGCTGAAGTACAAGGAGCAACCAAAAGCAGAGAAGAAGAAACTGATTGTGCCCTGGTCTAATTTTTTATTATGGGCAGGTGTTTTAATTTTTGCTGGAGCATTAAGTACCGCAACAAAAGCACTTCCGGTAAAATTGTTTGAAAATTTTTATCGTAACGGTAGTCTTGTTTTTGGAGGAGGCCAGGTGTTAGCGCCTTTGCTCTATACAGAATTTGTAGATGCATCAAAGACGGATGATCGGATTACAAAAGTCACAGAGTTAAAGACTAAGCTCAAGCAGAAGTACGCTCCCAAACGTTATCACCATCCGATTTCAAATGATGAATTTCTTACAGGGTATGCAGTAGCCCAGGCGCTTCCGGGACCTGTATTTTCATTTTGTTCTTATATCGGTGCGTTGTCGATGCGGGATTACGGCATGGGTGGTGCAATACTAGGAGCCATAATGGCGGCCGCAGGTATTTTTCTTCCCGGTACATTCCTGATATTTTTTGTCATTCGCTTCTGGGAAAGTTTAAAAAAATATCGCGCGGTTCGTGCATCACTGGAAGGTATCACCGCAGCGAGCGCAGGATTAGTAGCAGCCTCGGCAGTAATTTTATTTCAGCCCCTTGACAATACTTTTATGAATTTCGCGGTAACGATAATTACTTTTTGCTTGCTTGCCTTCACACGCTTGCCTTCTCCATTTATTATCGTGGGAGGGTTGATACTCGGATTCATTATTCATTAGTCTTTCAGCTCCTATATCTAAGAGACTGACTTAATATGATAGAGAATTGCACATCATGAGTTTCAGAATTAACTTTAATAATTGTCGGATGTCGAAAATTCTAATCACTACCTATGCATCCAAAGCTAAAACACCCGCATAGTATCTTGATGAACTCGCTTCAAAGATCACCACACGACAATGGATTGATTTGTATGAAAAAGGATTTAAGAAGAAGTAGAGAATTCTTTCACACTCTTATAGTCAATTCCAAAGTGGGATTGATCATAAATTGATTTCCCTTTTCTGATGATCAGTATCTGAGGTGATTCATGCTCAACGTCAAACTTTTGCGCAATGGCGTTTGATATTTTCCGAAAGGAAAGTAAGTCGAGATAATAGGGTTTGAGTTTTGCCATCTCTTCCTCATTCCAGTTCCGCTCCAACCGGTCCAGGGTCAATCTGCTTGTTGAGCAAGCTGTGCTGTGTTTAAAAATAAGTATATTTTGTTCGGTTGATTCTTCTATGATTTTTTCAATCTGATTCAACTCTTCCAACGCTGTCCACTTCATCATATTACATTAGTCATTCCACAATCCGTCTTCACGCTTATCATATCTTGGGCGCTTGCCTTTATCTTTTAAATTGTCAGGCTGTGTAGCTTGTTTCTTAAATAATTTAGCCCACCATAATTTTACATTGGTGAGTAAGTCTCTTTCACCATCTACATTGTTCTTGTTTGTTTTAACGAAGGTGGCATCCGGATGCAAGTGTCGGTTTTTTTCAAACAAGTGAAATTTCTGCATCTTAATATTCCCCTGGTAATCAGTGATTTTACCAAATGCTTTTCCAGGCTCACGTGTCTTTTGTGCTTCATCAGCACTGCTTGGATTGTGAATGTAATTCCAGGTTCTCTTTACACCCCGGGCATACTCGCTTGCCTTAACAGAAGATTTAGATGGTTTAACGCCAGGCATACTTCCCTCCGCAGCGTGTGGTTTTTTACCGTACTCACGCTCCTTAACTTTGATCTGAAGTTCACCAACCTGATACGTTGCTTTTGTTGGTTTCTTTTTAAGATTTGATTCTTTCGCTGCATTTTTGTTTTGAACATAATCGCGCTCTTTTATCTTAACCTGAAGTCCATCAACAGAGTAAGTGGATTTGTTTGGAGATTTTTTCTTCAATGCTGCTTCTGCTGAATTCGGATTCTTTACGTAATTCTTTTTGAACTTTCGAAGTTTAATGAAGCCTGTAAACTCCTCACCCTGATCCATCATTGTGGGAGTTTGGGTGAACTGCTTAATGTTACCTTTGTAGGTACCCGCACGTTGCGCGGCCGGAGGCGGAGTACGAACAGGAAGAGGTTTCTCTTTATTATTCCATAATCTTCCACTAATACTTCCTCCGCCTTTAACAGGTCTCTTGGCTTTTTTATATCCGGAAAACCCTTCGCCCTGATCACCAAAGCCAGGCTCTGATTTACTGAAGCGTTTAATCGACCCTTGATATTTTCCTGCGCGTGCTGCACTTGGATCAGGTGTACGCACGGGCAAAGCAGATCGTCTGTTATTCCACATCCTTCCGCTAATACTTCCGCCACCTTTAACAGGTCTTCTTGCTTTTTTATATCCTGTGAACCCTTCTCCCTGGTCGCTGTATCCTGGTTCAGATTTACTAAAACGTTTGATCGAGCCTTGATATGTTCCAGCTCGGACAGCACCAGGCTTAGGTGTACGGACGGGCAACGCAGATAATCTGTTGTTCCATGATCTTCCACTAACGCTTCCTCCACC
>JBDTTT010000072.1:0-27449 GCA_039930485.1 Chryseolinea sp.
AGCAGTCAGGCGCATTAAATTCTGTTGAGTTTGGAAGCAGTATAGGTTTGTATCTACCTCGATTTGTCGCGCCCATTCGCATTCGAAACCGATCAACAAAGTACCTTCCTCAAACGCAAATTAAAGTTGGTAATAATTTCCAGCAGCGCCTACAGTACTTCAGACTAACGTCATTTAATGTAGCCTACGGCTACACCTGGAGAGAGACAACTTATAAAACACACGAATTATTTCCAATCGATATAAGTTTTGTAAAATCAAGCAAAACGTCTACAGCATTTGATGAACTACTAGCACAAAACCCAACCCTTGCCAATTCATTTCAAAATCAATTTATCATCGGATCACGATATTCTTTTATACTGAATACCCAACTCCGCGATGATATTGTGACGAAGTATGAATTAAAGGACAGTCGCAGATCAGACTTTTATTTCAATGGTACAGTCGACTTATCAGGAAATATCATAAACTCGATACAACAATTGAAAAACCCTAATGAAGAACAACATGAAATATTGGGATCTCCCTATTCGCAGTATGTAATTTTAAGTACTGACTTTCGCTATTACAATCGGATTAATAAAAAGAGTAAACTGGCAACACGTCTCTTTGTTGGGACGGGATTGGCTTATGGTAATTCTGAAAATTTACCGTATATCAAACAATTTGCTTCCGGAGGTTCAAATAGTTTGCGTGCTTTCCCTGCACGTTCAGTTGGACCAGGTACATACAATGTTAGAACCGATCCTGATGTAAACACAAACACCTACTTTATTGACCAGCGGGGAGACATCAAACTGGAAGCCAATATCGAATACAGGTTCGATATATTTAAATCAATGAAGGGTGCAATCTTTGCCGATGCCGGAAATATCTGGCTGGTAAAAGAAGATACTTCAAGAACAGGTTCTAAGTTTACAAAAAACTTCATATCAGAAATAGCGATAGGTACCGGAGTCGGGATTCGATACGATTTCAACTTTTTTATTCTTCGTTTAGATGTGGCCTTCCCCATACGAAAACCCTACCTGGATCCAAAGGACAGATGGGTATTCAATCAAATTGATTTTGGAAGTAAAGATTGGCGAAAGCAAAATCTTGTATTCAACATTGCTATTGGTTATCCATTCTAAAATGCACTTATAAAACTTTATCATCAAAAAGAATCATGAAAAAGATTAATAATTACAACGACCTCATTCTTGAAAAAATAAGATTACAGGAGGAACTAAGAACTCAAAAAACAATTCTTAAAGGCGAAATCAATTCAGTGAAGCACAACTTTGATCCGCTCATTCATGCAGTGGCATTGATGAAAAATGTAAGCAAGAAATTTAAATTCATAACATCCTTTATTAAAGGTAAGCGCAGTGATCGCTCTACAGAAAAATCTAAGTAGCGGGGTCACACGGAATATAAATATTAAACGTTGCTCCTTCATTTACTTCACCATTTGCAGTAATAAAACCTTCGTGGTTATCGATGATTTTTTTAACAATAGCCAGGCCTATACCGGTGCCCGCATATTCATTTCTGCCATGAAGTCGTTGAAAGACTTCAAAGATGCGATCACGGAAGCGAGGTTCAAAGCCAATACCATTATCCATTACGCGAATATGACAATAGTCTTTTCCGGTAATGACCAAAGCAGGCGGGAGATTATCCAGCGCTGCTTTTGTAAGCTGAAATTTGCTCAGGAGTATTTTTTCGCTGTCGATTGTAATGTGAGGCGGTGTATCTGGTTTTGAAAATTTAAGTGCATTCCCGATAAGGTTATACATCAACTGTCGAAATTGAAACGGTATAATTTTCACCTCACAGAGTTCAGCGACTTCTATAACAGCTTGCTTTTCCGAAATTACCTCTTTCAATTCCGTTTCGACTTCAGATACAAGTGTGTTCAGTTGAATTTTCTCAAAAACACGATCACCGTTACTGGCACGCGAGAAGGCGAGCAAATCTTCAATAAGACGTTGCATACGGCCCGCTGCTGCCTGCATACGTTTAAAATAATCTTTTCCGCTTTCTGAAAGATTCGCTCTTTCTTTTTCTAAGATTCGGGTGGAGAACGTTTGTATTTTTCTCAATGGCTCTTGCAAATCGTGACTCGAAACATACGTGAACGATTCCAGTTCTTTATTCATCTTTTCCAGTTCATTATTTTTAACAGCGAGTTCGTGCGTTCTTTCTTTTACCTGAATTTCTAATCGCTGAGCGAATTCCTTTTCATCCTGAACATCAGTAAAAGCCCCTACCCATTTTATAATTTTATTTTCTGAATTGAAAATAGGTTCACCATAAGCCGCATGCCAATGGTAGTCGCCCGCTTTGCTTTTAAGACGCACATCACATCGATACGTGGTTCCATTTGCCAGGCTATTGGCCCAAGCCTTGTTGATACTATCATAATCATCCGGATGAACAACTTGCTTCCACTCCTTTTCACCTCCCGGTTTAATACCAGAATATTCTTCCCATCGATGCGAGGTGTATTCCTGTATTCCTTTTTCATCCGTAACCCATACTAATTGTGGAAGGGTTTCGGCCAGCAATCGAAAACGTTTTTCACTTTCCTTTAGAATTTCCTCTGCCAACTTGCGTTGGGTAATATCCTGTGTAACGCCCGTAAAGCGGACTGGCTTTCCATCCACACTAAAGGTGGTTTTTCCCTTCAATCGGATCCATTTTAGTTTACCATCGGTTACGCCAATGACACGATACTCAAGATCATACATTCCACCCTCTTCAGGATGATTGATGGTGTCCGTTACAACTTTTAAATTTTCCTTATCATCCGGATGCAATGCTTTAACATAGGTAGCGTAGTCAATCTCAGCATCCGGGCTCAAGCCAAACATTTCTTTTGTTTTAGCAGACCAAACCAGTTTACCGGTCTCGGGATAATAATCGAACATTCCCAATTCTCCACCCTCTACAGCAATTCGCAATTGCTCTTCGCTTTCTTCAATTTTTTTTCTGGCGAATACCTGCTCCGTAAC
This sequence comes from Chryseolinea sp., assembly GCA_039930485.1. Lineage (GTDB taxonomy): Bacteria > Bacteroidota > Bacteroidia > Cytophagales > Cyclobacteriaceae > Chryseolinea. Next base: position 3,003 of record JBDTTT010000072.1, read on the forward strand.
GTCTGAACCATATACCAGAATTCCTTCAATTTCTCCAGCTTCATTTATGGATGCTCTGTAAACAAAATTGACGTATGCATTTTCAGGTGCATTGTTCATCTTGTAAACTTTTAGAAGCGCTTCTTTGCCCGTATATGATTTTCCCGTTTTATATACTTCATCCATCAACTCGAAAAAACCCTGACCTTTCAATTCGGGTAAAGCTTTACGTATTGGCTTTCCGAGTATATCACGTTGGCCAATTAGTTTCATATATTGTTCATTGGCCATCTCATAAATGTGTTCAGGTCCACGCATCATGCAGATGATGGCAGGAGCCTCCATGACCATAAGTTGCTGATTGCGTTGAAGCCTTTTCGACCTTGCCAGCTCGCTATTAATCTTGTTATAGGATATAAACAAAATAGCTAAGGCCCCGAGCGTAATCACCAATAGAAAAGCCGGAGTAATAATTGATTGATTCTTAAAAACCTGAGTTCGTTGATTAAGTACTTTGCCCTCTGCGTTGCTTACCTTTTTAATTTGCTCGCGCAGACTATCCATAATCCATTTGCCCATTCGCAGTTCGAAATTACTGGGTTTTCTCGTTTTAGCGATCTCCAGTAATGTCTGCATATGGGCTATTTTTTTCTCGATAATTGCTTGTGCTTCTCGGAGGGTATTTTGTTGTGTGGTATTGCCCGCAGTTAGCAGTCGTGCATTTTTTAAATGTTTAGGATATTCTCTTAAACCACGATGGAAGGGTTCCAAAAAACTAGAGTCGTGCGTAAGCAAATAACCACGATGTCCTGTCTCTGCATCCTTTATACATCCTATCAGTGTTTCAAGTTCAAGCGCCACTTCGGTGCTACGGTTTACTCCATGCGAGGATTCAATCAAACGTTCAACTTGTTTGAATACAAAGAACGAAAGCGCCATCAGGAAAAGTGTAATTCCTAAGTAAATGACCCGGATCTGAAACAGGGAACGAAATGTATATTTCATATGCGCTTGCAATTTACACAACGTTCAGAACAAACTTTTCTTTAGCAGGTTGTTCAAAGCCTGTGGTGAGCATAAGGTTAAGAGATCGTTCAATAATTTCCTGTAGTCTTAAAAAACTTCCCGGCTTTCTCATATAGTAATTTGCCCCCAGTTCATACAGCTTATTCACGACTTCTTTATCAAATGATGTTGAAAATATAATGACGGGTAACGTATTAAACTTCTCGTTACGTTTTATTTCAACAAGGCAATCCAAGCCATTTTTTAGTGGCATGTTAATGTCCAGAAATAAAACATGAGCAAGAGCATCTTCATTTTTGCTTAGATGCAGCATAAGTTGCTCGCCATCATTAACCGTAATAAGATGTGTAGGTATGGTTAGCCCGAGTAAAGCATCTTTAAAAAACAGGCGATCGTCTTCATCGTCCTCTGCCAGGATAATTGAAATAGGTCGGTTCATTTTTGGTAAGGTTACTTTAAAAAAAGTACACAAAGATTGTGCAATTGGCTATTTGAGGGGAAAAACCTTTAAAACTGCAGACAATAAATTTACCTGTGGAATTTTTTCCTCATTCCATACTAAATTATTGAAGAATAAAAGGCTAAGGATGAAGCAAGAATTTCTCAAACTTTGGAGACGATTCATTTGCCCAATCAATAGACATAACCCTTTCAATTAACTTTTTCAACAATATAAAAGTACCAGGTTTGCGGGCATAATAGTTAGCTCCACCATGGAAGGTCTTTTCTATATACTCTGCGTCTGCAGAAGTTGAGAATACAACAATGGGGATATGTTTAAGTTTTTGACTTTGCTTCATTTCCATAAGACATTCCAATCCACTTTTTCGGGGCATGTTGAGATCCAGAAACAAAACCTGTGGTGATGGTGGAACTTTTTCCTCGAAGGTTTTCATTAGTTCCTCCCCGTCTCTGCTAACGGTAAGGTCTATTTTGCTATTCACCTCTCCGAGGGCTTCCTGGAAAAGCATGCAATCATCTTCATCATCGTCAGCAAGAAATATCCTGATCGGTTCATTCGTCATAAAGTAGGTTAAGGATTAGGTTCAAATAAGGAAAATGATGACAGCAAATTGAACTGCAAGTTTCATTAAATGTAACCTAAATACTCAATCCGGTTGCAAAAGTTGTTGAAAAATGATTTGAAAGGTCAAAACAAGACTTGCTCCTTCATTAACTGCACTGTCCTAAAGCAACCCAGATAATAATAAAGACAAGAACAGTTCCTAAGCAGCCACCTCCCAGTTTCTTGGCTCCGTAACCAGCAATTAATCCTCTGAAAAGGTTATTCATAATTTTAAAGTTTAGACGAGTGTTGATTTATAAACAACACTATGTGATATCGAATAGCTTGCCAAAACGAATATCAATGACTTCACCGAAAATCAGTCACAAGAGTTCCTTTAAAACTGGCACAATTATTACAAAGTATAGTCAAACACTTTGACTATGGAAACCAATGGATTGATAGTACAGGACCTTGCGGATATTCTCCATATTAATCGTGAGCGTGTAAACGGCTATAATAAGAGTGCGTATGGATGCGAAAACATGCACCTCAAAATGCTACTGAACAGAGAACTCGACAATGCAAGAGATTCAATTCTTTCTCTCAGACGGTTATTTCGGGAACGTTTTGAGACAGGGTCAGAACCTGAAACAAAAGGCCAGCTATTCTGCATATGGTCCGATTTCAGACCTTCCTTTGATGAGACAGACCTAAATATACAACTGCACACTTTTGAAATGGCCGATCTTCTGACTTTACAATGTTACCGGTTGTTAATTGCCAGGCCTTACATCGACACGATCTCCAAAAATCTGTTAGAATTTCAATACCAAAACCATTTGTCGATATATAATGGTATGAAAGGATTCAGAGCCGCATATCGTAATAGCCTTTACCCTTCCATGCATTATTCAGCTGGGAGAAAGAGTGCATAAAGTGTAGAATTTGTTTTACGCGTTGAAGAGATTTCCACAAAGAGGGGCTGATTTTCTATTTTAATAACATAGTTGTGAAAAATAAAAAAATAGTGATTGTTGATGATGAAGTGGACTTCGGAATCTTAATGACTTCTTTTTTTGCAAAGAGGGGCTATGATGTTTATACAGCGCTATCCATCTATGATGGACTTCGGGTTTTAGAAGAGCAGCGCCCGGAATATATTTTCTTTGATAATAATCTTCCTGATGGGTTAGGCTGGAGCAATGCTCAATTGGTTTTGGAGAAATATCCGGACACAAGATTGGTGTTAATGAGCGCCCTGCAGATACCCACTACTTCCTCTACAAATTTTAGTATTCTGTACAAACCGCATATCGTAGATGAACTTCAAAAAATGTTTCCTTAAGTGAACCGCAATTTTGAAGTGAAATTGTTTCCCCTGCCTGGTCAGTTTTTTGAAAGATTATTCACAGAATTTAGTTATTAAAATTTCGCTTTCAAAAATGGTATGGTTTTATCATTCCGTTTAGAAAGGAATGAATAACAAAAAACAAAAGCGCTATGAAATCATTAACCATTTTAAAAGCAGTGACATTGGCAATGCTCTTTTTTGTCGCTTGCCAACCCCGCAAAAAACAAGAAGATAGTACTGAAATTGCAAAGGAAAGGAATGATGAGATATTTGAAGATAAAGAGGATGAGAACGATGCTGATTTTATTGTCAATGCAATTGCAGCAAATTTTGCTGAAATCAACCTCGCCAAATTAGCCAGTAATAAATCAAATGATGTACTCGTAACGAACCTGGCCAAAATGCTGGAGACAGACCATACGAAAGTGCTGCACGATCTCCAGGTTTATGCATCTAAAAAAGGAATAGCAGAACCCACATCCGAAACGAATGATGCTGTTGAAGCGCTGAAGGATCTTACTCAGGAAGATGCCAAAGATTTTGATAGGAAATGGTGCGACAAACTAAAAGACAATCATAAAAAAAGCATTCGAAAGTTTGAATCGCGAATGAACAAAACAGAAGATATTGAATTAAGGAATTTAATTTCTTCAACTCTTCCTAATCTGAAAAATCATTTGGAGATGATTGAGAAAGAGTATGATCGCCTGAAGTTATAGAATGTGAGGCCGGCAAAATATAGTTCCATTATCTAATCCCGATTTTGCAGTAATGACGCCTTCATGATTCTCAAAAATGTTTTTTACAATTTCAAGGTCGATTTCGAAAGCTCTTCAGCCATTCACAATCTCTCCTCCGTTTGGATGAAGGAATTGCCCGGACATATAAGCCGAATCACTGCAGGCCAGGAAAAGATAACTTGGAGCTACCTCCGCTGGCTCTCCTGCTCGTTCCATGGGAACAGTGCTTCCAAAGCTGGCAACCTTCTTCGGTTTAAAAGAGGACGCAATAAGGGGTGTCCAAATAGGACCTGGTGCTACTCCATTAACACGAATTCCTTTCTTTGCTAAATTAGATGAAAGACTTCTGGTGAAGGTAACAATTGCTCCTTTTGTTGAAGCATAATCAATCAGTGTGTCACTTCCGCGATACGCTGTTACAGAGGAAGTATTAATGATGCAGCTTCCCTTTTTTAAATAAGGCAAGGCCGCTTGTGTTACCCAAAAATAAGGGAAGACGTTTGTACTAAATGTTTGCTGTAATTGGCGGGCCGAGATATCTTCCAGTTTTTGTTTTTCATAATGAAGGGCAGCATTGTTTACCAGTACATCAAGCTTCCCAAACTTCTTTAGGGTGTGTGCCACGATTTTCTTGCATTGATTTTCTTTATTCAAATCGCCAGGTAATAGAAGGCATTCTGTATGCTGATCAACGACCCGTTTTGTTTCTCTGGCATCATTGTGTTCATTTAAATAGGCAATTGCTATTCGTGCACCTTCTTCTGCAAACAGTATTGCTACTGCCCTGCCAATACCACTATCACCCCCCGTAATAAGTGCAACCTTGCCTTTCAATTTTCCCAACCGAGATGACGCTGAAGATTTGAAAATCGGCTTGGGCGACATCACACTTTCCTTTCCTGGCCTGCTTTGAGATTGTGGCCTTCTTAGTTGTTTTGATTTACCCTGTTTTTGCATGGCCGATTTTTCAAATGTTGACAATTATAATTACCAAAACGAATAGAAAAGAAGAAGACCCCGTGTGGGGTCTTCTTTGGGTTACTAAACCCTGGCTCCTCCCCAACTATAGAATTATTTTCCCCAAACTTCAATTGTTGCTTTATCCTTTGCGCTATTCTTGGTGTCGTACCAAAACGTAACTTTTTCAATTGCTCTTGAATTACCTTTTAATTCCATAATGCGACCATCATTTGTAGCGTTAACCTGATCTGCAAAATCAATGTCCTGAGTATCACCATTGAAAAAATGAACCGTTGCTTTGTGCATATTCAAGGTGCCATTTTTTACAATGAATTTCAATCCTGTAATACTGTGGTCACTTTTTGTCAATGATATTACATCTCTGTCCAATGTGTAGTCCACCACGCGTGTTCCAAGCAATGACCAACTATCCAATGCTTTCGAAGCAGTTTGTGCGTTTGTCAATTGTACTTGTGCAATTACCAGAACTGCAATAAAAAATGCGATTATGTTTCTCGTTTTCATACTAATTTTTGTTTTTGTTTTTACTTTAAATCGATTCCGAAATTTATTTTTACTATTCAAATTCTGTTACCAGCCTCAATCATACCTGCTCTTTACCTCGCTCCTCATCTTCCCTCCTCAGTTGTTCATTATCTTCTTCCTGCTCTACCGTTGTTTTGCTCTCCTGATCTTCCTGATCATTTGAATCGGTGCTTTGAATCTTATAATCATCCTCTTCCTGTTTGGAGTTGGTGAGTTGCTGCTGTTCGTCTTCATTTAAATCGCGGCCTTCAATTGGCTGTCTCTGGATTGACACGTTCGATCCATAGGGACTTTTCTTAACTCTGATTTTGTTTAACCTTTTCGTTTTTGTCGCCATAGATACTAATGGTTATAACTTCTAATTTTCCTTTAAGGAAAATTATATACCATTTAAAAATTTGCCTTGACAGCCGTTTTTACCAGAATAGACGATTATGAATGTGGATCCTTTTTCGCATGAAGGTAAAATTCTACCCAACCCAGCTCAAGAATTTAAAGAGGCAAAGAGAGAAGTAATGTCCACCATTTTATAGCTTCTTACTTTTCCAGTAATGGGCATGAGTTATAAATCCAGATGTTTCTTCGCATGATCATTTCGCAAAGCCATACACAGTTTTCATTCTACACTGTAGAAATTAATTCACAGTGGCCATTAAAAACCTGTATTGCAAGCGGATTGTCCGTGGCAAGGTTTTTATCCTACAATTCCATCACGTACAATTCAACTTACAATTCATATGGAAGCTAACAAGGACGATTCAACTCTGGAAGCAAACAAGGACGACTCAACTCCAAACATGAAGACATTGTCTGAGTGTATTAACAGTGCAGTAGCGAAAGGTTATACTGAGAATTTTAAAGTAACAGGCAAAGGGCTTATCACTGAAAATGAAAAGGATTCTTTCTTACCTGAGAATGTAGCCATTTCTGATTTTCACAGATTTGAAGGGTACTCTGATCCGCAGGACAATGCTATACTCTACATTATTCAAACGGAGGATGGTACGAAGGGAACGTTAATTGATTCGTATGGTGCTTATGCGGATCCGAAAATCTCGAATTTCATTAAACAGGTGGAAGACATACAAAAGAAATCACCCGACAGAACAAAGTCTTGGTTCAATTTTTTAAAAGTATCCTAAAGTGAGTCATTTTTTACATCTCCTAATTACATTCTTAATCGAGTATCTACTCCTTGGTGTGGTGCTTATGCTTGTGAGATGGTCTTCCCCTTTCTTTAACAGCGAGCATCTTACAAGACGCCAGAAATTCACCCGGAAGAATGATTCCAGAGTTAGTACTTAATTTGTGTAATTCATTGCGGGGCTTTTACGAAGGCTAAATCATATCTTCTATTAGCATGAATTCAACGGTTATCAAAGTATTGCTTATTGAAGATGACGATGATGATGCTTTCTTAACTAAAGAGTATCTGTCGGAAGTAAGCAATTTCAGTTTTGAGGTTACATGGGAGCCCGTTTTAACACGCGTGCGACAAAAGATGTTGAGTGGAAACTACGATATCTTCCTTATCGATTATTTGTTAGGCGTTGAAAACGGTTTGGACTTTATGAAGTTCATAAAGGAGAAAGGAATTTTAACACCTGCCATTATTCTTACCGGCAAGGGCGATTTAAAAGTTGATACCGATGCAAGTAAATATGGAGCAGCGGATTACTTAATAAAGCGAGAACTGAATCCGCAAATATTGGAGCGTAGTATTCGCTATGCGCTCACACAATCCAGGATACTGAAAGAATTAGATGAAAAAGAAAAAAAGTATCGGTCACTTTTTGAACGATCAGTAGACCCTATTTTTTTAGCAAACGAAAAGCTTAAACTCATCAATGTTAATAATTCATTTCTGGAATTGCTGGGTTATTCTGTGAATGAATCATTCAACCTTGCCATAGAAGACATTTTCGCAAAGCATAAAGATTACGAATACTTCATAAAATCACTGAAACAATTTGAACAAATAAAGGATTTTGAATTGGTGCTGCGAACCAAAAATGGTGAGGAAAAAATATGCCTTTTGAATTGCGTATTTATTCCTGACCAGGCTTCGGAATTCTGTTGCTATCAGGGGATTATTCATGATATCACTTTTCGCAAGCAAGCTGAAAATGAACTGATTCAAGCTGAACGCCTTTCACTAACCGGAAAAATTGCCCAGACCATTGCGCATGAAGTGCGCAACCCATTGACAAGCCTTAACATGGCGCTCCATCAACTTCGCAGCGAAATGCCATCCGACAATGAGGCTGTAAATCTATATGGAGATATTATTGAAAGAAATGCAAGCCGGATTGAACAACTTGTGAACGAAATGTTGTCATCGTCAAAACCGAAAGAACTTCAGCTACAATTTTCTTCGGTTAATGAAATTGTTGATCATGCCATCAGTCTGGCAATTGATAGGATAAAGCTAAATCGCATTGCATTACAAACGGATTTTAGTAAGGACTCTCCAAGAATCCTGGTTGATAAAGATAAAATTCAAATTGCATTGTTAAACATCATGATCAACGCAGTCGAAGCGATGGAACCCGGTAACGGATTATTGAAAATTGAAACTTCATTTGATGAAATAGGCCGTGTGATACAAATTTCAATTTCAGACAATGGCGTTGGAATATCCCCATCCGATCTGGGTAAACTATTTGATCCATTCTTTAGCAACAAGCAAAGAGGAATGGGGCTAGGTCTGACATCGACAAAAAATATTTTAAACAGTCATAATGCCGTTGTAAAAGTAAACAGTCAGTTAAACAAGGGCACCACTTTCTGCATTCAATTTAAAATTTCTGAATAGTGTTCAGTCAATTTCATACCATTACAAGAAATGAAACTCCGTTCAAAAGAAACCTACTGGCTGTTGATGAATGGACTTATCAATACCTATCCCTCTCTTCAAAAAAATATTACGTGTGACGTTCTTATAATTGGAGGCGGTATCACAGGAGCTTTAATGGCTTATCAACTTTCTGGTGAAGGTTATAAAACGGTTGTGGTCGATAAGCGTGACGTAGCGTTGGGCAGCACGAGCGCCACTACTGCTATGATTCAGTATGAGATTGATGAACCATTATTCTCCCTTATAAAGAAGGTGGGTGAAAACGCAGCCATAGACAGTTATCAAGGGGGGGTCGCTGCCATTGATAAGCTTGAAAAAATTATTAAAACAATAAAGGCAGACTGTGGATTCGAAAGAAAGAAAAGTCTATTCATAGCATCTTCATCACCTGATTCTAAATGGCTTCAGGAGGAATATACTTGTAGAAAAGCAAATGAGATAGATGTTTCCTGGCTTAATCAATCACAGCTTAAAAGTAAATTTGGAGTGGCTGGAGAAGGCGCAATACTCTCCACTGCAGGAGCAAGTCTTGATGCGTATCGACTAACACATGCGCTGCTATCCTACTGCGTAATGCATCATGGCTTAAAGATTTATGATCATACAGAAGCAGAATCCATAAACTATGATGCAAAAAATTGCATAGTACTCACCGATGATAAGAACATAATAAAATGCAAGCATGTTGTTCATGCTTCCGGGTATGAGTCTCAAAGTGTAGTGAAAAGCAAAATTGTAAAATTGATCAGCACCTACGCTCTCGTGAGCGAGCCTGTTCAAAAATTACCTATTTCACTAAAGAATACCCTTTTATGGAATACAGAAGATCCCTATTTGTATTTAAGAAGCACAAGGGATAATCGAATTCTAGTGGGTGGTGGTGACGAGAACTTTAAAAACCCGCTGAGAAGAGATAATCTAATTGATAAGAAACAAAAATTTCTAATGGAAAAAGCGCAGAGCTTAATTCCAGCGTTGAAATTAATTCCTGATTTTACCTGGGCGGGTACATTTGGTGTGACAAAAGATTCATTACCCTATATCGGATCACATCCTGATTTTCCCAACAGCTACTTCATTTTAGGCTTCGGTGGAAACGGAATAACCTTCAGTGTAATGGGGATGAGTATTATATCAGACGCGTTAGCTGGAAAACACAACCCATTCTTAGAGTATTTTAAATTCAATCGATGATTTTAGCCAGGTCATCAGATTATTCCTTTTCTCAATCCCGCTTATTAAAGAGACTTGCACCGAAGATTAATGTCACTAAAAACAGAATGAGGAAAATGTAAAACAAAATCTTTGCAATAGAGGCAGCTCCTGCTGCAATTCCTCCAAAACCAAAGATGGCGGCAATGATGGCGATGACGAAGAAAATGGCTGCGTAGCGTAGCATAGTTTTAGTGTTTAAAGTGTTTAACTACTCATTAAAATGAAATGGTTAGTTTCTCATAACCGGTTACATTCACAAATTCCTCTAATATTTGTGCCGATTAAAATCCCCGCCATTTAAGCTAAACATAAACGGTTGAGTGATAAGTGTAGAATTACGGCCGCACGATTTACAGAAAAAACTCTACAGCAGGCATTGTGATATTCCTGAATTTAATCAATTGACACTGGCATGTAATTTTCTATGTAGTGATTAATTCGTTTAGACTTTTATGAGATATCTACACATTAAAATGAAGTGCCCCCTCCTTACCTTTAACGAAATTTGTTTGAGCTACTTTCGCAATGACTGGGTAATGGTGTTTTGGAATGTCATTACCATTATATACTCTTTAAGTTTTTTCCTTTTTCTTTTTTTTCCTAAAAATCAATTAAACTATTTCCTACCCAAAACCTATGGGATAGAAGTCAATACTGCACAGTAGTATAATCAGCTTGAACTTAAATATAAAAAGTATGAATATCATGCGTTATTTAAACTGCCTCCTGTTGTTAACCGGATTGGCAAATGTACTATATGCCCAAAGTGATCGAATCATACCGGCCGATCAGTTCCCAGCTCATCCATTATCAGATCAGGCAACAGGTCTGAGTCTCCAGAAGGATTGGAGTAATAGAAATTCCAAGATTCAGAATCTGCCGGTTCAGTGGTATGAGATTGGAGATGGATACTATGGCACGTATTCAGTCGATAATCAAAACTACATGACGGTCTATGATATCGAGGGACATTACATTGAAACATTAAGGAGATTAGAATGGAATGGAAATGATCAAAATCCAGTAAAATCCTCTTTTGATTTAAGCACGTATCGAACACAGGAAGTAACAAGTTACTGGGAAGTGGTAGATCGCAATCAAAAAGGTTATTATTTAGAAGTTACAGACGATCAGGGAAAAGTCTCACGTTTGTGGGCGAACGAAAAAGGTGATTTATCTTCCAGTATTCCAAAAGCAAAATCCAAATACTAGGCATTCGAAATTAGATTATGGTAGCTTACCTAAAGAAAATGCTGGATCAATAAATTTGATCCAGCATTTTCTGATTTACGTGTTGTAATGTAGCTGTTACAATTCTACTTCGATTGTCTTCTTTCGGTAAGCAATTTTTGAAATCAGTACAAACAATACAGGCACAACGAAGATTGCCAGCGAACTAGCTGCCAGCATCCCTCCTGCAACAGTCCATCCAATCGTTTTACGCGCCTCTGCTCCTGCTCCTGCTGAAAATGCTAACGGCATTACTCCCAGAATAAAAGCGAGTGAAGTCATTAAGATAGGACGCAAGCGAAGTTGAACAGCTTCTAATGTAGCGGCTACAATTTCCATTCCGCGATCAACGCGTTCCTTCGCAAATTCCACAATCAGGATCGCATTCTTTGCAGCCAGTCCGATCAACGTTATTAATCCGATCTGCGCATAAATATTATTGGTGAGATTCGGCAACAACGTTAATGTAAGTATTGATCCAAATGCTCCGATCGGCACTGCAAACAAAACTGAAAATGGAACAGACCAGCTTTCATAAAGTGCAGCGAGGAACAAGAATACAAAGACAATGGAAATGGCAAAGATCAAACCTGTACTATTTCCGGCTTTGATTTCTTCGCGACTCATTCCACCAAATTCATAGCCATATCCAACTGGTAAAGTTTGAGCGGCTACTTCCTTCAACGCATCAATGGCCTGACCGCTACTATAGCCAGGCTTGGCTGCTCCCATAATTTCGGCTGAGCGATAAATATTATAATGAGAAACCAGTGCAGGCGTTTCGATTACCTTCGTTGTGATCAGTGCGCTGAGGGGAACCATGCTGCCCTGATTATTCCGAACATGATATTTCCCAATATCACTTATATCTTTTCTATATAATGTATCCGCTTGCGCTACTACCCGGAAATTTCTTCCGTAAACATTAAAGTCATTAATGTAACTGCTTCCTAACAGAGTGGATAAGGTACTGTAAGCATCTGCCACAGAAACTCCAAGCTTCTTTGCTTTCTCCTTGTCAAGGTCAACCTGATAACTTGGTGTGCGGGATGAGAAGAAAGAATATGCCATAGCAATTTCCGGACGTTGATTAACAGCACCTATGAATTTGCGCATCACACCTTCAAATTTACGAATGTCATCTGTGCTTGTTGTCTGTTGTAGTTCAAATGTAAAACCGGATGATTGTCCTAAGCCTGGAATAGCAGGCGGTGCAATTACGAGTATTCGAGCTTCTTTGATATCCGCCACAAGCTTTTGTATCTGAGCCATCACCATTGGCACGCTCTCCGTCTTCAGATCACGATCATGCCAGTGCTTGAGATTCACAAACAAAGTTCCTACGTTAGATTTATTTGAGAAGTTAAGAATATTAAGCCCGGCAAGTCCACCCACTACTTTCACAGCAGGAATTGTTTTGATGCGTTTTTGCAATTCAAGCTGCAATTCAATATTTCGGGTAGTTGATGTACCCTCTGGCATTTCATATGAAACGTACATCCGTTTTTCATCTTCTGTTGGTATAAATCCGGTAGGTTTGTTTTTAAACATAAAGAACAGGCCAACAAACAGACACGCCATCATCACCAATACATAAGGCGTCTTCTTTATCCATGTGTTCACTCCACTTGTATAAGAATGGGTTACTTTATCGAACCAGCGATTGAAGCGGCCAAAAAACTTTTCCAGTAAGTTCTTCTTATCATTTTCATCTGATGGCTTCAAAAGAAGCATACTCAATGCAGGTGTCAAAGACAACGCTACAAAAGCAGAAATCATAACAGACACAGCAATGGTAATAGCGAATTGCTGATAGAGTTTTCCTACTATGCCCGGAACAAATCCTACTGGAACAAACACGGCAGCCAGAATCAACGCGATGGCCACAACTGGTGCAGAAATTTCTTTCATCGCCTTTATAGTAGCTTCTTTAGCAGAAAGCTTATGGTGATCCATATTATGCTGAATCGCTTCAACAACAACAATAGCGTCATCTACTACAATACCAATCGCCAATACAAATGCGAAAAGGGTAAGTGTGTTAATGGTAAATCCAAACGGAATAAAAAAGATAAACGTTCCAATCAGCGAAACAGGAATTGCCAGCACAGGAATTAAAGTAGCGCGCCAGTTTTGCAAGAAAAGGAACACCACTAAAACCACGAGTGCTAACGCTTCCAATAATGTATAAATAACTTCTTCTATTGAAATCTCAACAACTGATGTGGTCTCCAATGGCACAAGGTAGTCGACATCTTTTGGAAAACTCGTTTTCAATTCGGTCAACGCTTTCATTACTCCTTCATTGGTATCCAGCGCATTCGCACCGGGCGCGAGATAAAGCAATATAAAGGCAGATTCCTGACCCATAACAAAAGGATGATTTCCATAGTTAAATTTAGCCAACTCAACGCGGGCAATATCCTTCAGGTAAACCAGGTTTCCCTGAGCAGGATTGGTGCGTACAATAATATTTTCAAAATCTTCGACTTTATTAATGCGGCTATTCGTCAGTACGTTGTATTCAAAAGTCTGAAGTTTCACCTGAGGGCTTCCTCCGATGGACCCCGCTGCCATTTGTAAATTCTGTTCCGCCAGTGCTGCGTTCACTTCTGATGGCGTAATGCCAAGACTGGCCAGCTTATCAGGGTTGAGCCAGATCCGCATACCAAAATCATCTCCCACAGAAAACACATCCCCTACTCCCTTCACACGAAGTAATGCATCCTTCAGATAGATGTTTGCAAAATTTCCGAGAAAGGTAGCATCATGCGTTCCATTGGGTGAATATAATGCCAAGGCCAAAAATATACTGGGATTACGTTTCCGTACGGTAAGTCCGAGTCTCTTTACAATTTCAGGTAAAGCTGGTTCCGCTACGCTCACACGGTTTTGTACATCAAGTGTAGCAATGTTTATATCGGTTCCAATATCAAAAGTAACAGTGATGTTACTCACACCACTACTGGTACTGTTACTCGACATAAACGACATGCCCGGAGTACCATTTACTTGTGCTTCGATTGCCGTTGTTGTAGTTTGTTCTACCGTCTGTGCATCAGCGCCAACGTAGAGTCCATTAATAGCAACAGTAGGTGGTGTTATATCGGGATATTGCGAGATCGGTAGAGTTGTCATCGCGATCACACCCACCAACACAATCACTAAGGATGTGACAATAGAAGTGACGGGTCTTTTTATAAAAACATCTGAGATCATTGTTTGCTGTTATAGAGTAGTAGATTTATTTCTTAGCTGTTTGTGGTGTCGCAATGTTGATAGCAGAACCTTCGCGAAGATTTTGAATACCTTCTGTAATGATGGTTTCTCCCTCTTTCAAACCATCCTTAATGATGACATTCATACCAACTTGTTTTCCTAAAACAACTTTTCGTTGTGTTGCTTTGGCGCTGTCGGGCATGTATACAAAGAATTCACCCAGTTGTTCGTTGATTGCTTTGTACGGAATAACAACAGATTTCTGAGACGTGGTTAAAACTTGTAAGCTTCCGCTCATCCCTGCACGGAGTGTATGGTTGGGATTCGGAAATACAATTCGCATTTTTATAGTACCGGTTTGTTGATCAACAGCACGATCAATAAAACTGATCTTTCCACTCTCAGGATACAATTGATTTTTGAATGCCAGTCTGAATGTAGAATCCTTTTTTGATACCTTGTTCGCAAGCAACTGAGTATAGCGATAGATTTCACTTTGATCAATCGCAATATCAACGGCTACCGGATCATCCGATGAAATCGTATTCAATAAGGTTTGTCCTATAGAGACAGAAGAACCCAGGCGCACAGCTGAAATACCGATCGTTCCATCAAAGGGTGCTACAATCGTAGCGTAACGTACGTTGGTCTGAACACTTTGCACGGTTGCCTTTGCTGCATCAACTTGCTTTTCCGCAGCGGCATACGTTGCTTCTGCATAGTCGACTTGTTGTTTGGCAATCGCATCTTGCTTGTCCAATTCGCGGTAACGATCAACATCTTTCTTTGCTTTTTGAAGATTCGATTCCTGTGCAGCAAGATTCGCCAATGCCTGTTGATAGTTCGCTTGTGATTGTTGCTGATCAATGGAGTAGAGTCTCTGACCCTTCTTTACTTTATCACCTTCTTTAAAATAAATTCCGGTGATATAGCCATTCACTTGCGGGCGAAGTTCAACTTCATTCAACGCTTTTACAATGGCAGGATATTCATCGTAGTATGCGGCATCAGCCGTAGCGACTTGTTCGACAACAACAGAAACTGGCGGTGGTCCTTGCATCGCTTGCTGACCTTTATTTCCGCACGCTACAGCAACGAGTAGTAATGCGATTATTAAGTAGTAGTGTAAATTTTTTACTGACATATTATTGAGGATTTCGATTTAGTAATTGATTTGGCCAAGTGTGCGTAATACATCCATCTTGCTGGCTAACACAGAATAGAGTGCGTTAAAATAATTGATTCGGGTTGTGCGTAGATCACTTTCTGCTACCGTTACATCAAGATAGGTTCTTACCCCATTGCGATATTGGAGTTGAATAACGTCATACACTTCTTTCGCCAGGGCTACATTTTCTTTTTGAGTAAGGTAGTTAGTCAAATTGCTTTTATACGATGCCAGCGATCGGGTGTATTCAGAGCTGAGATTATTCTGTAAATTTTTAAGACCCAGATCGAGGCGAGTTAGTGTTAACTTTTGCTCCTTAATCTTTGAAATTCGCTTTCCACCCTGAAAGATTGGAATAGAAAGCGTTGCCCCAACATACGAGTAGGGATATTTGTTATTATATAATTCACTGAATTGATTGTTCTGATAATTTATATTGTACGCACCGAAAGCATTTAGTGATGGAAGGAAGGCCCACTTGCTATAATTTACATTCGCATCCTGCAATTCCCTTTGGGTGCGCAGGGTCTTGTAATAAATATTATTCATGTAGTCCATTTGCTGAAGTGTATCCATTCCTATCTCGCTCTCCATTTGCAAAGTATCATACTGGATGGGTAGATCTTCAGTCATCGGATAACCCATTAAGGCCTTCAGACTTTCCTCTTTATATTTTAACATTTCTACATTCGTCTTGAGTGACACTTGCGCATTTCCCAATAAAATGGTTGCTCTTTTATAATCCGTTTTGTCCGCCACACCACTATTGTAGCGGCTAAGTGCGTCCTTCAAGCTGCGTTGTAAACGGGTGATCGATTCCTCACTTACCTTTATTTGTTGCGTGGTTGCCAGAACATCATAAAATGCCTTTGTCACATTCACAACCACATCGATTTTACTCACGTTGACATTTTGCTGGGCAAGCGTCCTTACTTTAGAAGCCGTGCTGCTGGCAAGCAATACATCGCGATTAAAAATAGTCTGCGTTCCTGTGAATTGTGCTGATGAGGTATTGTTCACACCAAAACGAATTACATTACCGCCAATCACACTGGATTGAAGATCAATAAAGCGTTGATAGTTATAGGCGAAATTGATTTGTGGAAACCAATCTGCAAGCTTTCCACGAATCACCTTATCGGTAATTTCCTGATCAATCCCTGCCTGTAGAACTCCAGGTTGATGCACCAAAGCATACTGCACCACCTTATCTAAAGGAGCTGATTCTAAAATACTATCAGGAAGTTGACTCTCTTGAGCAAGGCCAAAAGTGGGAAGAAATAATACGAGCAACATTGCCCAGCGAAAATGTGTTTTAATTGAAGTGAATTGCATAGTGTACGGATGATTCTTTAGTATGGTCTCTTTCGATTTATTTTGAATTTTATTCTGGCATCTCTTCATTAAAGATGGTTTTGTAGATAATTTGTTTACGTTCAATTAAAAATTTACGATAGCTGGTATCGGTCATACCATGAATAGCTTGAAGCACCGATTTCGCAAGCAATGGATAATTGCATAACGCAGAAAGGTTAACCATGAAGTGTTCAGCAGTGATCGGTGCGATTTTCTTTTTCTTAATCTCAGCCGCCAACTGTTCACTAATCAGATCGCTTGATTTAACATTTACCTTTGAACAAAACTCCTTTATCTTATCCGGATGACGTGCGGTTTCACTGATGATGAAGTTGTCCAGGTAGGGATAGTTCAATCCATGATCAACAAGTGCATCGATGTAGCGGGCAATCTTTTTCTTAAAAGGCAAATCTGATGACAGAATGCTGCTTACTCTCTCCTTTTTTTCCCTCATAGTCTCATCGAGCAGGATGTCAAGCATTTGCTCACGCGAGCGAAAGTAATAATGTATGAGGGCGCGGTTTACTCCTGCCTCATCGGCAATCTCCTGTGTTGTAGCATTTAGAAAACCTTTCTGAAAGAATAGCTTCTTCGCCTTTTCCTTGATCAGTTTTTCGGTTTGTGCCCCTTCCGCCACCATTGTCTTTTTTGTTTAACAAATTTGTTAACGCAAAGGAACGCTCGAAAGGTTCATTATTCCAAAGAAAAAAGGTTGAGAATGGAATTATGCTTTATGCAATGGTTTGAAATGAATAGTGAAAGGAAATATTTTGATGAGAGCGGCCTTAAAGTATTGATTCACCATTCAGATCGGTTGTTAATACTTCCGTCATATAATCAAAAAACGGCCGAATGCCCTTCAACGCTATGTTCACGTTACTCAGAAAGTCGGGACTCAGAACTTCTTTATCGGTAAAGGATCGTTCAAACCAATACTGTTTGAATTTTAGCAAATCGAGTGCTGGATCATCGATGGAGAATCCACGGGGAACTGTTTTTACCTTCTCTCCTTTCATCGCTCCAAAATTGGATTGAATTGATTTTGAGTTAAGCATTTTATTCCACTCTTTGTAATTGCGTGTTATGTCCAGTCGTATTCGTTTTAAATCATCCGGATTAGGATATGAAAATCCACAGGCAATTCGTGATCCTCCCGGTTTGATCCAGATATAATATCCACCGCGAAGCATGGGCTTTACACGTCTCAAGTATCCCGCGAATCTGGGATTGTAAGGTGCTTTGTCTTTTGAGAAACGTACATCGTTATAAATGCGATAGAGACCCTTCTTGCCAGAAGCAGTTTCAAGCTGATCGTGCACGTTCATTTTTGCAATCAGTGCATCCAGAAAGTGTTCAACATTCAGTTGGACTTGCAGGTATTGTGCTTTATGAACCTGGAACCAATCGCGATTATTATTTTTCGATAACTTTTGCAGGAAATCTAATGTTGATTTTTCAATGATAGCGCTATTCATCTGAAATAAAATATCCCCCAAGTTAAATAATCACAGGAGACTTTCTATTGAACCACTATAAGACTGTTCTCAATTTTAAATTCGTTGCCTGATTGGGCAACTCTATTATAAAGATGGTTCCTTTTCCTTTTGCCGAGACAAAACTTATTTTACCATTCAGTTTTTCTACCAGACATTTTACAATGTACAGCCCTAAGCCAGTGCCATTGTACTTAGTGGTTGCTCGAAAAAACATTTCAAATATTTTATCCTGATACTGCTCTTCAATGCCAATTCCATTATCGGAGAACTGAAGTATAGCTCGTTCACAATTGCAATGAATGTCGATTGTAACTTCGGGCGATGGCGACTCAGGATGGTGATGCTTTAGTGCATTGGAAATAATATTTCTAAAAATGCTTCTCACACGAACAGGGTCGGTGAAAAAGGCTGCATCTTCTCTTGCCAGGACCTGAATTTTCACCGCAGGATATTGATCTTTAAATTCTGCGATGCTCAATTTCAATTCCTGATCTATTGAAAAGTATTCCGCAGTTAATCCGGTTTTGTTATTATGAACAAGCGATACTAAATCTTTAAGAAGCCGGTCAAGATGAAGAATTCTTTCCTCCATCATCATGGAATAGTCGTGTATCTGCGGACTTGGTTTCTCCATGTTGATCAGATTTACCAGTCCCAAAAGTGTTGTTAACGGTGAACGTAAATCGTGAGAAGCGTGATAAATAAATTGATCAAGATCATGGTTAAGTCGCTCTAACTCCATGACTTGTTTTTTCTTTTCGGTTACATCCGTCATTATTCCTTCCACAAAATCATCATCGTGGAAGAATTTACAGGTGATCGATAGCCATTGCTCATTGTTCCTGGATCCTTTTGTCTTGAATTCAAAGTCCAGTACGCGTTCGTTTATCCGAAGCTCCGAACAGAATTTCACAAACTCATCTCCGTTTGAAAATAAATCCCGAAAGGAAATTTGCTCAGCATTCTCAACCCCAATAATTTCAAGCGCCTTGTCATTCATCAGGATTACATTGCCTGAAGAATATCGAAAGCGAAATATTCCGGTATAAGAATTATTGAAAAGATTAAGGTATTCTTTTTTTATCTTTTTTACCTGGTATCGATACATGGCTTTATGTGTGGTGTCTTGTAACACCATTCGAAAAACCGCAGGCTTATGATTTGAAGTCTTTAAATATTCAATTTTTACCTTCGCCCAAAAAGCAACGTTGCGTTTCTTTACACGCCATCCTTTAATCACAATTCTACCTTCTTCTTTCGCACGCTGAAGATCCTGACTGGGTTTACCTTCAGCTTGTTCCGCTGAAGAATAAAAAATGGAAATCGACTTTCCGATCACCTCCCACTCTTCATAACCCGTAATATTAACGGCCTCCAGGTTACTGCTTACAATTGTACCGCTCGCATTCAAGGTATATTCTTCAAAGCTCCGAAGGATGTTAAAGAGCGAGGCGTACTTATATAAATCAGAGTGCGTGAAATCAGATGCAGAATCGGTGCGATTTTGTAAAGGCATATCTTCAGAGACACGAAGCTTTCGGATTGAGGCGTCCATAGTTGTAGTCTATTCTATAACATAAAGGAAGTTATTCGCTGATGCAAGCCCTCATTTCTGAGGTTTACAAATGGTTATCACCAATCGAATGAGAGGTTAACAAAGGGTTAACAATCGCATTACAGGTAGATAAATCAAGGTTTTAAAGTGAAGAAAGAAAAGAACTGAGGTTTTGATCGGTAGTAAGGCTGAGTTTTTTACGAAGTCTGTGCCGGGCGACTTTTGTACTATCCGCTGAAATACCAAGGATGGTGGCCACTTCTTTTGTTTCAAGATTCAACTTTAACAAGGCGCACAGTTTCATGTCGTTCATGTTTAAGGTTGGAAAATGAATTCTCAATTTGTCAAAGAAACTCTCGTGCACCTCTTCAAAATGCTTTTTAAACCCATCCCATTCCCGATCCAGGTGAAAGCTAAAATTCACCGAACTAATCATACCATTGAGTCTGCCGGATAGTTCCTGTGAAGGAGTTGCGCGAATTTGCTCTAATGTGCTTTTGAGCTCTTCCAGAATTTCATTCTTTTGAATCAGGTTAAGCGTGTAGGTAGTTAATTCCTTATTCTTATATTCAATTTCGCTGCGCAGTTGCGATTCACTGAGCTGTGTGTTTTTTAATTCTACCTCCAGTAATTTTCTCTCTTTTTCAGAAAGTGCCTTTGTACTGTTTAATTTAATACGTTGTCGATTCACGAACATAACAGCAATTATACCAATCGATAAAAGACTTATCAGCGCAACAGCTGTATAAAGTTTATTGAGATCATTGTCTTTCTTGAGCAGCTGATTTTCTTTCTCTCTTCGATCCGTTTCAAAGCGCACTTCCATTTCAGCTAATTGCTGTGTTCTTTCTTTTGATCGAACACTGTCAACATACGCGGTATGCAATTTCTGGTACTGATACGCTTCTTCAAAATTATTCATAAAGGAAGCTACGTCTGCAAGACTTTTATATAGTTCCATCGACTTCTCCATCATCTTTGATCTTTGTGAGAGGATGATCGATTCTTCAAAGAACGCTTTGCTCTTAGCATAATCCTTCATTGCCATGTATGTTTTCCCAAGCGATTCTAAACAGTATAATCGACCACGTTCGTAAGTTGAACTGTTGCTCAGTTCATATGCTTCCAAATCATTCTTAAGAGCCCTCTCATAATCATGACGCATCCTGAAAACAGTACTCAGTTTAAGCAAGGCGGTAATGATACCTCCATTGGTATTTGAGGATTTAAAATTTTCAAGGCTTTTATTATAATATTTCTCAACTTCATCAAGTGAATCCTTTTCCAAAAAGATGTCGCCTATTTTTTGATACACAATGGCAAGGGCATTCTTATCGTCATTTGTTTCCAGGAGATGTTCAGACTTTGTGAGATAATCCAATGCCTTACCAAATTCCTTTTGATGTATATACACTGAGGCTATTCCCGCGTAAGCATCATGAAGCCTTCCGGAGACTTGATGCGTTTCAAAAACGGTTAATGCTTTTGTATAATACTCCATCGCCTTTGAATAATTGCCAAAAACACTTGCGTGCACAGCTGCAATATTAAGATAATCTTGTGCCTCTAAATCCCAAGCCTCTATAGCTGCAGCCTTCGTTGCGCTGATGAACAGATACTCTATTGCTTTTGAATGTTCATTTTTAAAAAAAAAGGCAATTGCCAAAGTGCGATACGATTTAGCAATTCCTTTTTCATACCTTAACTTCTCTGAAAGTGCTATTGCTTCTTCTGCATAAGGCAGTGCTTTCTCTGAAGTTCCCCGTCCATAAATTTCAGATAGCTTATTCAGTAAAACTACCCGAGTAGTGTCGCTGGATGTAGACAGTAAATTCTCGAGACTATCAATCGATGAAGTCTGCTGAGCAGAAACATGCAAGGAAATAACTCCCAGTAAAAGGAATGGAATGGATATTCTGATTCTAAAAATTGACCAACAAAAAAGAGAACGAAACATGAGGGGATTTTAAAATTGTCTACGCACTAAAACTCGAGCTGATTTGATTAGCCAAAATTCCAGCTTCTATCTGACTCCTGTTGTCTTGAAGAAGACAATGAATATAATCTTTGTTTGTCTGGAGATTTTGCGATACAAAATTGCATCGGTTGCTTGATATCTAACTTGTTCATGCTGTGAAAATGATTATTCCCAGAACAAAATAATTAGACTTACATCCGGTATTCAGTATCTGAGAATTAGTTACTCAAGCACCGTTATACGCTTTCCTGAGAAAATGGTTTAGTAGGATGGATATCCCTTAGAAGAAATATGATCTTGCAAATATTGAATGACCTTTATTGAAAATCAATCATTCAATGCCTGATAAACTGACACTCTGAATAGATCATCAATCTCATTATGTGAACCCCACATTTGCCGGTATAGAACCACTACCATTTTTTCTTTCGGATCAACCCAATACGTAGTGGAGAATGCGCCTCCCCATGCATAGGTACCTGTCTGCATGGGAAGAAGTCGGCTACCCTTCTCAGTGACAATAGAGAATCCTAAGCCAAATTTATTATCACCAAGACTTAGATCACCAATTTGATTCATGGTCATCATTCTAACTGTGTTACGGCTAAGTATCCGTTGTCCATTATATATTCCACCATTCAACATCATCTGAAGGAACACAGCATAGTCAACAATAGTAGAGGAAAGTCCACCACCACCAGAGAAATATATCTTCTTATGAAGCGGATAGGCCATGTCCAATCCATCGGGTCCAAATACATTGCTTTCCTTTTGCAGATGTCCCAGTGAATCCTCCTGGAAGAAGTTAACCAAACGATTTGCTTTCTCCACGGGTAAATTGAAATATGTATCGTTCATACCCAACGGTGTGAAGATGCGCTTGCGAAAGAATTCATCTAACGTCATACCAGACCACACTTCAACAAGATAACCGAGCAAGTCAACATTTAGTCCGTATGTCCATTGCTCACCAGGTTGATGCATGAGTGGCAATGCGCCTAACCGGTTCATCGCATCGGAGAGCTTATCATCTTTTACATCAAGGCCAGCAGTAATTTTATTTTTTGCGTAGATGGCATTTGCTTCATCACTTCCAATCTGTGCATAGCCAATACCGGAGGTATGAGTCAGTAGATCGCGAACAGTGATATCACGTTTTGCAGGAATCGTAGTGTAGGAAGAGTCGGCTTTATTGAATTTATCAAGAACCGTTTCACGAGCGAAGGATGGAATATACTTTGAAACTGGTTCATCCAACAAAAATTTCCCTTCCTCATACAACATCATTACGGCAACACTGGTGATCGCTTTTGTTTGCGAGGCAATTCGGAAAATACCATCTTTTGCTAGTGGCGATTTGGTTTTAAGGTCGTTGAATCCAGTCGATTTATAGTAGACAATCTTTCCATTTCGAATCAATAAAGCCACCGCACCATTCATCCATTCCTTATTGACCCATGATTTAAAGTTGGCATCAATTCGTTTCAGTCGTTCAGAAGAAAAACCTGCCGCTTCGGGAGTGGCAGCGGGTACTATTTTTTGAGCTGTTGCAATCCCGGTAACAAGCAATGCAATAAGGAATGGAAGAACTTTTCTTGTCATATGAAAGAATGTATAGTTTCGAAAAAATCACTTCTGCTTGAGCGCTCCTTTTACCACTTCCTCACTAAACCCTTCAGCCACCATTCCATTGTTGGCATAGAGATACAACGCAGTATTAAAAACAGTATTCGCCACGGTAAAGATAAGCCCGGTCAGGAGAAGTAAGCCCGCTCCTACAGCAATACCTATCCATAAACCCGTAATATCAAAAGCAGATGCAAGCCCATAGGTGAGTACTCCTGATCCAATAATAATGAGAACAAATACAAGAAACTGTACAAGACCAAGTCCAATTGCTTTAATCAAACTCTCTCCCCACGTTCTTTTAATTACTGCGGCTGATTTCTTTATCGCATCGATTGGTCCCAGTCCTTCATACACCAATACAGGCACAACAAAAATGGTGACAATACTCCAGGCCATACCGAGGAGTCCGATTACAATGTTAGCAACGATCTGTCCTATTTTTCCAAAGCGCGAAGCAAGGTTATGAAGAATACGAAGCAGCAAGCCAACCGTAGCAGACAATAAGCTCCATTGAACAATGAGTCCAATTCGGGAGAAGGCAAACTTTATGCTTTCACCAAAAGTTGCATTACCACCTTCAAACCGGATTTTGGTTGTGTAGACCACACAAACATTAAAGAATGTGGCAATAAATGCAAGACCAAAATAGGTTAGAAAGACAATGGCATATTGGAATATGGAAAGTGAATCTTCTGAAATTCCTTCCTCCATTAGCGTGGGCACAATGGACGGGAAGATCATCGCTATTGAAAAAAGTGTCGAAAATACAAATGACAAAAGCGCAAACCCCAACAGTTCACGGTCCTTGTCGATTACACTAAACGTTAGTTTAGTGATGTTCCAACTTCTTGAGAAAGCATTCATGGTAATTTGGATTATAGGTTTAGACAATCCAATTTAATAATTTCTTTGCTATTTAAAAGCATAGGCAATATTGCTCCTCTGGAGCATAACTCATCACAAATTGTTTTGACAGCATTTTTTCAGCAGGCCTTATTTTATAGAATGATGATCAGAAGATGTATTGCTCCAGAGGAACAACCTTTTTGTAGCACCGTCATTAGTCTATTTGATCTGGCTCCAGCGGAGCTACCTGTTCTATTAGGCAAGTACAAATGCCATTAAGGAGATTT
>JBDTTT010000073.1:0-27288 GCA_039930485.1 Chryseolinea sp.
ATTTTAGGGATTACGATGAAGAAGATCAAAGATTTGGTCATCGATGTTATTGGGTGATCGGAGTTATGAAGGAAACCCTTTTCAAAAACATATTAGCTTACCTATTCAATCAAAGCACTTTGATCAATGGTTGTTATTGTTTACAAAAACCGTTGATGAGAATTTTACGGGTACCAAGGCAGAGGAAACAAAACTACGCGCTCAAAGTATAGCACAGATATTTCAGCACAAAATGAATTTATTTAAGGAAACTTTGTGATTTAAAAAATCAGATGAAACCAACCGGAGAGACTGATTTAAAAGTAATGCTCAAAACGTTGAAACCAAAATTCAACGTTGGTGATTTTGTTTTTTGTATGGTGAATGACTTGAGCAAAATTAATTCTGATGACATCATTATGGTGTTTCGGGAAGAGGAATGGAATACCATTATTATCAAAAAAGAATTAGCGGATCATTTGAAACTCCCGTATTCATTTGTGTCCGCGTGGATTACATTAACTATCCATTCATCATTGACTGCCGTTGGATTAACTGCTGCCTTTTCAAAAGCACTTTCTGAAAAAGGAATAAGTTGTAATGTAGTTGCAGCATTTTACCATGACCATATTTTTGTAAACAAAAAGGATGCTGACGAAGCGATGAGAATCCTTACTCAACTTTCGGAGTAAATTATGATCAAACTATTTCTAAAATCAAATCCTGATTTTACGTCCTTCTAATTTAAGTTTACCTTCTTTCTCCATTTTCTTAATAGTACGAATAACAGTTTCCACACGAAGACCCGTTATGTCGGCAAGTTGTCGGCAAGTGAAGGGGATAATGATTTTTTCCGCTTCATCTTTTTTTACGAGTTTCGTCTTAAAATATTTTAGCAACGTAGTGAGCCTGTGTTCCGGATCATAAGAGGAAACCTCGGTGAGGATCAGTGATTTATATTGTAGCCGCTTGCATAACACTTGATCAAGTTTAAGATGCACATCAAAATTCTATTTTAATAGCTGAAGAAACTCAGGTCTGGGTAATCGCCAGATCTTACTTTTTTTTTCAGTCGCCATCGCACTACTGGGATATTTGAAGCCACCGAGTAAAGGAGGTTCGCCAAAACTTTCACCTGCATTGAAAATACCTTGTGTAAATTCCTGACCATCGGGATTGATAATGTACATCTTAACTTGTCCTTCTTCTACCTGGAAAAAATCTTTGGCCGCATCACCTTCATCAAAAAGAATTTGGTCTTTTCTAACGTTTACCAAGCCGGCTTTGAATTGCTGAAATAATGCTATGGGAATCAATTTCTTTTTTCAAGAAAATTAGACAAATCAATGGGATATGTCATAGCAGATGCGCGGTCTTGTCGCGATAAAAAAGTACTGATGGGAATTTCCTATCAGTACTTCGATCAACTATGAATATTTTTAAACAATCGCGCAAGATCCTCCGGTGCTGGCAACCTTTGCTTTCGGAAACAAAATGTTGTTCTCCAAATGAATGTGCTGCATTAAATCCTGATCAAATTGTTCCAGCATAATGTAAGTTGCTTTGAAGGTAGGGCAGGCATACACAGGAGGAGTATAGTTGTTCGTGATTCTTCTGATCTCTTTAATGAGGTGTCCGGCACGATCATGTTCGTGCTCCATCATGGCAATGGGTGTTTGAAGATTGGAAGGAATAAAACCCAGATCATGCGATTCATCCTGCTGTTTGAATAATTTTCGGATGGCTGGAAAAAGTATTTCTTCTTCTTTGGGTAGGTGATCTAAAAGCTCTTCCGCAAGTGCACTGAAATTCTCGCGCACATCCAACAAAAAAGGACTGTCCTCTCCATGAACGTTGCATACCTTATCCAACAGTTCCTGAATCAGCGGAATGGATTCACGAACATAGGTGTGATGATGCTGAAGAATAAAATCAATGAGCAACGGTGCGTTCCACGAATCGAAGTGCATGCGTTTATCGCTTCCATGATTGGCCTTTGCATGTTGTAATTCTTGCCAGATCACATTAACATCAAGGCCTGCCTTTTCGCACACCTGTACGAATGGTTTTTTCCCCCCACAGCAATAGTCAAGGCTATGGCGTTGCAAAATTTTGAGTGCTTGCGGAAAGTTAAGAGCAACATCTGCTACGGTAATGCTTTTCAGGAGTTGATTGTTAGTTATAGTCATTGTCTTTGTTATTTAATTGGATTGATGATCTAAGGTGGCACATCTTAAGAGATAGGAGTATGATTAAAGTCATACGTTTCTACAAATATTTTCATTGACTTGGAAAGTATTTATACTAACTTCGGAACTTATCGTGTCCTTATTAACCCGACATTAAATTCTACACACATGCTGAACGCAACCCGACTTGAACACTTTCGCAACCTGATTTCTCTGAGTGCAGCCGATGGTAAAATAGAAAACGTAGAGCGCGTTGCGCTTGCTAAAATTGCCTATGAATGGGATATACCATTAGACCGTTTGAATGTGATGATCGATAAGGCTAACGAATACATCTATTTGATTCCTCAAAACATGCACGAACGCGAGAACCAGTTGGATCAGATGATCTCACTAGCAAAAGTGGATGGTGAATTTGCTCCGGCTGAACTGGAGCTCATTAAGACAGTAGCCGAAAAACTGGGCTTCTCCAGCGAGGAATTGGATCAGATTATTTCGGATCATGTCGAGAAGGAATGAAGAATTCCGGGAAAAATAGCAGGTTGATGAAGTAACGTTAGCAGTCAGCCGTTGGCAGGTGCATCATGACTGGGCGAAATTTAAATTTGTCGTTTCGTTTTTAAACAACGTTCTGTTATGCAGAACAGTTTAGTCTTTCAAAGACCAGCAACGTCACATGCACAAACGTTCGAGCAATGCCCTTTGCTCCAGGAACGGTGACACTGTAAATTTTATTGATTAATTCTCGCAGACAAAGAAATGATTGACACCTGACTAAATAATAATCTCATCAAGCCATTTGGTGTCAACTGTGAAAATCGAAATACAATTAGACAGGTAGGTAGAATGAAAGCGATAGTGTATACAAAATACGGAACACCAGATGTTCTTGAATTAAAAGAAATAGACAAACCTATCCCAAAACCCGATGAAGTCTTAATAAAAGTACACGCTGTATCACTCAATGATTGGGACCTGGGCCTCCTTGATGGAGATCTTATTAATCGTCTGCTAAACGGTCTTCGTAAACCGAAGATAAAAATACTCGGCTCTGACATCGCAGGGCAAGTTGAAATGGTTGGTAAAAACGTGAAGAAATTTCGAGTAGGGGATCATGTGTTCGGAGATCTAAGCGGTCGATGGGGAGGCTTCGCTGAGTATGTATGCGCAGATGAAAATGCATTGGCTCTGAAGCCAGTCACTATGACCTTTGCAGAAGCAGCGGCAATACCTCAGGCTGCAATGCTGGCAGTACAGGGTCTTCTTGATATTGGGAAAATTCAATCAGGACAAAAGTTGTTGATTAATGGTGCGGGTGGTGGTGTCGGTACTTTTGCCTTGCAGATTGCTAAATTATACGGAGTTGAAGTAACAGGTGTTGACAGCTCAGGGAAATTGAAAATGTTGCGCTCCTTGGGTTTTGATCATGTTATCGATTATACCAAGGAAGATTTCACAAAGAATGGACAGCAATATGATTTGATTCTTGATGTAAAGACGAATCGTTCGATGTTTGATTATGCTCGTGCACTGCGCCCAAAGGGTACGTATGTAACGGTTGGTGGTTCCATGCCCCGGCTTCTCCAGGCTTTAATCCTGGGGCCATTGATTTCAATGATCAGTAAGAAGAATATACGTATCGTTGCACTGAAGCCTAACAAGGATTTAGTATATATGAACGAGCTTTTCGAAGCGGGTAAAATCAAACCAGTGATTGATGGATCCTACAGGTTAGATGAGGTTCCTGATGCATTCAGACTTTTTGGTAAAGGAATTCACAAAGGGAAAATTGTAATTACTGTTGACCATACATTATATTGACGATTAGGATCATTAATTCCAATACACAAAAGTGGCTCACTTACTTTGTTTGATTTACAGTTTACTTTTATTGATGTGCCAATCCGTAATAATGTAATTCCAATATTACTTTCTCGAGTAACTTTCCATGTGATGGAATACTTAACAGAGGGAGGAAAAGTATCATAGACCCATTCATCTCAGCAAAGCCTCCAGGGACGCTGATCTTGGCACTCTCAGAATTATTTCAACTGAACCAATTGTATTATTTATTGAATCAAATGTACTATGCTGGAAAGACAACGTATATTTAACTTAGAAGATTTGATTCCGCTATGCCCATTTACATGGATCTCCATATTGTTCCTGGCGTTACCCCGAAAGAGGTAGCGGAAGCACACAGCCATGATGTGAAGATTCAGGACGAGTTCTGTTGTAAAACCATGACATACTGGATTGATGAAGACAAGGGCAGTGTGTTTTGTCTGATCGAAGCGCCTGATCGCGAGTCGGTGAGGGAAATGCATAAAAAGGCGCACGGACTTATACCAAATGAAATCATTGAAGTTAACAGTAGCGTTGTAGAATCTTTTTTAGGCCGGATTTGTGACCCGGAGACATTCAATAAAACAACAGAATCAAATCTGAAAGTATTCAGCGATCCAGCCTTCCGTATTATTTTGGTGACAAAAGCCTTGGATGCTCGTCTGCTACAGCTTGCGTTGGGTAAGGAAAAAACTCACGAGCTGCTGTTATTGTACAATACTATCATTCGCGAACAAGCAGGAAACTTTGAAGGCAGTGAGGTAGATAGAAGAGAAGAAGGATTCATCCTTTCGTTTGTATCGGTAACCAAAGCTGTGGAATGTGCTTTGGCCATTCAAAAAAGATTACACGTAGCAGCCGAACTCATAGGTCTTCGCATTGGACTGCATGCAGGTGTTCCGGTAAATAAGAGTAATGAACTTTTCGGTACCACGATAAGTCTTGCACGTTATCTGTGCAATATTGGTAAGGATAACCAGATTATCTTGTCATCCATTGTGCGCAACCTCTATAAAGAAAACGATATCTATGCAATCGGTGGACGCAGCGATATCCGATGGCTGACAGCACCTGAAGAAAATTTCCTTGAAACATTGATCAATACATTGGGCGAACATTGGCGCGATCCACAGTTTGGTGTTCTTGACTTTTGTAAGATCATGTCCATCAGCAAACCGCAGTTGTATCGGAAAAGTATAGCCGTAACAGGTATGTCACCCAACTCATTGTTGAGGGAATATAGACTTTTGCGATCGCTTGATCTCTTGCGGAACGAAGACCGGAATATTTCACAAATCACTTTCGATACCGGCTTCAGCAGTCCATCGTATTTCACCAAGTGTTTTCAAAAACGATTTGGCTTACAGCCACAGGTCTACCTAAAGACACTCGTCTAGCCTGAACCATTTTTCTTATTCATTGAATCATCTGTAATAGTCGCGCGGCAGTTCACTTCATAGTTTTGCTTAAGAATTTTAACACAAACAACTATGAAAACAATGACAACCCTAAAATTGCTGCTTTTGATTTTGGCTTTGAGTTCTACTGCCACTTTCGCACAAACAGCATCCGCTGCAAAACCCGCAAACAAAAAGACTATGGAAACAAAGAAGATGAACACCTATGTAATCGAACGTGAGATACCCAACGCTGGCAAACTCACAGCACCTGAACTGAAAGGTATTTCACAAACCTCCTGCTCGGTATTAAAAGAATTGGGCCCTGGCATTGAGTGGGTTCACAGTTATGTAACTGACAATAAAATCTTCTGTATCTACAAAGCAGAAAATGAGGAAGTGTTGCGAGAGCATGCAAAAAAAGGAGGCTTCCCAATCAATTCCATTAATTTGGTTTCGACAATGATTAGTCCTGCTACTGCCACGGCAGAGTAGTAGTGAAAGCAAAGTTCTGTTAATCTAGTGCCGGGATTTTTTCAGGCAACTTCAACTTCTTTATCATATGAGAAATTGAAGTTGCTTTTGATTTTTAGATCTGTGCTTGTAAAAAAATATAATTTCTATTGACTATATTCATCAATGCAACCAGAAGAACTACGAAACCTCCAGGCTCCCCTAAAAGATAAATATCGCGAGCAACCCGAATCGGCTATCATCACGCTTAAAGCAGAAGGAAAATTAGGCGATGGAATATCCTGTAAGGTAGAAACCGGAAAAGCAGTTATAGAAGCAGGCTTGCATCCGGCAACGGGTGGAACAGGAATGCTGGCATGTTCAGGCGATTTACTTCTTGAAGCATTAGTGGCTTGTGCAGGTGTTACACTGCGAGCAGTTTCAACGGCCATTGGTGTTGAATTAAAAGATGGAATAATTAAAGCAGAAGGTGACCTCGATTTTCGGGGAACACTGGGAGTTTCAAAAGAAGCGCCAGTAGGTTTTAAAACCATTCGCCTCTATTTTATTCTTGACACCAATGCAACCGAAGAACAACTTCAAAGCATCGCCAAATTGACCGAACGATATTGTGTGGTGTACCAAACGTTGGCCAGGGGAGTTTTGGTTGAATCATCTTTTGAGAAAATATATATGTAAATTGTAGTGAATTTTATTAGCAGTTAAAAATTATAGTGCTATGACATCTTTTCAATAGCTCCAAAAGAGTAGTCTTTTGTGAATCGAAGATGGTTAAATCGAATATTACTATGAACTATTCATTTAAAGGCAATGGCGATACTGAGTTCAATGATGTAGGCTTGCCCGATTCTCTTTTTGACCTTGCAATTAATTCTTACTCCTTTTTGATTAGACCTAAGTCAGAGTTTTGGCGCTTTGGATTAAGATTTTCTGACACAATTGACAGAAGATTCTCTTCAAGTGATTCACGATATGGTGATAAGGAGTTGAAGCATCTTGAAATCGCAGTTGGTGAAATGGAATCAAAAACAAGAGCATGGAATGGATCGAATAGACTCTATCTCCAGGAATATCATCTTATTAACTTAAGTGCTGGGAGTGTAATTAATAAGTGGGACAACTACATTCCTAAAAGTGAGATTTTTGTAGAGGTAAAATGGATAAATCAAGATAATATTTTGGTCAGTTTAAGTTCAACCCAAATTCCGACATACTCTACAATTCTTGCCCTTGGAAGTAGTAAGTTTTTTAAGCTTTTTGCTTGGGCTGACAATATAGATTTTGATATTGAGTGTGAGGTAGAAGAATCTATCACAATAAATTTAAATCAAATAAAAGCCTTAACAGGACAAAGTATTGAAATTAAAGTCAAAGACTTGATGATTTTCTTTGGAAGAAATAATTGTGGGAAGACTTCAATCATTCTTGGAGCTAGCCATCACTTTATGAATTCAGGAAATTTTGTTATGGATTATATTGGCGCAAATCGATTTGAAATGTCGGATACCATTGATCCAAAACAAAAAGGTAAAGTAGATCTTCAAGTTGAAGGGAGAAAGAACAGAAACACCTACTCCCAATCAACGGAGAATTTGGGTATTAATGCAGTTCATGAGTTTTGGATTCAAGATGAGGAGACTCGATTCAAGATTGCTAAGTGGCTAGCTGAAAACTTCGAGGAGCTAAAGATTACTAAAAAAGAAATTGATGAGTTCTCTTCAATACCTGAAGTAACAATTGATGGAAGAAATCCAAGATTTCAAGGTACAGGTGCTAGAATGGCCTTAGGGATAATTGTTCAATTATTTTGTCCTCAAGTGAAATTCTTGTCTATTGATGAACCTGAACTGAGCTTAGAGCCAAGAGCTCAAAAGAAGCTCTTTGAATTAGTTAAACAAGCAGCAAGCGGGATTGATGGTGTTCCTAAAAAGAAAATTTTGATAGCAACACATTCCCATATCTTTATAGACAAAGAAAATCCTGAAAATAATTATAAGGTAACAAAGGTTAACGGAAAAGTTAAAATTGAACAAATTCAGGAAGAGAGCGAACTTCAAAACGCTGTCTATGATTTGTTAGGGAGCAACCCAAGCGATCTTTTTTTTCCTGCTAATATAGTTGTGGTCGAAGGTAGAAGCGATCATGTATTTCTTGTCGGTGTTTTAGATTTATTAAAGAAACATCGGTTTGTTTCGAATAAAAAAATAGTATTCCATTTTGTGTCTGGTATAGAAAGGGCAAAATCGGGATTGTTAGCAGTTGAAGAAATGTTAAAGACTCAATCTTATATGCCCATATATCATGATAAGATATGTGGCTTATTAGATGCTCCAAATAATAATGCTGCAGAAAAGATAATAACCGAAATTATTGATTACTTCAAAGATGATGGATCTAGATTTCTAATCCTCAAAAAAGAGGCAATTGAATATTATTATCCATTGACAATTATTTCTGAGATTGTTGGGAGGGAGATTGACCAATCTGAATTCAATCAGGAAACAAAATTATTTCTTGATCGAGTTAATGCTGATAAGAACAATCACCAAGGCAAATACTTTGATCTTTTTATTAATAAAGTAGATCTTGCAAGGAAGGTTGTTGATCATGTATGCAAAAAAGATGACCCTAACTTAATTGACAATGATATAAAAAAATTAATAATAACGGCAGATGAATTGGCTTTTTAAGACTCCTCTAGCGCAAGGGTCCCCCTTGTGCTCTTACCCATAAAGCGTCCCGCTTATGTTGCGAACTGCTAGTTTCAAGCATCTGTCTGTTACGAATGAAGAAATTACTTGAAGACAATTGGTATAAAACAACTTCTATCTTTACGCGTATACCTTGAATTAAAAACCACAAGTCATTATGATCTCAAAACCAACGTTTTCAATTGTTACGACTTTACTATTCCTACCCCTCATTTCATTTTGTCAGAATATTGAGAAAATTACATTTGATGTAAAAGACAGCACCGATGGTTATTATCTGGCCGTTCAACCTCAATCAAAAAACAGCAAAGGTGTTTTAGTTCTTCTTACCAGCTTTTTGCCGCCTGAAGGTGTGTTGCCTGAAACCAAATTACACAATGTGGCTTATGCGAATGATATCCTTACCATTGTTGCATCAACGAAGCAAAAGTTATATGCTGATAGTTCTGCTGTAAATAGAATAACCAGCATTCTAAAAGATGTATCAAAAAGATTTTCTGCTGATCCTTCTAAGTTTGTATTGGCTGGCTATGATGAGTCGGGAGGTATCGCACTTCGTTATACTGAACTTACCTATGAAAACCCAAAACAATTTTCTATTCAGCCAAAAGCTGTTTTTGGAATTGATAGTCATGTTGATTTGTTTGGCTTTTGGCATTGGTCAGAAAAACAAATTAAAAAGAACTACTGGCAAGGAGCGGTTGGAGATGCACACTATTACATCGATGTCATGACCAAAGAGAGCGGAACCATTTATGATAATGTAGATCGATATAAATCTCTCACACCATTTTACAGAGAAGGACAAGATAAAGGCAATGAACAGTATTTAGTAAATGTACCGGTGCGTTTATATTACGATAATGACATCGAATGGCAATTGAAGAACAGAAGAAATAGTTTTTATGACACCAAAATGCCGGATGGTTCTGAATTAATTAACCGGTTATTACTTTTAGGTAACAACAAAGCAGAATTTATCACCTCAAAGCAGCCCGGGTTGAGAAGCAATGGAATCAGAAATCCCAATTCATTTTCAATTGTAGATGAAGTGGAATGCATTCATTGGATAAAAAAGAGTCTGAATATATTTGACGTAAACACATGGATACCTCCCTACACTTTAATGACTCCTGCAGATTGGAGCGAAGAACGTTTCTCATTACCTCCTGACTTTGCACCACAAATCAGTTATAATGGAGTTGAGGAAATACGTTTTGCGCCAGGCTGGGAAGAAATTAAAAGTGAAGAGCACTGGTCCTATTGTTTTGTGTGGTGGCTTGATGGAAAACCAAAAATTGATGCCGCAACTTTACAATCAAACCTAAAGGCTTATTATACCGGACTGGTTGGAAGAAATATTACCAGTAGAAATATTCCAACAAATAAAATTGTCCCGACTATTGCCAGCATCAAAAAAAATAAAACAATTTCAAATGATCTTGAAACTTACAGCGGAACGATTGGTATGCTTGATTATCATTCACAAGAACCTATTATACTGAATTGTATGATTCATGTGAAAAACATTAAATCAACAAATCACAGCGCAATTTATTTTGAAATATCTCCCAAATCTCTTTCACATATTGTTTGGAAGAAAATGGATGAAATTGGAGATAGCTTTGGTGTTAAAAATTAGGTAGTTGTAATGAGGATATTTACAACATTCCTGGCGCAAGAGCTCCATTGTGCCCTAAATCATTTCAAGCGTCCCCTAAAGTAATAACTTTTCTATGCATTAGATTTTGGATTAGAGTCCGTTTAGTACTAAAATCTTTTTCATATTTAATGCATGGAAATAAAAGAGGCTATCCATTTAATCGAACTTGCGTTGCCCGAGAAAGTACAGCATGCGCAATGGGCCGATCTGGGATGTGGCAGTGGCACCTTCACAATTGCATTGTCTCATTTATTAGGTAAGGAGAGTAAAATTTATGCAGTCGATAAACAAAGCCAGAGTATACATTCATCAACCGATGTAGAAATTGAATTTATTAAAGCTGATTTTTCAAACGACTCACTACCCATTTCAAATTTGGAGGGTATCTTAATGGCAAATGCATTGCATTATATAAAAGACAAATCAGCATTTATAGAAAAGATAAAGAGTTACCTGAAGGAAACGGGTCAGTTGATCATTGTTGAATATGATACAGAGCATGCTAACCAATGGGTTCCGTATCCAATACCTTTTCATCAATTGAAAAGTCTTTTCGCTGAACACGGCTTTAATAAAATCCAAAAAACAGGTGAATACAATTCGATTTATAATTCGAATAAAATGTATGCCTGTGTAATAAGCTGAAGATTAAAATTTGAGTAAATTGATTTTAATGAAAATCCGTATGAGAAATTATTCTATTTGTTTTATGATGTCTCTTGTTTTTTTTATTAATACAGGAAATGCCCAAAACAAAAAAGTTGTCAGGAAAGCAGA
Organism: Chryseolinea sp.; assembly: GCA_039930485.1. Classification (GTDB taxonomy): domain Bacteria; phylum Bacteroidota; class Bacteroidia; order Cytophagales; family Cyclobacteriaceae; genus Chryseolinea. Next base: position 11,036 of record JBDTTT010000073.1, read on the forward strand.
TTGGATTGATTTCAATAAAAATAAGAAGCAGGATCAATATGAAAATCCAAAGCTTTCTATCGATGAGCGCATCAACGATTTGATGTCACAAATGACATTAGAAGAAAAGGTTGGGCAGTTACTTACTCCGTATGGTTGGCCAATGTATGTACGGAAAGGTAATTATGTAATCATTACGGATGAATTAAAGAAAGAAGTATCGCAACGATACATCGGAAGCTTGTGGGGATTTATGCGCGCTGATCCATGGACACAACGAACATTGTCCACTGGCCTTAACAACGAACTATCGGCAAAGGCCGTGAATCAAATGCAGCATTATGTTATTGATAACAGTCGTTTAGGAATTCCATTAATCCTTGCAGAAGAATGTCCGCATGGATTCATGGCGCTTGATGGAACTGTATTTCCTACATCACTTGGTTTATCGTCAACCTGGAACCCTGATTTGATTGAACAAATGGCGAAAGCTATTGCAAAAGAAATTCGCACAAGAGGTTCGCACATTGGATATGGCCCTGTACTGGATTTGGCCAGAGAACTTCGGTGGTCACGTGTTGAAGAAACATTTGGTGAAGATGCTTATCTCACATCACAGTTTGGAGTTTCCTTTGTCAAAGGATTGCAAGGAACAGACTTGAAAAGTAATGCGAATGTAATATCAACATTAAAGGCGATGGCAGGTCATGCCTCTCCGGAAGGTGGACACAATGCAGGCGCTGCTCATATTGGCGAAAATGAATTTCAAGAATTTATATTGCCACCTTTTAAAGAAGCAGTAAAAGCAGGTGCCCTTTCTGTCATGAGCTCTTATAATGAAGTTGATGGAATACCCTCAACATCCAATCAATACATGCTTACCGATTTACTTCGCAAGCAATGGGGATTTAAAGGCTTTGTTGTATCCGACTTGTTTGCCATAAGAGGACTTGTAGAACATGGTGTAGCCGCTGATGTTAATGAAGCTGCTCTAAAAGCCATCACTGCTGGTGTTGATTCTGATTTAGGTGCCGCTGATTTTTCTCCTGCACTGATTGCCTTGATGAAAGAAGGAAAGTTGAAAACAGAAGTTTTAGATGAAGCCGTAAGAAGAGTACTTCATGCAAAATTTACAGTTGGTCTTTTTGACAATCCATTTCTGGATGAAACAAATAAACTCACTAGTAAAGATGTATCGGAGCATCGAGCATTGGCTCGTAAAATCGCGACTGAATCGATCGTGCTGTTGAAAAATAAAAATTCACTTCTTCCATTAAGAAAAGATTATAAATCAATTGCAGTTATTGGTCCCAATGCGAATAGCATTTACAATATGCTGGGTGACTACACAGCACCCCAAAGAGAGAACGATGTCGTAACGGTATTAAAGGGAATTAAAAATCATGCATCGAAAGAAACAGTTGTAAAGTTTGCAAAGGGTTGTGCTATTCGAAACGAGTCGGAAGAAGGATTTGCAGAAGCCATTAAAATCGCAAGTGAATCGGATGTAGTGGTTATGGTAATGGGAGGTTCCAGTGCCCGCGATTTTTCCTCTAAATATGAAGAAACAGGAGCAGCAAAAGTTACAGAGGACGGTCAAAATGATATGGAAAGCGGAGAAGGATATGACAGAGCATCACTCAACTTAATGGGTAAGCAGGATAAACTGATGATGGAAATCGCAAAACTTGGTAAACCTGTTGTTCTTGTTTTAATTGAAGGAAGACCTTTAACCACAACGTGGGCGGAACAAAATATTCCAGCCATCATTAACGCATGGTATCCTGGAATGGAAGGCGGAAATGCGATTGCTGATGTTTTGTTTGGTGATTATAATCCGGCAGGAAGATTAACGGTTAGTGTGCCTCGCTCATTGGGACAGCTGCCGGTATACTACACAGCAAAACGTCTCGGTTCAAAGCGCGACTATGTTGATGAGATTGCCAAACCACTCTATACATTCGGGTATGGATTAAGTTATACTTCATTTGAATATTCAGACTTAGATGTAAGCGTAAATAAAGAGAATGGAAAAATTGAAGTGGAAGTCAAAGTAAAAATCAAAAACATCGGAGCTCGCGATGGAGACGAAGTTGTGCAATTTTATGTTCGGGATAATGTGGCATCGCATACAACTCCTGATCGCGTGTTAAAAGCATTTCAACGTACTCATATTAAAGCTGGAGAGATACAAGAAGTGACTTTGAAATTAAATGAAGAAAGTTTTGCACTGTATCAGGGAAATGGAAAATGGGCAGTTGAGCCCGGTAAGTTTACGATTATGATTGGATCATCATCGCAAGATATCCGACTACAAAAAGTGATCGACTTATAATCGTTGTAAGCGTAGTAAAAATTGGTATCTGTTAAGATCACTCAATTTCTATTTTTTACGTTCATTCCAAATTTATAACGCAAGCTAAGGGATCCAACAAAGCTGGAGACATGATCTACCTGATCATTAAACTTACCTTTAAATAGACCAGGCAGTCCGGCAACGTAAGGTTCAAAGATAAAATGTTTTCCCAACGGTAAGGAAGGAGCAATTACCAAACCAGCATACGATGATGTGCCAATGCGAATGGCCGCCCCTTTAACTCTTCGGAAGCCAATGCCAATATTGGTTTGGAAAAAACTCGCAGGAAATGGCGCAGGAAATTGTTGCCCTATTTTTATTTCTCCGAAAACACGATTAACATAACCTATTCGAAAGTAGGCTGACGGAACTACGCTAATCTTTTTTACAGTAGTAGGCACAAGGGTATAACCATCATCTTCAGGTATGGTAAGCAGACTCATATTGCCGGCATGGACACCAATACCAACGCCCATTAATTTCCAATCATATTGAATATAGGGATGAATACCTTGTATCGGAATTGTCTTAGCGGTTGATATGTTGTTGTATTGATTTCGATCAGTCTCAGTGTGCGATCCCCAATAGGCGTCAATTCCGTATTGAAGCACTTCACCATTGCCACGTTCCTCAACACGTGTGTACCCAGCACCTTTAATGTTAAAGGAATTGTGAAGTACATTACTCACCTCCGAGTTGACAATGTCTCCATTGCAGTCATAGGTGACATTGTTAATGTTGAAATCACTATAACCCTTCAATGCTCCCATACTGAAAATATTGTAAGCGCGTTTTGTAGTGTCTGAAGAAGAAACTTCTGGTAAAGTCTGACTCATCATGATTAGAGAGCCCATCATTAGAATGACTGTTGTTAACCTCATGGATGGAATAGTAATGATTTTAAATGTATGCCAACTCAGGTAGAGGAAGATGACGATCATGACTATTATAAAGATTAGTACTTCCATCAATGAGAGCCATCTTGATATGAAAATAAAAGAGAACAAAAGGATTAAAAAATAAAGCAATACTTGTTTGATTGAAGTAGTTTCCTTTTCGGAAGGAGAAGTTCGTAAACTAAATTTATTTTCCCTGTAAAGAATCAGGGTAACGATTGTAAATATCAGAATGAATAAGATGATTTGAATTATGTTTAATCCTCCAAAGCCTGGAGGCCCGAAAGAATTAGCTCTGAAAAATTCAGTAAAGAATCGGAGGAATGCATATAGTCCAAGTGAGACAAGAAACAGATTTCCGGATACCTTTATATACCGCTTCACTTGGAACAGCAGCAGCATAATCACAGTGCATCCAGTTGCTTCATAAAGAGCTATGGGATGAATGATGAGCGATAGACGTTGTGTTGCCGGAATGAGATGATCGTGAATATGCTGATTAAAAGCATGCGAGTTTGCACCATATTGTATGCCCCACGGGGCCGATGTTGGAATTCCATAGCAACATCCTGCCAGATGGCATCCAATCCGCATGATGAATAAACTCAATGGTGCTGCCCATGCAAATGAATCCATCAGGTTATAACGGAATTTTAGAAAATATTTCGCCAATAGCAATCCAGGTATAGCCAACAAAATCCCACCCAACATGCTTCGGCCAACAGAATGCGTTAAGTCTTTGAATTGAATGACGCGTTGCCAGTCTTCGTCCGAAAATTTTATAGCCTGTGCACCAGCGACAAAAAGTAAAAAGGAAGTGGAGACAATCAGGAGCCACGGAAGGGTTGGGAATTTTCTTTTCTTACCTTCTAAAACAAGAACAATGAATCCAACTAGGAATGCACAGAAGCTGAGGAGTGAATAGTACAAACCTCCATTTTCAGTATCAATAATCAGTAACGAGTCCATAGAGTTTGCTTTAGGTCTCGAACTTAACAAACTGATTGCTGGGACAGATAGCGAACTTTCAGTTGGCGAATGATCTCTTTATTGATTTTTGCAAATATTAATAAGAACAGTCCAGGAAGTTGCATTTATTGTCAACGGTAGAGAAGAATAATGATTCATTCAATCCCAGGTCGTAGATGAAACTGAAATCAGAGTATGCAATTCGTAAGTAATAAGCTTCTTATAAAACTTAACCCCCTATGGTTGACATAGATTCTGAAATAGACGAATGATTTTTTCTATTCGATTCGGCTTCAAAGCCATCTTTGGCGCGCGACTTGAATGCCTGAATAAGAGATTCTTTAAGGGCATCATTATCCTTACCAGAACGCATGAGTTCCTTTAAATTTAAAACACCATCATCATACAAACATGTTTTCAATTCACCCTGAGCTGTTACACGAATACGATTACACGTCCCGCAAAATGTGCGACTGAAGGCTGCAATAATTCCAACACTACCTGCGTAATTGGGAATACGATAATTGTAGGATGTAGAGAAGTCACCGTCCTTAACTTTGTAAAGCGATGGATAATGTTCCTGAATGTATTGTTTGATCTTGGTGTGTGTCCAGAGTAATGTCGGGTAATGATTACCTTCTCCATTGAAGGGCATCTCTTCAATGAAGCGAACGTCTACCGGATTGTTTTTGGTAAGTTCGATGAGCGGAATGATGTCGTCAATATTTTTTCCTTCCATCACTACTGCATTTATCTTCACTGGTATTTCATGTTTCAGCAAAAGATTGAGCGTATTGATAACGGGTTCGAATTCATCGCGTCTTGTTATTTCATTGAACCGGGTTTTGTCCAATGTATCAAGACTTAGATTTACAGAAGCAATGCCGAGTTGTTTTAATTCAGCAATGTATGGAGCTGTCAGCACTCCATTTGTAGTAAGGTGTAAATCGTTAATGCCTGGAATTTCAACAATGGTGCGGATGAGTTTCATTAAATCAGAACGCACAAAAGGTTCTCCACCCGTTAGTCTCACTTTTGAAATGCCAAGCGAGGCCATGAGCGTAATTAAACGTTCGATTTCTTCGAATGTGAGTAACTCCTTTTTGTGGATATACCGAATGCCTTCTTCGGGCATGCAATAGAAGCAACGCAAATTGCACCGATCTGTCACGGCAAGGCGGAGGTAAGTAATGGGGCGATTGTGGTTGTCGTACAGCATGGGCATGATTTGTCAAAGTTAACCATTAACTTTAAAGCCATGAACAAATACACTATAAAGGCTTTTGGAGTAACAAAAGATATCCTGGGAGGAAAGGAAGTTCCGTTTGAAACGACAGGAAAGACGGTTGGGGAATTGCGGGCTGAATTGAATGGGCGTTATCCTAAATTAGTGGGCTTGAAATCACTCTATATTGCTGTCAATAATAACTATGCAGAAGAGACCAAAGCGCTAACTGAAACGGATGAAATTGCCTTGATTCCACCGGTAAGTGGAGGTTAATGGATTTTTTCTTGCGAATCGTTTCTTAAAATTTTACCTTCATGACCCTTCACAATTTGTTCAACCAACCATCAATATTATGATCAAAATAACCGAAAAAGCCATTGACGTTCAGAAAGTCATTGACACTGCTTCGAGCCTGGGTGCTGGAGCGGTAAATGTTTTTGTAGGTACAGTTCGTAATAACGCCAATGGCAAGAACGTGGTCTGGCTTGAGTATGAAGCATACGAAACCATGGCTGTTGCTGAGATAAAGAAGATTATAGACGAAGCATCACATCGTTGGCCTTTGTTAGGATGGGCCGTTAGTCACCGGATTGGCACATTGAAACCCGGAGAAGTTTCGGTTGTTGTAGCCGTATCATCACCACACCGCAAAGAATCCTTTGAAGCTTGCCAATACATTATAGACACACTCAAAGAAAAAGCGCCCATTTGGAAGAAGGAAGTATTTGAAGACGGAGAAGAGTGGATCTCTGCCCGACCAATACCAATGACTGTTTCTAATTAAGAAGCAGAAAAACGGCAGTGACCAAGGTTACTGCAATGACAAAAGCCAGTACAAAAATAAAGATCAGATTTCTACTGATAGGATTCAACAGGATTTCCGGAAGGAAACTCTTCGTGATGGTTTTCATAAAGCAACTATTTTATAGACACAGCAAATTTAACAGTACTGCGTCACAAGAGTCCCTTTTCGATTTATTTATTTTCTGACGATAAGTTATGAGGTTAAAGTTTATGGTCACGAGTTTATAGTTTCTCGCTGGCCTATAACGTTTTACACAACTCGAAACTTTAAACTCGTAGTTTAGAATCCAATCAGAATAAAAGGTGCCCAATAATAAGGTGCAGCGTATTTAGCTTCTTTTATAAGTTTGATTTTTGCCTGCCGGAGATTTTCACTGTAATCGTGTGCGGAAGTGTTGAGCATGTTGGTGTAAAAATCCTGCATCAGTTCGGATGTAGATTCATCAGCCACGCTCCAGAACGATACGATGATATTCTTTGCACCAGCATAGACCAACGCGCGTGACAATCCAATAACACCTTCGCCCTTGGATATTTTCCCTAATCCGGTTTGACAAGCAGAGAGCGTAACGAGATCGGCTTGCAGGGAAAGGTTGTAGATTTCACCCGCAAATAAATTTCCGTCCTCTCCGTTTGATGTGGTTTGTAAAAATATTCGCGAAAGCTCAGCATTCTTTTCATCGACAATGCCATGCGTTGCAAAGTGAATCAATTTGAAATTTTTAAGAGATCCGGATTTTATTAACATTTCACTCGCATCCGTGTTAATAAAGAGTGATGATCTGAATTGTTTCGACTTAAACAGTGAATCAATTTTCTTTACCTCAGATTCTGATCCAGGTAATTCATTCAAGTGATCTTTTTCTGGAAAAATGATGGGTGCACACAAGAAGATGGAAGGCATCGAAGTGATATCAGTCTTGTTTGATTTTTGCAGGATAAGCCGAGCAGAGAATTCGTATCGTGTGTTAAAACGATTCAATACATAGGGCAGTGATGGATAACCTTCTTCTTTAGGTGTTTTGGTAAAGAGCGTTTCGAATGGGACGATACTCAACCGGCCCGTAGGTAATATCACGAGCGATTTAATCGATGAAGAAATTTTAGGTATGAGAACTTTTGAAAGTAAAGTCGCTGATAGTTTATACGTTTTCAGTTCATTGAAATATAATCCATTACGAAGTCCAGTGATGTATCGATCAAACTCCTTTGGTAAGATGTGAGAAATGATCTCATATTTTCTTTTTGAAAGTTTAAAAATGTAGATCGTATTATTTTTATCATCAATGAAGTAACTAAGAATGGCAGTTTTGCTATCCAGTTTTCGTTGGATCTCGCTCACTGTTGGAGAACTGGTGTTATATTTTAAGTTAAAGTATTCCGGAAACTTGGTTTCTAATCGTTTAGTGAACGCATCATAATCGCGATTCAATTGATAAGCCGTTTGACGTAAAGTTTTTTCTTCCAGTGCTGTTGGTTTTTGAGCAAGCTTCTGTGCAGTGAGTGCAATACCTGATTTTATTTTTTGTTCTTCTTCTAATAGATCATTCGGTATTCCAGCAAAAGATTTGGCATCAGACTCTGCAATGGCTTCTAACAAAACAGATGATTTACTTTTCTCGGCAAAGTAAAATGCCAGCAATCGAAAGTCTTTCTTCTTTACAGAACCAACAGACGCTTCATATGCTGTGCGTACTCCATCGGCATATACATCATTGGCAATTTGTCCCAGTGCTAATTTATCGGCTTCACTTGTGCTCTGTTGACGAAGTTTATCAATTAAAGTATCTGCAACTTGTAAAGTCTTCAGAGCCGATTCTAAATCGGAAAGCTTTAATGTCTTGCCAAAGTACTGTGCCTCTAATGCCTGCGCTTTAAACTCCAATGAATAGAGTAATGTATTTCCATTATAGAAATCGCTTGCTTTAGGATTTTTTGAAATGTCTTTGTTATCGAACGAAATGGTATTGGCATTGATCGCTTCCTGGTAATTAAGAAGGGCATCTTTGTAAGCGCGCTGTGATACGTTAAGGTTACCAATGTAATTGAGCACGGATGCAATTTCAGGATGCTTCGTTCCATACACTGTTCTATACATAGTCAATGCTTTTTCATAATAAGCCAGTGCAGCTTTTTGATCGCCCATTTTTTGATTGGTGCGGCCGAGATTAAAAAGAACAAACGCTTTTGTCGGATGCGCGTTCGGATAAATCTTCTCCCAGATTTTTAGCGCATTGTCAAAATTGTTTACGGCATCTCCGTACAATTCGAGATTACGATAAATCGCGCCCATGTTGGTGTTGACAATAGCAATTTTCGGATGGTCTTTTCCATGCAATTGCTCATACATAGAAAGTGCGAGTTCATAATTCGTTAGTGCTTTATCATTATCAATCTGACTGTATGCAAAGCCAAGATCATTGTAGGAAGCTGCAATAAGCTCGTGTTTTTGCGGCAATATTTTTTGACGAATGCTTAACGACATCAGCATTTGTTCTTCAGCCTTGGCGAGTTTGCCGGTAGTTAAGTAGACCTGACCAAGATAGGAGAGGGCTTGAGCGGCCTCTAGACAATTTTGATTTTTGGTTTGATCAAAACCGTTCTGCGCCTGTTGAAGCGCTTCTAATGCATTATCGTTTCTGCCTTGATTGAGATAGAGAAAGCCTTTGTTGGTTTTGATAAGCGCATTTAAAAATGCGGATTCTTTTAGCGTGCTCGCTCTCTGTTCGAGGTCATTTAATAGTTTGTTCGCAGCATCTAATTCACCTAGTCGGATGAGTGCTTCTGCTTTTTTGTTTTCCAGAATGACTCCAATTTTCGCATTCTTTGTTTTAGTCAATTCGCTGTCAATCCAGCTGATCGCTTCTTTGTATTTTGAATCAAGGAGAAGGTTATCGGCTTGATTTAAGTCCGAAACTTTTAACGACTGAGCTTGCAGAAACAACGAAGACAGTAAGAACAGGGCGAGGAGAAAATTCTTTTTAACGTACATGATGTTAGAAGCGGAAGTAGTAAGATATTGTAGAAACAGCTTCGCGGGTCAGGCCATCAGGATTTCTTTCACGATCCATAAATTTCTTTCCGTATAGAATGCGAATGCCAGATCGCACATTGAAACTATAACCAACAGTTGCAATAACGGATAATGCCATGCCCGTAGTGCCATCAGGTTTGACACGTTCAGCAGTTCCTGTTGGATCAACTGTTATTTCATCACGATTGATTCTATAAATGGTAAGCACTCCAAGAGAAGCATTAAACCGTGAGAATCTGAAATTTCGTTCGGCCCTGAGCATGATGTCCGTCCCTCGTCTAAGGTGGTAGCATTGAGAATAGGTATGAACATATTCGATACCATCAGCAGTTCCTCCCTGATAGACAGGTTCCCAATCAGCCCAGGTGAATTGATTTTTGTTTTGATTGAACGGATGCTGAATACCAGTAGCAAAAAGCCAGTTGCGATTGATTAATGAAATACCAGCAATGGCATCATACGTGCCTAAACTGGTTTGGTAATACATGGGATATGACAAACCATTTTCTTCATTTTTTTTATTAGAATCATTCGTGGGTATTTTACTTCCGATTGAAACATTGATATCAAATTTCTCTGAAGTAAAGATGTTTCTTGTGAGGCAGAGCGAAATATCACTCAACCCATTAGTGCTTCCAAAATTTCCTTTCACTGCCTGGAACGGAAGCTTGATTTGAAACGAAGTTTTGGAATCAAATACACTAAAATTTAAATCAGCAGTAGCTACGTATACAATCGGTGAGGTTGTGGTTTTACCTCTATAAAAACTCACCTCCATCGAACGAAGTCGAATGGGTATTTTCTTATTGAAGGGCTGATCGGGTTTCATTGCACCCATGGTGCAAAAGCCTGCATCACTGCAACCTTGAGAAAAAACCTCAACAGTACAAATTAATATGAGGAGGAGTGTATAAACTTTTCTGAGGATCATAGGATTAGGTATTCGAATGATCGAAGATAATCAAAAAAAGAAAACCCGGTCGTTGAACCGGGTTTTGAATTATAAGATTTGAGAAGTGGAATTACATTCCCAATGATTGATTTTCGATTGAAGCGAGTTCCAGAATTTTTTCGTACTCGGCTGGAAGTAAGTCATTGTAGAAATAATGTACAGGATCAACCTGACCTCCATTGATCAATACTTCATAATGTAAATGTGGAGCAGTAGATAAACCGGTATTACCTACATACCCAATTAAATCACCACGCTTAATACGTTGGCCACTGCGAACGTTGAACTCGTGCATGTGAGCGTATCGTGAACGGTAACCAAAACCGTGGTCGATTTCTACCATTTTTCCATACCCACTAAATTTCACCTCAACACTGAGTACGGTTCCATCTGCTGTTGCATAAATAGGTGTTCCAATAGCAGCCGCAAAGTCGATACCAGTGTGCATTTTCTTTACCTTATAAATAGGGTGGGTACGCATTCCAAAACCAGAAGCGAGTGCCACTAATTGCTTGTTCGATATAGGCTGAATCGCTGGAATGGCTGCAAATAATTTCTCTTTATTTTCTGCGAGTTTAACAACCTCGTCTTGCGATTTTGATTCGATGTAGATTTTTCTCCTCAGTAGATCCACTTTTTCATTGAGCATCAATACCAAATCCTGGTGGTCGATGTTCTTGTCTTTTATGTCGGCATAACGATCGGCACCACCAACACCGGCTTCACGAACTGATTTTTCGATGGGTTCTGCACCTAATACGACCCGGTAAATATCATCATCCCGATGTTCAATATTATTTAATACACTATTCAGGGTAGTAACATCTTCAGAGAGCTTTTTATAGTAAAACTCCATTTCTTTCAACTCATTCTTTAACATCACTTCTTTAGGGTATTCGAAATAATTCCCAAAAAGAATTAGAAGCCCCATGGCCATCCCAACGGTAAGGGCAAGCAAACCAAGTGCGTTTAAAACCACATCGCTTGATTTGGTCTTAACCCGCTCATACTTACAGGTTTCGGTGTCGTAGTAGTATTTAATTCTAGCCATAAGCTTCAAATTACGTGATTTTAAGTGACTTGAGGTCGAAATGGCTTCATAACCCCTTCGTTACACTCGATAAATGGGCCTTCCAGTAGATCAATGCAATATGGGATCGCTGGAAATATAGCATCCAGGCACTGCCGAATAGCCTTTGGACTGCCAGGCAAATTTACGATTAAAGTTTGATTGCGGATGCCTGCTGTCTGGCGCGAAAGGATTGCGGTGGGTACGTAAGTAAGACTTTTAGTACGCATTAGCTCCCCAAAACCTGGCATCATCTTATTGCAAACGGCTTCAGTGGCTTCAGGGGTAACATCTCGTTTAGCCGGGCCTGTACCTCCTGATGTAATAATAAGACAGCAATTCCTTAAATCGGCCATATCAATTAGAGTCTGTTCTATTTGAGATTGCTCATCGGGAACCACGGCATACACTTGTTCCCATGAACTCTTTAGATAGTCATTCAAGGTCTGCACAATTGCCTTGCCAGGAATGTCTTCATAGATGCCTTTGCTGGCTCTGTCGGAGATGTTTATAATTCCAATTTGTATGGTTTTATTGGTCATTGTTACGGGTTCAAAGTTTGAGGTTTGAAGTTAATTGGTTGAAGTATCAGGTATGTGCAAGATAACCTTGAATGACCGTATAACCTCAAACTTCAAACCTCAAACCTTCATCACAGAATGTGAGACTTTGTATAACTAACCATTAACCTTAAGATTAAATCTGCCTTTCTTAAAGATCTGATTTCCCTTATCTATTCCCTTTCGCAATTCCTTTTGAACTTCTTCCGGAAGGGCAATGATTTCTTTGCATTCATTCGTGCAACAGCCGTTGAATTTTTCTGCACAGGCTTTACATTGAATGAATAAGAGGTGACATCCATCATTCTTGCAGTTGGTGTGATCATCACAGGGTGCGCCACACTGATGACAGGTTGCAATGATATCTTCTGTGATGCGTTCGCCTAAGCGTTCATCAAACACAAAGTTTTTTCCAATGAATTTATTTTCGAGACCGTTCTCCTTTACTTGCTTGGTGTATTGAATAATTCCGCCATCCAGTTGGAATACATTTTTAAATCCTGTGTGTTTCATCCACGCGCTGGCTTTCTCACAACGGATACCACCTGTGCAATACATTAGCAGATTTTTATCCTTGTGTTCCATCATTAAATCTTCCGCAACTTTTAATTCTTCACGAAACGTATCTACATCCGGTAACACCGCTCCTTTGAAATGACCTACTTCACTTTCATAGTGGTTGCGCATATCAATGATGATTGTGTTTGGATCTTCTGCGAGTTTATTAAACTCACTTGCGTTAACATGAACACCGGTATTGGTCACGTCAAAAGTGGCATCATCCAATCCATCGGCCACAATTTTTTTGCGGACAAGTATTTTTAGTTTGAAGAAAGATTTGCCATCATCTTGCACAGCAATGTTCAGGCGTGCGTGATTGAGGAACGAAATGCTGTAGAGGTAATTTCGAAACACATCAATGGTTTCTTCGGGCACACTAATCTGGGCATTGATGCCTTCGTGGGCTACGTATATTCTGCCCTGCACCCGAAACGTGTCGAGGCCGAGGTAGAGTTCATCGCGAAAAGCTGCAGGATCAGCGAGTTGGTGATACTTATAGAAAGAAATGGTGACCCGTTTTTCCGGGGTAGAACGCATTTTCTCCTTGAGAACGCGTTTGTCGATTTTGTTGTATAAAGCCATAAAGTGCTGATCAATCGCAGGTTAATCGCCTCTTTAATTTTTGTGGCATAAAGATAAGAAAAAGGGAAGGCACCAAATGAAGTATGGTAGGTTATGCCTGTTTTAACATTACATGCATTCTAGGTACAAAAGTCTTTCCCGCAGATGTCGCAGATTAAAAAGGCACGCAGATTCCGCAGATTTGTTCTGTTTGTACTTCATCAGGATCTTATTCACTCTAAGGATTTTCATTGCTGAGTAAGGATTTCTCCACTCTTTGTCCATTCTCGCTGCACACGAGCATGCTATTAGGCTTTGATTCCCTTAGGCTGAAATAGTTTGAAAAAGAATTTACTGCGCAAGCTGGTTGCGCTGTGAGCTTTTATACTTGTAGAAAAGACAGGTATTTTTCACTACGTCAACTGGTGGCGCAGTGAGGGATCATACTTGTTGTATTAGACCCATCATTATGGCTATTGTACGTTCAAATCCTATTGTAGAAGGCCTCAGCGGAAGGCTTGGCAAGTCCCTTGTTTTTAAAATGCTGAGAGGGAAAATCATTTTGGCAAGTCGTCCCTCTCCAACAAAGACGCAAAGTGAGCAGCAGCGTGCGAACCGCAACAAGTTCAGGGACGCCTCCATCTGGGCGAAATCTGTTTTGAGTGATCCGTTAAAGAAAGAATACTATCAGCTGAAGGCAAAAAAGTTAAAATTGCCTAATGCCTATACAGCGGCTATTGCCGATTACATGCGGACACCACAGGTAAGAGAAATGGAGAGACGATCCGGTAAGGTGGAGTATAAGATTAGCAAGAAAGACTTCCATGTAAAGAAGGTTGAGATTAAAGTAAGAGATGTTAATGGTGAATCAGGGAAATCAGAATGATTGACAAAGACAGAATTAATGGTGGAGAGTAAAGATGAGTGAAGCAGATCTGCGATATGGTTTTTATGTCAACATTATAAACGAAGGAGGTAATTTAACTTCGATTAAAATGCAGGTTTGAGAAAAAAGGAAAGGCTGCCCTTTTGGAGCAGCCCTTTCAGTTCAGCTAGGTTTAGGTAGTTAGCTTGTTGTATTGAAAATCAAATTATGGATTTATTGGAAGGCCAGTGCCTGAATAACTGCTTAGTTTGGCCTTAGGAATAGTGGAGCTAAATTTCGTATTGATTGCATCAATAAATACATTGGCTATAAATGCATAGCCTCGGCTATTTGGATGTAATCCTTCTTCTGAATAGATACCTGTTGGAGGAGCGAGCGAAGGGGTGATGGTCACTCCATTTATCACGTAAGCTTTCGCGGCAACAAAATCTTTCATCGCCTTATTAACATCTGCAAACGCAAGGCGTGTTGGATTGGCATCAGCGACCGATTTAATGTGGGCATTAAAAGCAATGAGTCTATCGTTTATTTCTAATATCTCAGAAGGTAAAAGTGCATATTGATCAGTTAATGCTTTTCCTACGCCCCAGGTAGTAGCAGGATTTCCTGGAGTAGCTTCTTTTCCAAGAACACTTCCAGCTGATAACGGGAAAAGATCACTCGCTGTCGCTTGTCTGATACTTGGCAGTCCGAATCCTGATAAGTTAGTAAGAGTTTCATCTTCAATAACAATTCCATTTTTGCCAACGGCAAAACTGATTTTTCTCTTATCTCTTTCAGCAGCAGTAATAGCTCCGCCTCCGAAGGCTGCATCTAGTCCTCCGTTATAAGGAGCATATGCATTGTTTGTTGGAGTAATTTTAGTGTCCTGATCAGCAGCCGTAAAGCCAATAGCATTCCACGGAACAGAAGTGAAATGAGGCATTGTAAAGATGTCAGGATAGTTAGCTACTACACCTTCTAATGTTGGGTTAGCCAAGAGACCATTAATAGCATTGTTATAAAGAATTTTAAAACCAGGATTCTGAGCACTCACAAAGTCAACAGGAGTTAGCGGAGCCTTAGCGGGATCACTACCAAAGGCAGCATGAAGAAGCACATCATCCATTCCAAGCCACATAAGGAAAAAAGTACCTCCATTTGTTAATGAGCCTATGGCATCGGTTAGCATTGTTGAACTTCCAGGATTAGATGCAAATCGAGCATAAAATGGATTGAATCGCGGGTCTGTTCCTGCAAGTGACCAGTTACCCGTTTCAGGAATTAACGCCTGTCCTAACAATACTGCCTGTACACTGAAATTGTTCAATTGATTAGAAGGTACAGCTCCCGCAGAACCTGTGTACATAAAACCAGGATTTACACCAGGTGATGGATTAGGAGCCGCGCTAAGATCACCTAAAGCAAATACGTAAGGAGAAGGACCTGCTGGAGTTCCTTGTAATAAATACCGTCCACGTATTCTGTTATCGGCTGCAGGGTTGGGAGACACGAAGATATTATAACCATATTCTGAATTAATAGTGGGTTGGTTGAAAACACCACCATTAACACATTCAAATTGAGTAGCGAGTATTTCTCCCAGAGAAGTATTTTGCCCGGCATTGAATAAGGCTCCAGCTTGAAAACCTGCTGTATAGGAACTGCCTAATGCAACAAACTTTGTAAAGTCAGCGGTTCCAGTAACAGCATCTTGACATGAAGTATCAGCAGTTACTTCAGGTGGAGTGAGATCAATTACATCTTGACTGCAAGCACCTGCCAATAGAATGGTAATTGTATAGACTGAATATTTTATAGATTTCATAATGTTGAAATTTAGCGTTGGATTAATTAAAGAATTCATCAAACGTAAGTGATATATAATACTGCTGACCGATGAAAGGTGAGCCTAAGTTGGTGCGATAATCACCACCGCCTATGTTAGTTCCACCGACTTTAAGTATCGTTTTGATCGGAGCAAGGCGATAGTTGATTTGCGCATCAACTACACCATACTCAGGTACATCCCAAACACCATATGTTGACGACCAAATGAAATGGGTTTGCCATCTGTAGCTTACGTTGAAACCAAGGTTCTTAGTAATCTTGCGGTTGCTGAGGCCAATGGTGAATTTGTTTTTAGGCGTGTTGAAACCCGCTCGGAATGAAGCACTTTCTTTGGCTTCAAATTGTGCATAGTTCCACGTACCATTAAGAACAAAACTTCTTGGCAAGCTGTACGAAAGTCCTAAACCAACGCCATAGGACTTAACATCTTCTTTTGAATTGGTATACGGTGAGAACAACGATCCCGCTGGAACTGGTTTACCTTGATGAGTTGTTGCATTTTTGCTGGCTACTACTTCGCCTCCGATAAAATTAGTATAGGTGGTGTAGTATCCGTTTAAGTCAACCA
>JBDTTT010000074.1:0-27180 GCA_039930485.1 Chryseolinea sp.
TCCGTTTTGTCCCGCCAGGTAATTAAAATTATTTTGTCCGAATTGCGTATAGAAAAATACGTGATCGGTTAGCTGACCATAAAATTGAATTCTTGTTCTGCGCAGACCGATATCAAATGTATTCTTAGTGGCTTCGCCCAATACGGTTGTGCCGGGATTGCTTTCATTATAGCGCACCCAAACCTGATTTAAAAAAGTAGCTTTTAAATAATGACTTCCATCATCATTCAATTTCAACTTCATTTCATCGATTGTATTGGCATTACTTTTAGGAGGCGCAGGGGTTTCTGTTGGAGCGGGAGCAGTTGGTTGAACCTGACCGAATGAGTTAATATATCCCAGTGCAATCAAAAAGATTGCAATATGAATTTTGATTTTCATATAAAAAGATTTTTTAGAGATTGAAAATAGGCGGATGGACATCCATCCGCCTGAAGTTTTAATTATACAGTTTGAGCTGCTGTTTGACTGATGATCTCCTGGAATTTTTCGGCAAAGGAGATAATGGATTGAATTTCTGATCCGCTCAATAAATCACGTTTCTTATAGAACAGCAATTTATTTTTATGACACTCGATGTGCATCTCTTCACTTTGTTCCAGAAAGCGAATAACCGATGAGCTAAAGAACTCACGAATTAATCCCTCATTATCACCTCTTAGATAGTATTTTTTAGAGAATTCAGGAGAGGAGGTAAAGTCAATATCTTTTCCGTTCACCAGCTCTGAGAATTTAGACCACAATCCTTCTGGCTCAAGTGCAAAATCAGGAATGGCAGAATCAATTTCTGAAAGCTGAACAATTGTAATGCGCGTATCATTTTTTTCCTGACGAACACCTTCAGTCAAAGTCATGTCAGATAATTCGATCTTACCAAAATCAGAATACTTGCTCAATACGTTTTCTTCATACAAAATCTTGTTTCCTTTTTGAATTGGAAAGTCTTTGTACTTGATCGCATTCCGAACCTTTTGAGGATAGAAATTAAATTCCCGACTATCGGCTAAAGTTCTCAACTCTACCTGACGAGGTGTAAGCTGGATTTCAATTTTATTGATTTTTCCATTTCCAGTTCTGCGTGCTGCTAATGGATGACTGGACAACGGGTTGAATTTATCCAAACCATTTAAAGTTACATGACTGCCTGCCGCATGGCGATCTTCTTCAAAGTGATGAAGTTGTTCCATGAACGAGTGATCCACCAGTTTTGCTTCACTAAAGTTGAATGTAACGTCTTTATCTGTTTTCAATGTTGCCCACATTTTTTTGTAGCCAAGGAAATTTGAAAACGTTGCAGCACCTCTTACATCAATTGTGTAAGCCTTATCTGTTTCATTTAGCGTATAGTTGGCTTTGAACAAGCTGCTCAACGGAGCGCCATTCACAATGTGGAAAACGAATTTCACAAGGATACCAGCAGCAACACCCATCAATAAATCTTCTGCAACGGTCACAACAATCGTTACTAAGAAGATCACCAATTGCTCTGGACCGATCTTATATGTACCGATAAATTCTTTAGGAGAAGCTAAACGGTATGCTACTGCGATTAGCATCGCAGCAAGGGCAGCTGTTGGGATCATTTCGATAACCGGAATTAATACAAGCATGGATACAAGTAAAAATAATCCATGAAAGAAGTTAGCCCAGCGCGTGCGTGCGCCATTGTTAACGTTGGCCGAGCTACGCGCTACTTCAGAGATCATAGGCAAGCCTCCCAATAAACCAGAGATTCCATTTCCTAATGCCAAAGCGCTAAGATCTTTGTTGTAGTCGGATTTACGTTTCCATGGATCTAAACCATCAATAGCTTTTACAGTAAGTAAAGACTCAAGACTGTTCACAAACAAGAACATGATTACATACTTCCAGAATACCCCCGTTCCGACTGCTGCGAAACTTGCACTGAATTTTACATCTTTCCAGAAGTCACCAATTGAAACCAGTGAAGCAGGAAATTCTTGTTTAATATTTAAAATGAGAGCAAGAGGAATCATGATAAGCAAAACAACCATTGGCGCAGGTATTTTCTTAAAAATTCCACCAAGAGCGGGTAATCCAAAAATAATGATCAAGCTTAGAACACCCACCATTGCAATTTCAGGATTGGCATGTGCAATAAAAGTAGGTATGTGTGTATACAACTCTATTGGTGAAAGACCTTTTGTTAAAGCTGAATCAACTCCTATTAATACTGGGAATTGCTTTGCAAAAATTAACACCCCAATGGCAGCCAACATACCATGTACTGCAGAGTGGGGGAAGAAATCACTTAATGAACCGAATTTTAAAAGTCCGAATCCGAATTGGATAACGGCCATTACAACAACAGCACCACAGGCCAGTTGTACTCCTGATACACCTTCTATGTTAAGCGCTCCAAGATCGGTAACGGCTGCAGCACAAACAGTAATCAAGCCAGCCGCAGGGCCTTTGATTGTTAATCTGCCTCCTTGAAAAATACTCACCACTAACCCTCCGATCATCGCAGTGAGTACGCCCATTGCAGCGGGAAACCCGCTGGCTTTAGCAATACCCAAACTCAGAGGTAGAGCAAGTAAAAAGACTAAAAAACCAGACAGAGCATCGGTGCTCAGGTTTTGTTTGAGGCCCTCGAGGCCATCCTTAGGAATTTCCATTGTTTTCATTTTCTTTGGTTGTGTTAATCTCACCTAGATCTCCTTGCTCAGATTAGTCTTGCAAGGTCCATTCTGATGTAGGGGACAGGTGAGGTTCTTGTTTGTTTTCGTGTTGATTCTCTTTATTGAAACTGATTTTTAGAAATACCTTCTCGATATCACTCCTCTGTGTTAGTTGATTCACATGTGCGGAATAATAATCAGCTTACAATGCATGCGTTTCTAAACGGGAGTCTGTTTCAAAAGTGGCAAGAACAGATTGCGGGCGACTTAGAGGGCGATTAGAATTAAGTTAGAATTAATCAAACTCGATAAACTCGTTGATTTTAGAAGAATATGGTACTGTATTCTTACTCGATTTTCCAGATTACTTTTTCTTTTTACGGATGAGTTCTAGTATTCCGTTTACAAAAGTGAGCGGATGGGGTGGGTTGCCTGGTACATATAAATCGATTGCATGACTTTCTAAGAAACTTCTGTTCAGCGCACCACTGCCTGCATGGATGCCACCACTGATGGCGTCAGTGCCTACCAGGATGATAAGCTTAGGATCAGGCACTGCATCATAGCAAACCTGAACGGCTTCAGACATATTTTGTGAAATCGGTCCGGTGATGGCAATGCCATCACAATGCCTTGGTGATGCGAGGAAATCGATTCCGAAACGACCCATATCAAAGTTTACATTTCCGCAGGCATTCAATTCGGCTTCATCAGCATTGGCTCCGGCTGCTGATATTTCGCGCAGCTTGAGTGAACGACCAAACAAGGATTGTATCTCTTTGCGGATTTTGTTTTCATCGATCATGATGGGATGAACATCGCCTTCTTTTACTATGAGGCGTTCACGAACATTAGTCGCGATTTTATAATCCTTTGTGAATTTGATTTTGCTGGGATAGGCAAAGGAGCATTCACCACACATCACACACTTACCCATGTCGATGCTTACGGGTGATTTTCCAATGGCACCAGTTGGACAAAGTGAAGCCAATGCATCTTCATCAATCTTTTCTAAGCTGATCTCGGGTCTTCCTTTAAAAGGTCCGGGTAACTGTGGTGCAGTTATATCAGCAATGAATTGCTTGCCGTGTTGTTTGAGAATATGTATTTCTTCGAATAGCATAATCATTTGATAAGTACGAGGTAATAAGCACGAGGTACAATTTTTTCAAGGAGCATAAACGCTTCTTTCAACTTTGCTATTGTGATCATCTCATAAATCATGTCCGCAATAGCTAAGGTTATAACTCTTGTTGTTAATGGGAAAATCAGAGATCTCCAAATCGCGTAATGACAAGGCAAGAGCCATCCAGTTATGGACTGATGGATCTTTTACTTTGTAGTGCATTATTTGCCCTTCGGCACTCGTTACAGCACTATGGCAAATTTCTCCACGCCAACCTTCTACTAGTGAAATGGAGAAAGAGGAAGGACTGAGGCTTAATGATCCTTGTGATACAGGCTTAGGTGTGTCTTCAGTTATTAACTGAAGTTTCTTAATCAAACCTCGAATGTATTCGATGGATTTTTCAATTTCCAGTTTGCGCAGCATGGCACGTGCCCATACATCTCCAGTAGTTAAGTCAAAAATTGGATCATACTCTTGTAAAGCATAACCAACTGTTGGATGTGACTTACGCAAATCACGTTTAATACCCGACATGCGTGCGGCCATTCCAACAGCACCAATCAATTGCATCTGTGTAGTTGAAACCGTACCAATATTTTCTATTCGCATTAAAGCACTTGGCAACGAGAAGAGTTTGTTGCTCATCGTTTTAAAACGACCTTCGAAATTGTCTAAGAACTTAGCAAGTGATTCTATGAGTTCGGGTGTTAATGGATAGTGTGAACCACCTACGCGAATCAGACCTTTGCCAAAACGGTTTCCACACCAGAGTTGTGAATAGTTAATGGTTGGTGTGCGCAACGCTCCAAACACCGATGCGCCAAGCTGGTACGCCAGACCAATACACATATTACTTAGATCACCGATGTGCATTGCGATCCGTTCAAGTTCAAGCCCGATGGTACGTTCGATATGCAAGCGATCGGGGATGAGAATTCCCCCTAGACTTTCCATCACACCAGCGAAGGCAGAAGTATGGCCAACAGCAGTATCTGCGGCAATACTTTCGGAAAGAACAGTGCGTTGGATAAGCGAAGATTTTTCAAGATAGGTATCTTCAACACCGCGATGTTGCCAGCCCAGTTGAATTTCCAAATGCAAAACCGTTTCACCATTGCATAGGAAACGAAAATGACCAGGCTCAATTACACCCGCATGAATGGGGCCAACACCCACTTCATGCAATTCTTCACTCTGTATTTTATAGAAAGGATAATTGTTTATTACCTTTTGTTGATTAGCACGATTGAATGCATACCGAACGGGTTTATCCCATGGTTGATAAATAAATTCTACACCAAAGTTCTCCGCTATTTCGCGTTCAAAAATATGAAATGCATATACCTCACGAGTTATAGAAATCAGCTGAAGCTTTTCACTTTCCATTACTTCGTGCGACAATATTTTGATGTCGTGCGCTTTATCATCAGCAATGCAACAGATAAAATGAAGTTTACCGGTTGTTGGATAAGCATAGTAGGTTACACAATGATTATGTTCATGCTGCATGAGCGCAATCACTTCAGCATAAAATTTTCCATACTCCAGTACCGGAATATTCTGAAGCGCAATCGTGCTCTGATTTTGAATTACCTTATAGGATATCGTATCTCGTTGCTTTTCCATTCTTAGTGAGGTAAGGTTGCAATGGCGAGTTTGATATTTGAAACAATAATTTCAGGACTGAACAACCCGATATAAAAAACAATCAGGATCATGAGCAGTTGGATAATGGATTCATAGGGTGTGGCACCATGAATGTTAATATTGGCAGTGTTCTTCTTGAGAAACACGATGCCTAACATTTTTACAGCTAATCCATAAATGATGACGAGAACTAACAAGAGCACGATGAATGCAATCCACCAGTAATTTTTTGCTACGAGGGTTTGAAACATATAGAGTTCAGACACCAACATTCCGGAAGGTGGCATGGCAATAATTGAAAGAAAGCCAAGTAGCATCACTAAACCTCCCAATGGATTCACACGCAAATAGCTTCCAATCTTTTCATCCAACTTACTGTTGAAAATTCTATGCATTTGCGATACTTGAAAAAATAAACTTGATTTTACAAGCGAGTGCATGATCAAATGAAGTACAGCTGCGAAGTAGCCTAAACCTCCGCATGAAAAAGCTATCATTACCAATGCTGCATGCTCCATGCTGGAATACGCAAACAAGCGTTTTACATTTTTTACTTTCAATACATAGACCGCTGCAAAGAATAAGGACAATAGTCCGGTAATCATGAGCAGTTTATTCATCCAGGGTAAGATGGATGTGGTGGAGAATGCTTCATAAAAACGATAGATTGAAATAAAGCCTGCATTCATCAATACAGATGAAAGACTAGCTCCTACCTGAGAGGGTGATGCATCTTTCGCGTCAATGTCTACATTGAATAATGGAACAAGTCCCATCTTCACACTGAAGCCTGTAACAATTAGAAGGAAGCATGCCTTTAGCCAAACGGGGTTTAATTCATTGGCCATGCTCTTAAGTCCTGCAAAAGAAAAATCAATGTGACCGATACGTTGTGCAGCCAGACCAAGAAATAGAATTCCGGCAAACGCCAAAGCAATACCAATGGAACAGATGAATAAATATTTCCAGGTAGCTTCGAGTGATTCAGCAGTTCTGTTATGATAAATGAGTACAGAAGCTCCGAGTGTAGTGGCTTCCATGAAAGCCCAAAGTATTCCGAAGTGTGACGTAAGCAATACACCCACCAGCGCACCTGTAAAGAAAATGGTGCCTGCATTGTGCAAAGCAACAAAAGCAGGATTTACATTTCTATCGCTAACAAATTTAATATAGTGAATCGCAGAGACGAAGCTCACAACAATCAGAATGAAATAGAAGATTAAACCTAATCGATCGCTTCTAAAGAAATCGTTTAGTGGTTGATCGACTAATGGAATAAGATACAATCCTAAAGCCACAAGCACTGCAACATACAGAAAAACAAAAGCGTGACTAATGACTATACTCCTTACCATGTAAGTAGCCAATGCAAGTGCGGCTGTTATGATAAAGAAGCTATATAGTACCATTTCGTTTCTTAGTCTTTTAGTTGTGATAAATGACTTGTATCAGCATTCTCGAAATAGTCTTTCAGTTTATTGAAGAACATACCCATGATGAGTACACTGGTGAAAATGTCAAGTAGGATGGCTGCGTTCACAAACATGGGCATCTCACTGCCCAATGCCAATGAGAGTAGAAAAATTCCATTTTCAATTACGAGGTAACTAATGAGGTGTGTAACCAAATCGCGGTTGGTGATGGCGATGAAAAGCCCCACCATAATAGAAGCAATGGCGGCTGTAAAATATTTTATGAGCAAATCAGCATCTGATTTTAAATCATCATGGATGAAATAGGAAATCAGAAAACTAAAGACGATGATGATGCTGGAGATCATTACGGAATAATATCCCTTCACCGGGCCACTGTGATTTCGTTGCGCTTTGCTTTTTGTAATACGACTTAAAAACAGGGGAACGAATATGGCTTTAAAAACTAACGTCTCCACTAAAATGAAAAGGAGTTGGACGAGTTTTACCTCTTTCAATTCAAGGTAGGCGAGTCCAAAAAGAAGAACACCTTGAATCGCCATCAGGCTAAAATAACTCTTCACCATCTCTACCTTCGAAAGATAGATCAGGGTAACGATGAAGATGATGACTAAGAAATCGACCATAGCTAAATTTTATTTTTAAGAATGATCACGACAAAAATCAAAATGATGGAAATAGCATTGATTGATAGTATGTATTGAGCATTCAGCGCCATTTTATTCCTCGCTCTAAACGACTCAAGCCAACCGATGCCCGCAGAAAATAATACTTGTAGCACCAGAAAGACGATTATGCGAATGGTCAAATCCAATGTTTGAGGAATAAGGCAGTTTGCACTCAGTGTGCTGAACAAAACAAACTTCAGGTTGTTCGCGATTTTGATAATACCAAGATCATAACCGCTGTGATCGAGTACCATCACTTCGTGTACCATAGTAAGTTCTAGGTGCGTAAGTGGATCGTCTATCGGTAAGCGACTGGTTTCTACGAGTGTAATATTTGCCAGGACGTAACCTGCAATGAGGCCAATCATGGCGGAGAAATAATTATTGTAATGCAGGTTGATGAAAATATCGTGGAAGGAGGTATAACCTGTGAACATCGCGAGCGAGCCGAGTAAAATAAAAAATGCGGGTTCCATCAACATCGAATAAAATGCTTCGCGATTGGCGCCCATGCCTTCGAAACCACTGGATACATCCAGTGCACTGAGTATGATTAAAAATCGTCCAAGTCCGAGCAGGTAAGCGAAGAATACAAAATCACCAGAGAAAGAAAGAATGGCATTGTTTTCTTCGAAGGGTACGAAGAGTGCAGCCACGAATACCGTTGCCAGGTAAATCGTTGCTGATATTTGAAAGATAAAGCTGGAAGATGTGCTGTAAACATTTCCTTTTCGAAGTAGTCGGAAAATATCGAACCATGGTTGCAAAATTCCAGGACCTTTCCGTCCACTGAAAATGGCTTTTGTTTTTACGATTACTCCCGGGAAGTAGATGCAAGCGATCAATATCAGTATCAGTGACAGCATACTAGAGATAGTTTAGGATC
Organism: Chryseolinea sp.; assembly: GCA_039930485.1. Lineage (GTDB taxonomy): Bacteria > Bacteroidota > Bacteroidia > Cytophagales > Cyclobacteriaceae > Chryseolinea. Next base: position 8,406 of record JBDTTT010000074.1, read on the forward strand.
GTAAGTAGACTGATGATAATTAAAAAGAGCATTGGATAGATCAGATAGTGATTGATCAATCCCGACTGAGCAACACCAGCTTTTGGCAATGTCTTCACAATGAGGTGAACCCAGCTTAAAATGGTTTTTTCTTCGATTAAATCTTTGCTGTCGGTGTGGAATTTTTTTGCAGGAGGAAAAATTTCTTTTTCATCGAAGGATGTATAATGTCTATTGTATTCAATGATGGGATCAGCCAGTTGCCTTAAACTATCAGCATACGATGTTGGTGTATACTGATGTTTGAAATCGCCAGCCGTGTAACCACATCCCCAGGTTGGTCCACTTGCTTGCTTCACTTTTGATTGTTGCCATGCCCGAATGCCAAACAGAACAATGAGTACGGAAACAAAAATCAGATTGACATGACCAATGTTGCCAAGCGTGTGAATTATTGTATCGGAGATATTTGCAGAAACAGGCGCGTTGAAATTTTGCAGAATGTTAATGACCACACCTCCGTAGAACGAGGGAAGAAACCCAATTGATAAAATGACAGCAATAAGCAATCCGGCTGGAATCAACATAATAGAAGGAACTTCCTGAACAGGAGCAGGGTACTCCATTCTCCTTGATCCTAAGAAGCTCATGCCAAAAGCCTTTGTAAAACAAAAGACACATAACCCACCAATGAGCACGAGTGACAAAAGGGCAACTAAAACTAAAAGGAAAGTAGAGAACACAGCGGTTGAAAGGTGATTAACGATGCCGTTGTAAATCAGAAATTCAGAAATGAAACCGTTAAAAGGAGGTATTCCGCTAATGGCCAATGCTCCAATTAAAAATGCATAGGAAGTGAAACGCATGTTCTTGACAAGCCCACCCAAATGATCCATGTTAATAGTATGAACTGCGTAGTAAATATTACCTGCTGTAAAGAATAAGAGTGATTTAAATAATGCGTGATTGAGATTGTGCAGCAGAGCACCTGCAAATCCGAGTAACATCATTTGCTCATCACCAGAAGCTTTGCCAATCAGGCCGATGCCCAGACCAATACCAATGATGCCGATATTTTCAATACTGTGGTAGGCAAGTAATTTTTTTAGATCGTGTTGCATGATGGCCATAATCACACCCAGCAATCCGGACACTGAACCAACAACTAATACGATGATACCAATCGTCATTAAATCATGATGCAGCATAGTAATCACGCGAATGATTCCGTAAATACCCATTTTGATCATGACACCACTCATTACGCCCGATACATGTGATGGTGCTGCAGGGTGGGCGCGTGGCAACCAGGAGTGCAGTGGAATAAATCCGGCCTTGATACCAAAGCCAAGGAAGAATAAAAGAAATAAAGATGTATTGTTACCCTGTTCAAAATATTTTGCAACACCCTCAAAGCTGAGTTCTCCCGTTTGTGCAGATGCCATTAAGAAGCCCAGCATGATCAGCGCAAAGCTCAAATGCATTTGCAAGAGATAGTTAATACCAGTCTTTAAAGTAGACTCACGTTGCGCCTCAAAAATTACCAATATAAAAGAGAAGAGCGACATTAACTCCCACGCCAATAGAAAAGCCATTCCATCGCGAAGAGAGGTAACCAGAATCATTGCACCATGAAGCCATAAGAAACTGAAGAGATGAAGTGCAATAGACACAGATCGCTTCTTCGGCATGTAGGGCTTTAGGTATCCACCGGCATAGATGATACCGCAAAAACAAATCAGATTAATGATGAGATTGAAGAATGCAGATAATGGATCAATAATCAATACAATAGGTCCGCTCCAGGTAGTAACTCCCAGATCGATTGTTACTGTTCCATTCGTAAATACATCTAACGCCCACGAAGCGCTGCCGAGAATGACCATGAGATGAAGCACAAGACCGAACGCATATTTCCACTTCTTCGGAAGGATAAAAATCCCAAAGGAAATGAGTAGCGCGATTTTGAAAATCTGGGTCATCATAGTTTTATATTCACGACCAAAAACTTCTAATCTTTTCTAGACGAACGGGTACTTGTGACAACGGTAATTTTTAAAGAAGTAATCTCAACGTGTGACAGAATCCATGCACACCATCAAAACAGAAATCAATCGAAACAAGAAAAGGTGTGCGCGAATGACTCTATTGTAAACATGAGTCTGCTATAAATATGCTATGAATAAATTGATGAAACCTTAGAGGGTGATTAGAATCGAGTTAGAATTAACAAAGAACATTAGGAAAATGACTTCAGGAAGCTTTTTAGTTTAGCTATCTCTTTAGTTTTTAGGGCGGGAAAATTGGCAATTCGGAAGGTTGAGCTCTTCCATTGCCCATAGCCTTCACCCAGCAGCAATCCATTTTGTCTTGCTTTCTCTTTAATTTTTTGAATAAGTTCAGGACTTGATGTTACAGGGACAACGGTAAACGAGCGAACCACTTTTGTATCTACCAAATGCGACATACCTTTCTGTTTGGATAGAAAGGCAATCCAATCTTTGTAATGGGATATTGTTTTTTGTTCAACCTCTTTAATTGAATTGCTGTTTTCCAAAACCCGCATCAATAAATAAATGCCGAGTACATTCGGTGTAAAGGGAGTTTGAAAATTCGCCATCATCTCAGCCATAAAGACCAGACTGTTATAATGATTCTTTTCACCGATAGAAGTTGAGCGGGAAATTGCCTGGGGCGAACAAATCATTAATCCAAGTCCTGCCGGAAGGCCAAAGCATTTTTGCACGGAAGCAAACCAGATATCAGCGGCTTTGAAATCCAGCTTAATTCCTCCCATGGATGATGTGACATCAACGGCAACAAGATGCTGTGGATTGTTTTTCTTGATGCGTCTTATAATAGAGTTGGTGACTTGCGTTCCGTTTGATGTTTCGTTTTGGGTAATGCAGATTACATTGTTCCCGCTTTCGAAAATGAGGTTAGACGGATCGAGCACATCATTCACCTGAAATGCAATACCTTCTGATTTTGGATGTAAACGTTTTGTATAGTCATACCATTTTTGTCCGAAGGCTCCGTTATAGAGGTGATAGCTTTTTTCAGTAATAAGCGATTGTGCAATAATCTCCCAACACTCTGTGGCGGATGATGTATAGAAAATAGTAAAGTCCTTCGGAATGTTCAGTTTCTTTTTCAGTAATCCAATTGTTTTTTCCGACATCTTTACAAATCCGGCACTGCGGTGATTGATGCTCATGATCCCAAGCTTGTATGCATCTTTTACATACTTTGGAATTTCATCGTGAACGCGGGAAGGGCCGGGATAGAAGGAGATCATGGATTTGTGATGTATGATTAGTGACTAGTGATTTGCGATTTAGATTAGGCCATTACGGAAACCATTGTAAGTGCAATCTCGCCAAGTTTTTCGTTTCCTGTTATATTTATTTTATGGCGAATGTGCTCGGGTCTGATGCTTTTGGAAAATAGTACCCAGGCATCGTTTGGATCAATACTGATTTCTGCAGTTGCTGTCCTATTGTTTTCTTTACTTAAGATCCAGCTGGTATTTTCTCTCATCAAAAACCAAGAACCTCCAATATCACTCATGACAGTTAGTTTTATCATGGTTCCGTTCTCAGCAATGGTGTCCCGATAGGTATAAGGCAATGCCAGCATAAAAATGTCAATGAAAGGATAGAAAAATTCCTGTGTCATTATTCCAGGTTTACCTACAGCATCTCTGATTTGTTGTTGGTGTAAAAATTTTTCAGTGTAATCTCTCGCAATATGCATCCAGTTCTTGCTTTCACTTTCGCCTGCCCAGGCAACTGAAAACGGTGCAGTATCAAATGGATTTAAAGAAGCGTAATAATCGCAATACAGTTTTCCGGTTGCCTGATGTAAAAGAATCAGCATTTCAGGACTTACTCTTTTCATAGACTTTACCCAATCAGCATTGAGTGTGTTTAGGTAATCAACTAAATCCTGATAGGATTGTATATTGGGTTTCTCTCCTGAATAGCCATCGCGCAGCATAGACAGAATACGAATATTACCATCCAATAAATGAGCGACTACATCTTTTACTTGCCATTGTTTAGCAACCGTTTGTTTTTGCCACTCTTCCGGAGTGAGCGCTATCAACAACTCCATGAACTTCTTGTCTATTTCGTAGAGTAAAGGAATTACATTGAAGGGTACTGTTTCATTTGATTTCATCATAATGCATGACGGTGATTATGATTGAAATTATTTCTTTGAAAGGAAGTCGATAGCCATCGCATATCCCTCCATTCCAAAACCAGTGATCATGCCAACGCATTTTGAAGTGATTAAACTTTTGTGTCTGAATTCTTCGCGGGCATAAACATTGGAAATATGCACTTCGGCAACGGGAGTTTTGATAGCACCAATCGCATCGTGAATGGCTACAGATGTATGCGTGTATGCTCCGGCATTTATGATAATACCATCAAAACTAAAACCGACTTCGTGAAGCTTATTGATGATCTCACCTTCTACATTCGATTGATAGTAGTGAAGTTCGATATTTGCAAACCGACTTTTTAAGGTAACGAAGAAATCTTCAAAGCTTTGGTTTCCATAAACAGAAGGTTCACGCTTGCCTAAAAGGTTAAGGTTAGGGCCGTTAATGATTTGAATTTTCATACTGGCAAGATAAAACTTTTAATGCATGGTCGAAGCACCTGAATGTTTAAAATCAAATACCAAATCCTGGGAGAAGGAAATATTAACCACCTTTGTATTGAACGATTGATTCATAAAGATTGAACTGGGAACTGAATATCAAACAATTCACCAACTATTTGAAGTTGGAGCGATCACTTTCTGCTAACTCCATAGAAGCCTATTTGCATGACGTCTCCTTACTTCATCAGTATATGCTTTTGAACAATTCAAAAATGAGTCCACTGAATGTGAAGGCCAGCCATCTTGGAGATTTCCTTCAGTATATAAATGAGTTGGGAATGAGCGCTCATAGCCAGGCACGGATATTATCGGGTATTAAGGCATTTTATAAATACTTACTGATTGAGGAGCTGATCAAAATTGATCCTACGGCACTAATTGAAGGACCCAAGCTTGGAAGAAAACTCCCGGATACATTGAGCTATGTTGAGATTGAAAAACTTTTCGAAGCCATTGATCTTTCTTCAGCCGAGGGTGGCCGAAATCGTGCGATGCTGGAAGTGCTTTACAGTTCGGGCCTTCGCGTTAGTGAATTGGTCGATCTGAAATTAAACAATGTACATTTTGATATTGGCTTTCTGCGTGTGGTAGGTAAGGGAAACAAAGAGCGACTTGTTCCCATTGGAAGAGACGCACTTAAATATTTAAAAATTTACATCGATGAGATTCGTGGGAAACCGCCACACAAACCTGTGCAAAAAGGATTTGATACCTATGCATTTTTAAATCGGGGAGGACGAAAGCTCACGCGAGTGATGATTTTTACCATCATTAAAAATCTGGCAATAAAAGTAGGTATCAATAAATCCATTAGTCCGCATACTTTCAGACATTCATTCGCTACACATTTAATTGAAGGAGGAGCTGACTTGCGCGCAGGATCGTGATTATTTGCGTCAGGTAATACAGGAATTTCATCCACGATCGTAGAATAATTTGTACCTTAGAGAGATGAAGAAAATACTTTTTTATCTGGTTGGTTTGACCTTTTTCTTTGGAATAGCCGAGGCCCAAAAGATCAAAACCACTTCTGGTGTTGACTTAACCAACTACAGCACATTTACGGTTGTGAAGGGTGAGCAAATGACACCACCAGACGAACAAAAAATTGATGAGACAAAACTATTCGAAGGAATAAAGAAACAGGTAATTGAGGAGATGACCTTGCGGGGGTACACGTATGTAGATGATTCCACTGCCCAGTTAGCCGTGAGTTATGTAGCTGGTGCATTCAATAAAACAGAATCAGAATATTTAGGTCCTATGGGAGGAACACCTGCTTCTAGTGGAGCAGATTTAAATCAATCGCGATCCTTATCACATAATTCCAGACAAGGATTCTTGATTTTAGATGTTGTTGATATTCACGCAAAAAGAGAGTTATGGTCGGCTGAAAGTCAGGTTGATCTTTCTATCGTTGATTCCATTCGGGCTTTAGAAGCCATTGTGTTGAAATCGTTTAGGAAATTTCCGAATAAACTGAAAAAGAAAAAGAAGTAGCTGATTTTTTCAGAACTTCTATCTTTGCGGCATGTATAAAACCGTGATCCGCCCTTTGCTCTTTTTAATCGGGCCAGAGAAAGTACACCATCTTGTTTTCCGCATTCTTCAGATTAAGGGTAAAGTACCCGGCTTTCAATCTTTGTTGAAGGCCATATTTCAGTATCAGCATCCCAAACTTGAAAAGGAAATTTTCGGCCTTCGCTTTAAAAACCCAGTTGGGTTGGCTGCTGGTTTTGATAAAGATGCCAGATTGATTGATGAACTCGCCTGTTTTGGTTTTGGTTTTATAGAAATTGGAACACTCACACCAAAGGCACAACCAGGAAATGATAAGCCTCGCTTGTTTCGTTTACCGGGTGATCAGGCGTTGATCAATCGAATGGGTTTTAATAATGAAGGAGCATTTGCTGCGGTGGATCGATTGAAGAAAAGAAAATCGGATGTAATCGTGGGTGGAAATATTGGGAAGAATAAAGTTACGCCCAATGAAAATGCATTCGATGATTATGCTCAATGTTTTGAAGCGCTCTATGATCATGTCGATTATTTTGTAGTCAATGTGAGTTCGCCCAATACACCAGGTCTGCGCGAACTGCAGGAAAAGGAACCATTAAGAAAATTAATGCTCCATGTCATTCAGTTAAGCAAAGCCAGGAAGGTTTATAAACCTGTACTCTTAAAAATTGCACCCGATCTTACACAAACACAACTTGATGATATTGTTGATATCTTAATTCAGACTTCAACCGATGGCGTTATCGCAACCAACACCACTATATCACGAAGTGATTTGCAAACACCTTCATCTGAAATTGAAAAAATTGGTAATGGAGGATTGAGTGGTAAACCTCTAACCAAACGATCGACTGAAGTAATCAAATACCTTCGTTCAAAACTAGGAAAGAGTTTTCCAATCATTGGTGTGGGCGGAATTATGACTTCAGAAGATGCCCTTGAAAAACTTGAAGCAGGTGCAGACCTAATACAACTCTATACTGGTTTTATTTATGAAGGTCCTGGAGTAATTTCAAAGATCAACAAACAGATAGCACATCGTATGTAAATCGGATTTCTTTCCGAAATAACAAATTTGTAAATTTCATGGTGAGTGGATGAGGTGTTGGAATTCAAAACTTTAATATCCTTGCATCATGACAAAATTCACAAAAAGACTATCCGTCTTTACCCTGATAATTTCAGCCGCGCTTTTCTCGTCATGGAATTTTTTTGAAAAGGCCGAGTCAATCCGTTATAGCAAGTCAATCAATGCTCCAATTACCATGTGTGGTTCAAACTTTTTTGATTGGAACGACACTACCTATGTTAAAGCAAAGCTCCTTCCTGGATTGGGAGATTTACATTACCCGGTTTCTACGTCATCCTTAAAAGCACAAGAATTTTTTGAGCAGGGTCTTCGACTTGTGTACGCCTTCAATCATTGGGAGGCAATTCAATCTTTTCGCGAAGCCACGGTTCTCGATCCGGAATTTGCAATGGGATATTGGGGATTGGCTTTAGCCTATGGGCCTAATCTCAATGATGTAAGTCCGAAAGATCGTGAGCTTATGGCGTATGAGTCTATCCAAAAAGCCATCGTAAGAAAAGGCCATGTATCAGAAGTTGAAAAAGATTTGATAGATGCAATGGCAACGCGATATAACGGTAAAGTATACGAGAGCCGTGATTCTTTAAATCAAGCATATGCAACGGCTATGATTCAGGTGGCAAAAAAATATCCCAAAGATGCCGAGGCGCAATCATTATGTGCAGATGCCATCATGAATACCATGCCATGGGATTATTGGGAGAATGATGGATCACCAAAGGCGGCTACTTCAGAAGCGAAGATGTTGTTAGAATCTACATTGAGAACATTCCCCAAGCATCCAGGAGCTCATCATTTATATATTCATTTAGTGGAGGGATCCTCTACACCCGAATTAGCTTTGGCAAGTGCGCAATTTTTAGAAACGGCAATGCCGGGCGCTGGACATATTGTACACATGCCTGCACATATTTATTTACGAACGGGTCAGTATGCTAAATCCATTGAGTTAAATCAACGCGCTGCTAAAGTGGACGAGGAATATTTAGCAAGCTCTACCAACTATGGCATGTACAGGCTCAGTTACTACCCACACAATGTAGACTTCATTAGTTTTAGTTCATACATGGAAGGAAGAAGTTCTCTGGGCATTCAAACAGCAATGAAGCTTGCATATAAAGGAAGTACCGCTACAACATCAAATCCACCATGGTCACAATATTTATTGGCCGAACCCATTGTGGCATTTGTTCGGTTTGGAAAATGGAATGATATTTTATCATTACCTGAACCTGATACCAGCTTACATTATTCGCAAATTATGTTTCACTTCGGTCGTGGACTTGCTTCGCTTCGAACCAACAATTTAGAAAGTGCAGCAGAAGAATTGGCAAAACTCGATTCACTTTGCAAGTCAAGGACCTTGGAATCATTTTACTTTTCGTTCAATCCCGCTTCGCAGATTGTTAAAATACCACTGAATATTTTACGTGGAGAACTTCTGCTGAAACAGAATAAAGTAGAGGAAGGATTATCGGCTTTGCGAGAGGCAATTAAGTCAGAAGAAGATCTTCGTTACAATGAACCACCCGATTGGAAAATTCCTTCACGACATTTTTTAGGTGCTGCTTTAATTAATGCAGGGAAGTTCGAGGAGGCCGAAAAAATTTTCCTGGAAGATTTAAAGAAGAATCCTGAAAACGGTTGGTCTTTATCGGGGTTGATACAATGTCAATCGAAGCTGGGTAAAAAATCAGAAATGGCTGCCACAGCTAAACGTTTTGCCAAGGCATGGAAAAATTCTGATATCGCCTTAACATCATCGATATTTTAAATTCTAAGACTAGTTGTTAAGTATAATATTTAAAGGTTCCATGTTCCGTCAACAGCCCGGAACATGGAACCTTAAACCTTGAATCTTGTCTATTCTTTTATTCCAATCAAATCAAAGACAAAGGCATACATTAGCGCATCTTCTTTCAACGATTGAAATCTTCCGGATGCACCACCGTGTCCTGCATCCATATTAGTACTTAAGATGAGGAGGTTGTTATCGGTTTTCATATCGCGAAGTTTGGCAACCCATTTTGCAGGTTCCCAATATTGCACCTGACTGTCATGAAGACCAGTTGTTACCAAAAGATTCGGGTATGCTTTCTTCTCCACATTATCATACGGTGAATATGAAAGCATGTATTCATATTCTTCTTTGATGTTCGGATTGCCCCATTCTTTCCATTCAAACGTTGTGAGCGGGATAGTTTCATCCATCATCGTAGTCATCACATCAACAAAGGGAACATCGGCAATAATACCTTTGTATAGTTCAGGTGCCATGTTGGTGATAGCACCCATCAATAAACCACCCGCACTTCCACCATTAGCAAAAAGTTTGTCAGAAGCAGAGTATTTATTTTCAACCAGGAATTTAGAGACGTCAATAAAATCGGTGAAGGTGTTTTTCTTCTTCAGCATCTTTCCATCTTCATACCATTGTCCACCCATTTCTTGTCCGCCACGAATGTGAGCGAGAGCATAAACAAATCCGCGATCCAGTAAACTCAAGCGTGTTGAACTAAAGAAAGCTGGCATGCTTGAACCATAAGATCCATACGCATATTGAAAACATGGATTCGTACCGTCTTTTTTGAATTTGTCTTTTCGGTAGACAATGGATACGGGAACATTGACGCCATCACGCGCTTTCGCCATTACACGTTCGGTCTGATACAAAGCAGGATCAAAACCACCAAGCACTTCACGTTGCTTTAATAATTTCTTCTCATGCGTTGTCATTTCATAATCAAACGTAGAAGGAGGTGTTGTCATCGATTGATAATTGTACCGAATCGTGTTTGAATTAACATCCGGATTGTTACCAATACCGGCAAGGTAAGCAGGCTCTCCAAAATCTACTGTATGTTCTGAATTATCGGCCCATTTGATAAGACGGATTTTATTTAATCCTTCGCTTGATTCTTCCAGAGCTAAGTAGTCTTTAAAGATTTCGTAGCCTTCTAAGAATATTTTTTCACGATTGGGAACAACATCTTTCCAATTCGCTTTGCCTGGTGTAGCAACTGGTGCTTCTACCAAACGGTAATTCTTTGCATCAAGATTGGTGCGTATATAAAATTTACCATTGAAGTGATCAACGCTATAGTCAACATTTTCTTTCAGAGGTTCTATAATGGCAGGTTTACCTGTTGCCTTGTCGGCTTCAAGAGAATAACTTACAGAAGCATCGGTTCGGCCAGAGCTTATGATAAAATATTTTTTAGATCGGGTTTTACCTATGCCACAGGAGAGTGTTTCATCTTTTTCTTCGAATACCAATACATCGGTGGATGGATCAGCACCAAGGGTATGTTTAAAAATCTGATTGCCTCGTAACGTCTTCGGATCTTGCTTGCCGTACAAAACCGTTTTATTATCGTTGGCCCATTCTAAGTTTCCGGTGGTTCCGCCAATTCTGTCAGTCAGCATTTTTCCGGTGAGCATATCTTTAAACTTGACAGTATAAAAACGTCTTCCTACTGTATCCATCACAAGGGCTGCAATGTTGTGATTAGGACTGGTCTCTGCGAAGAAACTAAAGTATTCATGTCCTTTGCCCAGTTCGTTTCCGTTTGCAATAATTTCTTCCGGGTTTTCTAATGATCCTTTCTTGCGACAGAAAACAGGATACTCTGCTCCATCTTCGTAGCGTGTGTAGTAAAAGTAATCGTCAAGTTTATAAGGCACAGATTCATCTTTTTCTTTGATGCGTCCTTTCATTTCTGCGAAGAGTTTTTCTTGAAGAGTTTTGGTGTGTGCTAACATGGTATCGCGATAGATGTTCTCTGCCTTGAGATATTGTATCACTGCAGAATCTTCACGATTCTTCAACCAGTAGTAATCATCAATACGCTTGTGTCCGTGCTTTGCAAGAATTTCGAAAGGCTTCTTTTCTGCAACAGGAGGTTTAACATCCGGTCGAATAACAGCAGTCTCTTTGTTGGAATTACAAGCCAACAAAGTGAGGCAAAATAAAATGACAGGTAGTTTTTTGATTTGTTTATACATATAAGAATTTGTTAATGAGTTCGTTTTAAGAAGGACTATTTAATCACTTTGACTTCTATTAATATTTTGTGTAGCGCTATTTTGAAATGGTTGATAGCGCATTAGTAAAGAAGTTCAATAAAAGCTGATTTACTTTTGTACCATCAATACATTTAGCTTAACAAATATTTCTGTGGCAATTTTTTCGGTAACGATTTGTGGAACCTTAATGTCGTGATCCGCCAATGGAACAGTGAAGGTACAATCAATCCGAAGCGTTCCTTTGTCAATGGTTATTTTACCTGGAATAATGCGAGGTTGTTTTTTGCCATGGATGGTTAGATTACCTTTCGCGCGCACATCATAGGTACCATCTTTTGTGAAATCTATTTCCTCAATGATTGTTCCGGTAAATGTGGCGTCATAATATTTCTCGGTCTCCATGTACTTCTCATTGAAATGCTCCCGCTGAAGCTCGGAGTTGAAACCTTCAAATGATTTTATTTTTACCAGGAATGCGAACTGTCGGTTTGAAGGATCGATGATACCCTGAATTTTATCAGAAGAGGCTTTGATTACTTCCAATTTGGCGTTGGACGTAAAACTCATTACTCCCTGGTTTGTAGTAAATTTTTTTTGAGCTTGAACAACAGACGCAGAAAGAATAAGAAAGCTGAGAATTATTTTTTTATAAGGGTTCATTGTGTAATGGGTAAGGGTGTTACATGAACATAGTCACACTAAAGATAGTGACCTCTGTGACATTCCGATCTATCAGTAATGTAGATTTTTTTGATTGGTAATGAGGCTGAACTTAGTGTTATACTCTGATCAGATAGTGATTTCATTAAACATTGGACGTTCATTGAATCATTCTGCAAAACGGGTTTTTCAGCTCAAAAAATGAAAACTTGCTTAGCTCTCTGAACTTTGTAGGATGGATAAGATGATAAAGGAAATGAGAGTAAGTGTAATCCTCTTTTGATGAATGGTCTCAAATAGCATTTTGATTTGCTATCCGAATCAGGACATCATTGTTTTTTCAGTGAGACGATTATGCTTCGATTACTATTTTTTTCCTAAAAGTTTCATGTAAGTAACACCAATTACCCATGCATGATTTGTATTGCTGGTATTGTCGTTCACTTTCTTTTGAAGATCAATGAGTCCGAGTTCGTAACGGAAGTCGAGCATAAGACTTCCATTTTTTAATAAGTATTCAATTTTTCCACCACCACTGGGACCAATGTCGAAGCGTGACGCACCACTCTTTTTAAAATCAAAATCTTCAGTAGATTGATCAAAGCCTTCCATTTTATATTTTCCACTGAGCCAGTAGGCTGAGTAAAGCCCGAGGTTGATGTGCGCTTTGAAATTTTTAAGAGAGGGGACAATAAACGTATAGTCTGCCATGATTGGAATTTCAAGATAGGAAGCGTCTAGTTTATCAGTGATGGAATTACAGATAACATGATTGTATCCTTTCTTGATAAACTGTAAACCAAAAGTCATTCCGAAATTTGCGCTGGTTTGTTTATAAGCAGTGGCACCCACGACATACCCAATATTGGAAACTTCTTTCCAGGGAGTCTTAGTTTTGTAATTTGAAAATGTTGGTCCTGCTGTAAAACCGATATACCAGTTCTGTGCGAAAGAAGTGGAGGTAACAGAGATAATCGTAAGGATTAGTATAGAGAGTATTTTTGTTTTCATGCTAATGGGTTTAAAAAGGTTCAAGAACAAACTTGATTGTACTGGGTCCATCTTTAATACTGGTATCACGATTCAACACAAGAACGAGTTGACGTGGAGTGAAACTTTCAATAATCCAGTGTTCAGGATTGGCTGGATCATTCTCGGAAGTCAAGACAAGTGTTTTGTCAAGATCTTGTAATTCCCATGTTCCATTATCTGAAGCTCCGCTGGGTTGAACACGATCAAATATAGAGGTGGTAGCTGTAGCAGGCGTAGGTGAAGTGAGTATAAGCCTGTACTTGCTAAGATCCTGACTTTCTTTTACGCCATCGGCATAGGCTTCGACTAATGCCCAGCCACCGGAAAGTATGCACAATTTATTGGGGCAATCAGGTATATCTTCTCCACACGATATTTCACTAAAGAGGAAGAGGACTAGAGCGAATTTTAACAAGAGGGTTTTCATACTTCTAAAGTATGACTTCTGGATTTTAAAAACTACCACATGATCATGTGATTTAATCAACAGGTAATACATGCCGCTGGCTAACGAACCCGTTTCTAATGTATTGACGCCCTTTTCAGCAGGTTTTTCAATGATGACTTTTTCTAAAACATCTATTATTTCAATTTCTTCTGCTTGATCTGCCAGGTTCACGGTAAGGTCATCCCGAAAAGGGTTAGGATTGATCATCAAAATGAAAAATGAAAGTGAGCACACTGCGGAAGCGTAAACGAATGAGGGACTTTATAAATTTCGTTGTGCTAAGCTGATCGTTAGATAGAGAAAGAGTATACTATTGCTTAACTATTTTAAAATACCTTTTGGATTGAGCAGACTGAAGCAGAAGAATATAAGAACCCGACTGAAGATCTTTAAAAGAGATAATTTGTTTGCTGCTACCATTATTTGAAACTCCTATCCGTTCTCTTCCCAACATATCGATTATAGAAATGGTATAACTCAGATTGGGTAGCCCCTCTACAGTGAGTTCTTCAAGTATTGGATTTGGATACAATTTTATTCTGGCCTTTTCTTTCTCTATTTCAGTAATCAAATAAATAAACTCACCAGACAAGGAAGTACAATTTCCTTCTGTGACTTCAACAGTATAAATAGCCGTTTCGTATAAATCGATTTCCAGAGTTTGGTTCGTTGCTTGAGAAATGGGTTGTCCGAATAAAAACCATTGATAAGAGCTGCCTGTGCTTGCCGTCAATGTATTATCAACTTGTGTTATGGTTGCATCAACGACATCAATGGTGGCAACAACCGAAGTTCTTGTGCTTTCACACGTTCCATTATTGATGCTAACATAATAGGTTGTAGTAATAGCGATCACCGCTGTTGTATAAGCGTTACTGGTTTGTCCAGCAATTGCTGCTCCGCCTGTTGGCACGGTGTACCATCGGTATTGTCCCGCAGTACCACCTGCGGCATTAAGTGTGATTGCTGAAGAACCACAAGCAGAATTTCCAGTGGCCGTTGGTCCGGCAGGAGGAGTATTAACGGTAGCAACAACCGGAGTCCTCGCTCCTTGACACGTTCCGTTGTTGACCGCTACATAATAGGTTGTCGTAATAGTGATCACGGGTGTTGTGTAGGTGTTGTTGGTTTGCCCGGCAATTGCTGTTCCGCCTGTTGGCACACTGTACCACCGGTATTGTCCTGCAGAACCACCAGCGGCATTGAGTGTAATTGCTGAAGAACCACAAGCAGAATTTCCAGTTGCCGTTGGTGCGGCAGGTGGTGTATTAATAGTGGCAATAACCGGAGTCCTTGTACTTTGACACGTTCCATTGTTGATCGCTACATAATAGGTTGTGGTAATAGCGATTACAGGTGTTGTGTAAGTATTGTTAGTTTGTCCTGCAATTGCTGTTCCGCCTGTTGGTACTGTGTACCACCGAAATTGTCCTGCAGTGCCACCAGCAGCATTGAGTGTAACTGCTGAAGAACCACAAGCCGCATTGCCAGTTGTAGTAGGTGCAGTAGGTAAAGGATTGACTGTTATTACTGCTGTATTTGTGATAGCATCATTTACTGCAGTTCCTGAAATCAGACAACGATAATTTCCGGCACCAAAGTTACCAGTGGTGTTAATTGAAAGTGACGCTGTTGTTGCACCACTATACCCACCTGTGTTCGTTACATCACTCCACACCGCGGGACTTGTTTCCCGTTGCCATTGATAACTGATGGTTGGATTATTTGTACCAAGCGTAGTCAAAATCAAAGTTGGACCAGTACAGGTAGCAGCGGATGATGGTTGTGTATTGATAACAATGGGTTGTCGAAACGAGACATTGTCCAATCGGTTGGTCGTGTTTGCATCGCGGTAAAGACCTCTCAACTCGAGGTCTGCAAGGCTAGTGAGAACATTCTGCACTTGAGCCTCTGTTGCGGCTAGTCCAGTAGGACTGTTCGTTGTTTTCCAAAAACCGAGTGTATTATTCAGTGTTACAGAAAAAGTGGTCCAGGTCGGTGCAACTGCTGGTTGATTCGGAACCGTAGGGAAGTAATACAAAGTAATTCCTAGACTGTTGGCAATGATTACTTCTGCATATTGATTCGGAGCACTTGTAGAGCTTTGTTGTATATCGTATTGTAGCGTTCCATTGTAATAGGCGCTTCGGTTACCCAGGTACGTTCCGGGGGCAACAAAGTAGAATGGAACATATATTGTTCCTGCACCCAAGTTGAAAAAAAAGGGTGTTCCAAAAACAAAGCCGCCTGGGTTTCCTCCAGTTGCAGAGTAGGCTATAGTGCCATCAGCATCGTTGGGAGTTGTCCAACCTTCCGCATTAGCGTTAAAGGTGCTTGTAATTTGCGCGCTGAGGTTGATGCAAGCCAGCATTAAAGTTACAACCAATATGTACTTTCGTGAAGTTGACCTCATGACCTGGATGATGTTGAACCTAGTAAAGTTAATGAGTTATTGATGACTTTAATCTTCTCATCTGGCGCAAGCGTCTCGCTTGTGTCTATTCCAATGCAAGCGTCTCGCTTGTTAAATCAAAAAACTTTAGAGCCAAGCGGACGCTTGATACTTTAAGACACAAGCGGGACGCTTGCGCCAGAGGGTAATTCGGCAGGTGTATCAAGCCTTAGCGAGGCAAAAGATTCTATGAGAAACCGGGCTTGTGATTTTGAAATAGCTTCGATTAACATGATTTTAGGGGTAAGAACATTTGTGTGTTATTTTGACAAGGGTTCAGACCCCTCTGGCTAAAAAGCAAATAAAAGACACTAATGTCAAACACAGAGATGTTGTATGCACATGGATCATAATATAGAAATACCAGTAAGTTTTTTTTCTGTTGGGGGACTCCCAAAAAATTCTTTTAATGTAAATTCATATACTATTGGTAATCCGTGGGAGGACATCGCTGTTAATAGCATTACTAACACCTTTCTTGATTTATATCAAAAAAAAATAATCGACTTCAAGCTGATTAAGCCTGAAAAAAGAATTTTGTTTAATCTGATTATTTGGAGATTTTCTGAATATGAAATTACCAGCAAATACGATAATGAAGATGAAGTCGTGCTACCATGGTTAGAATCAAAAATCCTTGATTCTATAATTCGGTCACCACAAAAAGCATATTTAAAAAGCTCAATAAAACACTTAATAAATTCAATACTTATACAAGATGGTGGTTTCACTAATCCAAGTAAACAAATACTTGCTCAACTTATCATAAATTCAAAAACAACCTTATGGACATTTGAAACAAAAGAGCATGGATTTTTCATAAGTAAAGAAAGACAGCTATCGAAAATAAAAGTCAATTTATCTTCGCAAAACAAAGAGATAATTAACACTGCAAAATTAAAATTCGATATTTTGTTCAATAACTCGGACATGTCAAAAAATATTCTTGATTGGAATAATACAGTATCAAATTTAACACGGAAAATAATTTCTTCCAGAGTAGATTTGGATTAAAACGTACCACACACTATATATGAAATTATAGATGATTCAGTTGGTTAACATAGTGTTGTGGTTACTTACAAGCCAATCTTTTTATTCTTTTGCAATTCTAAAATAATGTGTCGCATCATCATTTTGTATCCGGAGCAAATACATTCCTTTCGATAAAGCCGATAAATCAATTCGGATTGATTTTGTTTTCACGTTTACCTGATGCACTATTTTTCCGGTGATATCAACAACAATCAAATTGTATGGTGGTTCAAACTCCACTAAAAGATCTTTATCGATTGGGTTGGGATATACTTTTAACTCACTGCCAAAATTCTCAAGCCCGGTAATCAGATATTCAAAGGGTAAGGATGTTGATGTGCATCCATTATCTGTTACATCAACAACATACATCCCGTATTCCAATATATTCAATTCGTAAGATTGATTCGTGGCTCCTGAAACTTCATCGCCATTTTGATACCATTGATAGCTATCTCCAGGTGACGCAGTCAAGGTATTTCCATTGACTGTTATCTCTGCAACTGTAGTACTGGTAGTAAGGGTTAGAGTTACCGTTGCTGAAAACACAGCACTCGCTCCATCACCTGAGACCATGCAGCGATAATCTCCTGCGCCAAAATTTCCAGTGGTGTTGATGGAGAGTGTTGCCGTTGTTGTTCCGGAATACCCTCCTGTGTTTGTTATGGCATTGAAAACAGATCCATCAAATTTTTGCCATTGATAGATAAGATTAGTGGTTCCGGTAGCTGTCAACGAAAAGGAAGTATTTGTTCCTGAACAAACCGCAGTTGATGAGGGCTGAGGATTGATGGTGATGGAAGGACCTGTCGGTATAAGATTTTCAAAAACCAATAGTGAGTTTGGCGCGCTGGTAATAACAATGTCTGGTTTCCCATCAAGATTAAGATCAGCCGTTGTTATTCCACGAGGATTATTTACAGCCATGATAAAGGGCGCAGCGAAAGATGAGGCATTGATTACTCCTGCAGTGGATGTATTTTTCAGAATAAAGAATTGATCCGTTGTTTCGCTTGTAATTAAAATATCCGGTTTGCCATCGCCATCGAGATCACTAACGTGAGCAATGGTAGCCAGTGCGGGAATGGTAAAATCAAAACGCGTAAATACAATATTACCAACAGTACTTTCATTGTGCAGTACACTGATCAATGTTGATGATGTGCCTGTTCCATAATAAAGCATAAGATCAACTTTACCATCAACATCAAAATCACCTTTGTAAATTCTATCAGGATTGTTGCCGACTGCAATATTAGGTTGAGCAGTGAACTGCGTTATGGAAATCCGGTATGCTCCATTGTTTTTCCAGACTGAAACATTGTTGCTTCCTGGGTTGCTGACTGCAAAATCCATTAAACCATCATTATCAAAATCTGCAGCAACCGTTGCCCCGCCAGAAGCAGGTTTAGTAAAGTAATAGGAGTCGCTGAAGGTTGCAAAGGGAATGGTGGTGATGAAGTCTCCGGTAGTGGTTCTGTTTTCGTTTACCGATACATTCGTTGTGTTGATACCTACGATATCGATTTTTCCATCGTTGTTAAAGTCAGCGAAGTCGTTATAAAAATATCCTCCCGGACTAATGTAAGCGTATGTATTAAACTTGATTTCACTGCCTACGCTAACGTTGCGACACGATCCGCTTGCGGTGATCATATCCATTAAACCATCACCATCTAAATCGAACAGTCGTGGGTACGGCACACTCGTTATGGTATCATCTGCAAGAAGAGATGAAAGACTGATGTTTCCGCTGGTATGTGTATTCCGAAAGGAAATCGCATTACCTGCAAAATCACCATATCCCACTACATCGACTTTGCCGTCATTGTTCAAATCGCCTGCCTCTACTTCATAAAGT
>JBDTTT010000075.1:0-26225 GCA_039930485.1 Chryseolinea sp.
AAGTTAGTATTGAAGTTCATGATTAATCGGGATTTTACACAATCCAACCGTTGGACAAAAGCATGTGTACTCTATCAGATTGGCAAACTGCGTATTGAAGATTTTAAATTGGATCTGATCGCACAGCTTTTTAATCCAGATAGTTTGATTCGCGAGGTTTCAGCCTGGGCGTTGTACCAAATTAGTGAAGAAGTCTACACTCAAAACACAAAGCGGCTTAAAGAAGGTACCCGCAGAGATCTTGATATATTGATCATCCAGTCTAAACGAATGACTAAATTCGGTAAAGTACAGTTCTTTCAACAGATAGAAGTATTTGAAAGCGTGCCGGGAATTACACTTTCTTATTTGGCCGATATTTGTGAAGAACTAAGATTGAAAGTAGGAGAGTCGCTTACCTTAGATGAAAAATCGAATAATAATTTTTACGTTTTGGTGAATGGAACAGTAGACTTGTACCAGCGCGGGGAACGAGTAGGCGAATTTTCAGAAGGACAATTTGTTGGTGAGATGTTGGCTTTACCTAATTTTGTAAACACCAATTTACTTATTCCAAAGACTGAGGTAGTGATTCTGAAATTCAATAAAGATCAGTTCTATGAGCTTCTTTCGGATAACGTAAAACTCGCAGATAAGATGATCGAATTTATTTAGTCAGGTTCTATGAGCAAGTCAAAGCGGCTTTTCGTATTAGGAGCGATCATTTTTTTTGTTGTACTCTTTTATGCAAGCTACGATATCAGTAAGCGCACAACCTTTCCGGGCTCAAAGCCCCAATTAAAAGAGCGACTCAAGGAGATCTACTTAAAGTCTGATTCACTGCAAAAAGACAGCATAAAGCACTAATTAAGAAAATTCACATTTTCGTAACAAAAAATACGCAATCGGTTGTTTTGACATTTTTTTATTTTATATTTGAAACAGATTAAAGCCAACTATAGACATGAAAATCCCCCTTAGTCGAGTACTTTGGGGGATTTTCACTTTTTAGCCACTTGCGTTTTCAATCTAACCTGCCTATTGCCCACTCACCCCTTGTATTTTCAGGTAAACGATTCCTTGGTTAGGGTTTTACAGCAATCGATTACGTTTGTTACAGATTAAAGCCAACTATAGACAATGAAAATCCCCCGTGGTCCAGGACTTCGGGGGATTTTCTTTGTTCGGATAGTCCATATTTATTAGCAAATGGCAACCGCTGAAATTAGTTTTATGTCTTGGTCTCAATATTCATCTACTTGATCCTCAACTTATGAAGTTCTACTATCTGGTGGTTTTTAGTTTACTTATCACTGAGGCAATAAGTCAAAAGTATAGTGTAGAAAAGGGCTCGGCCTCGTTCTTTTCTCACGCCACCATAGAAGACATTGCAGCGAAGAATGAGAAGGTGGCAGGTATCTTCAATGCTTCAACAGGCGATATCGCGTTCTCAATCTCCATTAAAGAATTTCAATTTGCCAAATCTTTGATGCAAGAACACTTTAATGAGAAGTACATGGAATCAGACAAATATCCGAAGTCAACTTTTCAGGGCACGGTTACGGGATTTGATTTAAATTCAAATCAGATACAACAAGCTGTTGCCAAAGGTAAATTAACCATTCATGGACAGACAAAAGATGTAGAGGTACCAGGCACGATAGAGAAACAAGGCGACCGATTGTTATTCAAAGCGAAATTTATCGCAAAGCTTGAAGATTATAAAATTGCGATACCTCAATTGATGTGGCAGAATATTGCAGAGCAGGTGGAGGTTACAGTGGATTTTGTTTTCAAGCATCAATAGACTTCAGAAGCATTCTTTTCTTTATTGTTAAAAGATCAATTGACCCGACCATTTCTTTGCCTTTAGTGT
This sequence comes from Chryseolinea sp., assembly GCA_039930485.1. Taxonomy (GTDB): domain Bacteria; phylum Bacteroidota; class Bacteroidia; order Cytophagales; family Cyclobacteriaceae; genus Chryseolinea. Next base: position 1,856 of record JBDTTT010000075.1, read on the forward strand.
GTCATTCATGCAACCCTTTTATTCCTACCTTGTCTATCCAAAGGATAGTTTAAAATCGATTGGATCAACAATTAATCGGCATTCACAATGAACTTATCACCCGATGTAAAATGGGTGATCAGGATGCTCATTATCGGTTGTACAAGCTTTATTCGAAAGGTATGTATAATGTAGCGTTTAGAATTGTGGGCAATGAAGACGATGCTACCGATGTTTTACAAGAATCCTTTATCAGCGCCTTTCGCAATCTTGAAAGCTATCGGGCCGATGCTACTTTTGGTGCATGGATAAAAAGGATTGTCGTTAATAAATCAATTAACGCACTTCATCGTAAGAAATTCGAACCCATTCCTGATGATGACCGATGGGATGTTGCAGAAGAAGAGACTCCCATAGAGTATGGAGATGGATTAACAGTTGAACGAGTAAAGAAAAGCATTGAGCAGTTACCAGATGGATATCGTTCTGTGCTTTCATTATATTTATTGGAAGGCTACGATCATCAGGAGATTGGAGAGATTATGGGAATTAGCGAGTCTACGTCTAAGTCACAATTGAATCGTGCTAAATCAAAATTGAGAGAACTTTTAACAGGGAAAGTATGAAAGACAAGATGGAAGAATTTATTCGTCAGAACCGAAACGCGTTTGACGACATGGAGCCTTCAGAAAAGGCGTGGAGAAACATTAGTGCATCCCTTTCTTTTGGAAATAAAAGTCTTTTTAATTCTATAGCGCTTTGGCGTGCGGCAGCTATTATTTTCTTTGCCTTGTCTGTTTATTTGATCATTCCAAAAAATGAACCAGTTAGTAAGGTTGCTTCCGTTTCATCCAAAGAATTTAACGATGTGGAGAGTTTCTATACTCAACAGATTTCGAATAAAGTGAAGCTCATTAATGATTTTAAAAAGAACGAAGGCTTGAACGGTTTCACGCATGATTTTCAACAATTGGAAGCCATGTATATGGTGCTGAAAGAACAAATGAATGCAAGTCCGAGTGAAAAAGTGAAAGATGCTTTGGTATTGAATTTACTGGTTCGGATTGACTTGCTTAACCAGCAATTGTATTCATTGGAAAAAGAAATCAAATCCAAGGAAGTGCAAACAGATACATCCATTTAGTTCATTTCTTTCTTTTCTTGCATAGTAATCCAGTTGTGAGTTTAATACGCCACTAGTTTTTAAAAATTGGATTAAGGTATTGCTCAATGACCTTCATCTTTTATCTTGCCGTTAGTTTAGAAATTCGTTTTATGAAGCACGTTTTAATATGCATTGCCCTTTGCATTTCATTTTCAGCACTATCACAGGACCATGGTTTTCCATTCGGTAAAGTGACCTATCGTGACTTGGATATAAAAAAATATGATAAAGATACTGCTGCAGTAGCGGTTGTGCTCAATGAATTTGGCGAAGCCTATATTGACAACAGTAATGACAACAATTTACTTTTTGAGTATCACGCCAAAATAAAAATCCTTAAGCAGTCGGGGGTAGCCCAGGGTGATTTTGAAATTCCTCTGCAGAAAAGTAATGGGCGCGAAGAAAAGATAATTCGCGTGGAAGCATCTTCCTTTAATGTTGAAAATGGGTCAATGAAGGAAATGAAATTGGATACCAAAAACATTTTCAAAGAAGAGCGTAGCAAGTTCTGGAACCTTCAGAAATTTGCAATTCCCAATGTGCGGGTAGGAAGTGTTATTGAAGTAAAATACATTTTAGAATCTCCCTTTATTTATAATTTCAGAACCTGGAATTTTCAAAGCGACATCCCTAAGGTATCCAGCGAGTATTGGGCAACGATTCCTGGTAATTATCTCTATAATATTTCTTTAAAGGGTTTTTTAGAATTATCAACTAATGAAAGTGAATTGGTTAAGGATTGCTTTACTCCTGGAGGCGGAATGAAAGCAGATTGTAGCCGTTCCATGTGGGGAATAAAAGATATACCTGCTTTTGTAGAGGAAGAGTACATGACGGCCAGTTCGAACTTCATCTCTTCTATCAATTTTGAACTTTCGGAAATTGATTATTTTGACGGAAGGAAAAATAAGATTACAAAGGAGTGGAAAGATGCTGAGAAGGATTTAAAGACTGAGAATAAGTTTGGTATCCAGATTAAGAGAGGTAAAGATATTGTTGATGGTACGGTTGATCAATTGATACTTGGAGAAACAGATCCTTTAACGAAAGCTAGAAAAATTTATGATTTCATACGCTATTGGTATCGATGGAACGATGTATATGGATTTTATAGCGAGTTTGGAATTAAGAAAGCGTTTGATACTAAAATTGGAAATGTTGGCGATATCAACCTCTCATTGGTAGCCGCCCTTAACTATGCTGGATTGGATGTTGAACCCATGCTTCTTTCAACCCGGGAAAACGGTTTGGTTACGGAGCTGTTCCCTATATTGAGTGACTTCAATTATGTTGTTGCCAAATTGAATATTGGTGATAAAGTATATCTGCTGGATGCTACTGATGACTTTGTTTCCTTTGGCCTCTTGCCTGAACGTTGTTTGAATGGAAAAGGTAGAGTATTTGGAAGTAAAGAATCGTATTGGTTCGACATTAAACCGACTGAAAAAGAGAAGTCACTCTCTGTGATCAGTTTAACATTAGATCAAACTGGTGTTATGACCGGAACGATTCACTATACTTACATGGGTTACAAAGCAGCAAGTCAACGCAGTAAACTGAGTACATTTTCCAGTGAGAAAGAATTTATTGATGATCTGCAAAAAAGGATGCATTCTATTACAATCAAGGGTTTCGAATTTCAGAATGTAGACAATCTTACAAAGCCACTAGTACTGAAGTTTGACGTGGTGATCGAAGCATTTGATGATCTAAATGCAAATTCGTTTTTGTTCAATCCGTTTCTTATTGATCGATGGGAAAAGAACCCTTTTAAATCATCAGAACGTTCGTATCCGGTAGATTTTGGTGCACCTCTTGATCAAGTACTGATATTCTCACTAACCTTTCCTGAGAATTTTGAGGTTGATGAGCTTCCACAAAAAGTGGCCCTGGCATTGCCAAACAATGGAGGGAAATACATTTATGATGTTCAGCAACTTGGCAATCGGTTTACAATGAATCATTCTCTTCAGATTTCTAAGACCATTTTCACATCAACAGAGTATCATTATCTAAAAGAGTTATTTAACCACGTTATTCAGGTTCAGCAAACGGATATAGTTTTTAAAAGAAAATAGCAGGGTTGCTTATTCATATTAATCCAATGTTTTTATTCTGGATTCGCCAGAATAAAAACATGCATCCCGACATTTCCCTTTATATTAGCTTTTGTGGAAACACCACTTAACATTTTACAGCAGTATTGGAGGCACGGTCAGTTCAGACCGATGCAGGAAGATATTATTGCATCTGTTTTATCAGGAAAAGATACGTTAGCATTGCTTCCAACAGGTGGCGGAAAATCGATTTGCTTTCAGGTACCCGCTTTGATAATGGAGGGCCTTTGCATTGTTGTTACGCCTCTTATCGCTTTGATGAAAGATCAGGTAGGGCAACTAAAGAAACGAAACATTGAAGCTATTGCCATTCATGCAGGTATGTCCCGGCAAGAGATTGATATCTTACTTAACAACTGTATTTATGGAAACATTAAGTTTCTGTATGTATCACCAGAACGACTTCAAACCGAACTCTTCACCGTTCGGGTAAAACAGATGAAGGTAAATCTGATTGCTGTTGATGAAGCACATTGTATTTCGCAATGGGGCTATGATTTCAGACCACCGTATTTGCAGATTAGTTTGTTACGAGAAGTAATGCCAACGATTCCTGTTATAGCATTAACAGCAACAGCCACCAATCTGGTGAGCAATGACATTATTGATAAACTCTCTTTCCGAAAAGGTTATTCTGTTTTTCAAAAATCGTTTGCTCGCGAGAATCTCTCATTCGTTGTGCGTAAGGCAGAGAACAAAGAGAGAAAAGTATTGGAGATTCTTCAAAAGGTAAAGGGCTCAGCCATTGTTTATGTGCGATCCCGCAAAGGCACACAAGAGGTTGCTACTTTTTTAATTAAGAATAATATAAGTGCTTCCTTCTATCATGCAGGTCTTGATTTTAATGATCGCGCGAGGCGACAAGATGAATGGATTCATAACAAGGTACGCATCATGGTTGCCACGAATGCTTTTGGTATGGGTATCGATAAGCCTGATGTACGCACGGTAGTTCATCTCGATTTACCAGAGAATCTTGAGTCGTATTATCAGGAAGCGGGTCGCGCGGGCCGTGATGGTTTGCGGTCTTATGCAGCTATTCTTTATCAGGATGCGGACGTTGTTAATTTGAAACGGAAGGTTGAACAATCGCAACCGGAGCCTGCATTTTTAAAATTGATTTACCAATCATTGGCTAATTATTTTCAGCTTGCTGTGGGCAGTAGTGAAGGGGAGAGTTATGATTTTGAATTACAGACGTTTTGTGAACGTTTTAATTATCACTCACCAGAAGTATATGCTGCACTTCGCAAGCTTGAAGAAGAAGGATTGATCCTTTTCAATGAGAGTTTCTATCGACCTTCTCAACTCCGGATTTGTTTTGACAAAGGCGCCCTTTATCAGTTCCAGGTGGCGAACAAAGCGTTTGATCCGTTGATCAAAATGCTGTTGCGTTTGTATGGTGGTGAACTGTTTGCAGGATTCTTAATCGTTTCTGAAACGGATCTTGCGAAGGCAATGAAAATGAAGTACAACGAGTTAATAAAGTCGTTACTTCATTTGCAGGAACTGGGTGTTATTGAATATCAACCCGTAAAGGATAAACCTCAGGTTACATTTGTTTTGGCCAGGCAAGATGCTGCTCAGCTTCCGCTGAATTATAAACGACTAGCAGAACGAAAGCAATTGATCGAAGATAAGATGAATGCAATGATCTCGTATGTAACAAGCGATCATCGGTGCCGCATGCAAATGATACAGGATTATTTTAACGAGGATACATTTAAGACCTGTGGCATTTGTGATGTTTGCATCAATAAAAGAAAATCAGAAAGTGGCGAAGGGTTTGATGATGTCAAAAAGGAAATACTGACTGTCGTTAGAAAGAAATCCATTACCGTAGAGCAATTAGAAGATGAAATTGCACCCCGCGACCATGAACTTTTCGTGGATGCCGTTCGCGAGTTGGTAGACGATGGAATTGTCAAATATGATGATGGATGGAAACTAAATTTGACATAACTAAAACATTCTTCTCTTGTTATTCAATTCAGACTACTTTTAATACATCTCGATGAATTCTCGATTAAAGAAATTTCTAAAAATACTGGGATATACTTTTACGTTCCTGATTTTAACAGGTCTCTTAACGCATTGCAGCTTTTCGAGATATGCAAATAAATCGTACGAAAAAGCGAAGAAGGAAAAGCCGTATGATGTCATTATTGTTCCCGGAGTGCCCTATGAACCGAAAGCAGTTTCTTCCGTGATGCAAATGAGGATTTTGTGGGCGAAGCATCTTTATGATAGTGGTTACACAAAGAACATTATCTTCTCCGGGTCTGCTGTCTATTCTCCTTTCATTGAAGCGGTTGCCATGAAGGTAATTGCAGACTCGCTTGGAATTCCCACTGATCATACTTTTTCTGAATCAAAAGCAGAACACAGCACAGAGAATGTTTATTACTCATGGAAGATGGCCAAGTCGATGGGCTTTAAAAAAATTGCATTGGCGACTGATCCATTTCAGTCTGTCATGCTCAGAAGTTTTATAAAGAAATTTTGCCCGGATGTTCAATCCATTCCGGTTGTTTTCGATAAGATTTCATTGACGGATCATCCACTACCGACTATTGATACTACCGATGTATATGTAAAAGATTTTGTTTCGATTGTTGAGCGCGAAAGTTTCTGGAAACGTTTTGCCGGAACGCGCGGGAAACGAATTGTGGATGAAGTGAGGAAAGAAAAGGAGGGCGGTGTCAGCCAGGAGTAGCTATTCTTTTTTCGACTTTAGCATTATTTTATGCTGCAGGCCGAAACGAATTGTATTGCGAGAATAAAACTCATCCTTACTGTATCGCTGCTGATAGATGTAGATGTATCCTAATTCGAATGTGAAGTTCTTGTTTAGGATGTAATCGATCGTTACGTTGATTCGATTTTGATCAAAAAGATTTTCTTTATGATTCAGCATAATCTCATCCGACACCCGCAGCTGAAGAACGGTGTTGTTATCTTTATCTTTTACGAGCGGCATCCTGGCCTGAAGGCGATATCGAAAACGCAATACATATATAGAAGTATCCAGAACACTTTCTTGCGTACTGGTTTCTAAGAATCGATTGTCAAGTCGCACGCGATTTTGTAAGGATACTTTTCCAATAGGCGTTTCATGACTGGTCTCGATTACGGGTCGGAGTTCCGTAGCAATATGGCTCGATCCATTTTCAGGAATCTGTGTATAGATAGAGGATAGGGTTAGCCCAGCGCCAAAATCCCATTTCCCTTTTTTATAATGAAGTCGCGAATGGCAGATGAATTGATTCTCCTGATCAGGATTCATAAACCTCCGGTTGTCAACATTATTGACCCAATACAGATTCGGTTTGAAATACAATTGATTGGTGTAGTATATCCAATAAAGTGTCTGATGATGAACTTTTTCTTGCGCACGAGCACTGACTGCCATCGCAAGAAGGCAAAGGACAAGATATTTCTTCAATTGGTGGTTGAATTAAAATTGTGCGGGCGAAGATACTAATGTGCCGGCAATATTTTTCCTTTACATTCTCCAAACCCAATGCGGACTCCATCTTTTTCAGCGTGACCACGAATGATGACGGTGTCACCATCATTCAAGAACGTACGTTCGCTTCCATCATTCATATGCAATGACTTTTGTCCATTCCACGAAAGTTCAAGTAACGATCCATACGAACCGGGAGACGGTCCGCTAATGGTACCCGATGCATATAAATCTCCTACTTCGATATTACATCCGTTGATCGTATGATGTACGAGTTGCTGATTGACATTCCAATACATGTATTTGAAATTTGATCGGCACACAACCATTTCAGTTGAACGCTCCGGTTGAAGCAGAACTTCCAGCATGATATCAAAATTCTTAGGACCGCCATAGGAAAGGTAGGGTAGAACATGCGGATTTTGTTCAGGACCATCTACACGAAAAGGTTCAAGTGCATCCATGGTCACAATCCAGGGTGACATGGTCGATCCAAAATTCTTTCCAAGGAAAGGACCAAGTGGTACATATTCCCATTGCTGAATGTCGCGAGCTGACCAATCATTAAACAATACAAATCCGATAATAAAATCCTCAGCATCAGCGGTGTGAATGGACTCGCCAAGTTTGGTTTCTTTACACGTGATGAAAGCAACTTCTAATTCAAAGTCCAGCTTATTCGATGGACAAAAAACCGGAAGCTCTGAATCCGCTGGCTTCACTTGCCCACGAGGTCGCTGAATGTTTGTTCCTGAAACGACAATGGATGAAGCGCGTCCATGATATCCAACCGGCAAATGTTTCCAGTTTGGAAGTAGTGCGTTCTTTGGATCGCGGAACATGGAGCCTACATTGGTTGCATGTTCCTCACTACTGTAAAAATCAGTGTAGTTGGGTATTCGAACCGGAGTGAGCATTTGCACTTCGCCCATTGGCACCAGGGAAATTTCTCTTGCTCCAATATTTAATCGAATCTCGTTGTTGTCATGTTGAAGGAGTTCAGAAACACGTTCGCGTACTTCACTCACTTTTCTTTTTCCAAGCGCAAAAAAATCGTTGAGGTATCGTTGATTGAAAATTCCCTGAGGTAAGTCCAGACCAAAGAAATATCCGTGTTCATGGAGGTAAACCAAATCCAATACATAATCGCCAATGGCAACACCTGCAACGGGTGTCAAGTATTCCGTTTTAAAAATCCCGAAAGGAAGGTTTTGAATGGGGAAATCAGAATCCTTTGGGATTTCTACCCAGCTTTTAAGTTTGGGATTGTTGGACTTGATCATGCAAAAAAAATTTAGGTCTCGATTTCGAGACCTAAATTTAATGGCTTTTCATTCCTTACACTAGAGGTCGTGATTATTCCTCCCAAAACTTTCTGCCTTCAAGACGAGCAAGCTCTGCTTTTGCAAGGCATTGCTGATATTCAAATTGCCATTGGTTTAGCAAACCGCGTTGCATGTTTGTGGACGCAAAGATCAAATCAAGGTAAGTTGAAACACCTCTTGTGTATCGAACCTGGGTTAAGCGAAGCGCTTCTCTGGCGGCATCAATTTGTGCTTGAGAATTAATAATTTGTTCGTGATAGGCAATCAGATCTGCATTCACCGATTCCAAATCTTTCTGTAACGATGATTCAAGATTGCTTTTTGAAAGCTCATTCAACTCAACAGTTTTGCGGGTTAAAATTATATTTTGTTGAATGCGATGACCTTGAAAAATAGGAACGGACAACGAAACACCAGCTAAGTAATTAAATCTGATTTTATCCATCTCAGGCTGATAACCATTTTTGAAACCAGCACCAGCCTGAAAGTTTAAGGTAGGAAGTCGGTTTTGCAAAGCCAGTTTTTGATCAGACTGTGCACTTGTAATTTTCTGTCCGGCAACTAAAAGCTCTGGATTGTTTATTGTGGTTGGTGAAGCCGTTAATGCAATTGGAAAATTTAAATCAGTTGAAGTAGGTTGAGTGTTTAGACCGGTTGTATAAGCAAGCAATGCCGCTTGTCTGTCTAGCTGACGCTGAAACTCCAACCTTCTGTTCTTTTCCTGACTGATGTTGCTTTCGATATTGGATAAGTCGACCTGAAGGCCATCACCTTGTTTTATTTTTCCTTCAATGATTTTTTTGTTCTGATTATAGAATCCAATTACTGAATCCTGAAGCTCGATTGATTTTTTCAAATAAATTATCGAGTAGTAAATCGATGTTACTTGTGTTGCCAATTGTAATTTAGCTACCTCAGTATTCTGCTTTGTGATCAATAATTCTGTTTTAGCTTTTTCAATTTGCGCCTGCGTCTTTCCAAAATCCCAAAGTACCTGATTCAATCCTACATTAAAATTGTAATTATTGTATGGTTGAAACTGTAATAGAGATTCAGCTCCGGGTGCACCAAAGGTTTTCTGACTGACCGGATTTACATATGAGTAGGAAGCCGTTCCGTTGATGTTCGGCAAATAATTGCTTTGTGCTACATCAATTCGTATTTCTCCTAACTCAGAGGTTTTCTCCAGCTCCTTTAGTTTAGGAAAATGAGTGAAGGATTGTTGAATCCATGTTTTTAACTCATTGTTTACCTGTGCCTGACTGAATTGAACAATCAGTAGCAACGATAGTGTATATAGTATCTTTTTCATATGAATATGATTAATGACTTTCTTCTGCAATTTTTTGAATAGTCGCTTTGTCTACCTTTTTTGTTTTCAACATGAACATGAGTGGAATGGTAATCAGGAAAAACAGGCTGATCAGTTTAAAACCATCCAGGTATGCCATGAGAAATCCTTGTTTGCTCACAGCGAGATCAAGAATTTTATAACTCACATTTGTAGCGGTGGTGGGATCAATTCCTTTACTAATAGCGCCAGCCTGATAAGCGGCCAGACGTTCCGCTGTTTGTGGATCAAATACTTGAAGATTACTTACCAGATCTGTGCGATGAAGTACATAGCGTTGTGCTACATAGGTATTCATAATGGCTATACCAAAAGCTCCACCGAGTTGTCGAAGCATATTGGTAAGTGCAATACCGGAAGGTAATTCCTGTGGTGTAAGTCCCACAACGGCCTGATTAATTAAGGGCACCATTAAACACGCTGTTCCAACTCCTCTGAGTATTTGTGGAATAACGAAGTAAGCGAGCCCGGCATTTGGATCAGCTAACGCAGATGTATATCCATGAAGAATGAAGGAAATGAATCCAATAATAACATATACCAATGGAGGTGTTCCCGATCCCAGTGTTTTTCCAATGACAGGCATAATGAATATGGCGACCAAAGCGCTGGGCACTAAACCAAAACCAGCATCAGTAGGAGTGTAGCCCAACACACGTTGAACAAGAACTGGAAATATAAAAACAGAACCAAACAATCCGAAGCCAACCACAAAGGTTAAGAGATTACTCGCTACCAGATTTCGATTTCGCATTACCTTCAAATCAATCAGAGGATGATCGCTGGTAAGTTGCCGGTAAACAAACGCGATGAGTGTAAATGCTGCTACGATCGATAAAATCAGAATGCTTGAATCTTCAAACCAATCTTCTGAGTGACCTTTCTCTAAAACATATTGAAGACTTCCCACGCCAATGGCCAGAAATGCAATTCCAATATAATCGATCACTACATTTTTGCGATTGTTTAATTGTTCTTCTGTATCATCCGGAACAAATTGTAAAGCCAATAATGTAGCGACAAGTCCAAAGGGAATGTTGATATCAAAAATTAAAGGCCATGAATAGTTATCGACAATTAAACCGCCCAGTATTGGACCAATGGTTGGTCCCAATACGATGCCCATACCAAACATACCAGCTGCCATAGGGCGCTTCGCTGGTTCGAAGGCATCAAACAAAATTCCCTGAGAAGTAGAGAGAAGTGCACCACCACCAATACCTTGAACGAATCGCCAAATCACCAGCATCAACAAACTGCTCGACTGACCGCACATGTATGATGCGATCGTAAAGAGAATGATAGAAGCAATGTAATAACGCTTTCTTCCAAAAAGACGAGCGAAGAAACCGGTGAGTGGAATGATGATCACGTTCGCAATGGCATAAGCAGTGATGACCCACGATGCATCTTCTATTGTTGCGCCTAAGTTTCCACTGATCTGCGCCAACGCAACGTTTACAATAGAGGTATCGATCAGCTCCATTATGGCTGCTGATATCGTAGTCAATACGATGATTACTCTTGCAAAACCTTTTAGCGCCATATTACTTTACGCTTACTTCAACTTTTACACTAAGGCCTGCACGAAGAATAGTCTTGTATTTTTCCGGATTGATGATTTCAATTTTTACCGGAACACGCTGCGTTACTTTCACAAAGTTTCCAGTAGCATTATCGGCCGGAAGCAACGCAAACTTTGAACCGGTTGCCTGACTGAATGAAGTTACCTTACCTGTGAGATCAACATCAGGATAACCATCTAACTTGATGCTCACTTCCTGACCTTCTGTCATTTTTTCTAATTGAGTTTCTTTAAAATTGGCAATGATCCAATAAGTCTCATCATTCACAACAGAGAAAAGTGGGGCACCTGCCTGGATGAATTGTCCTTTTTCAATTGTTCTTCTACCAATTTTTCCGCTGATTGGTGCAATAATGTGGCAATAGCTCAATTTCAACTGTGCCTGATCAAGAATAGCCTTACGTGTTTCAATCAGTGCTTTAATTTTTTGCAACTGCGCTTCAGCAATGGCGACCTGTGTGCTTGCCAAATTAATTTGCTCTGCGTTGGCAGTGTATTGTTTATTCGCTCCATCATATGCAGAGCGACTGTCGTCTACTTGTTTTTGCGTAACGGCTCCTTCTTTTTGCAGGGCTTCATCGCGATCTAAATCATTCTTCGCCTTTGTTAATCTGGTTTGTTGAACAGCTGCATTTGCGGAAGCAACCTTTTTGTTGGCTATACTATTATTATAGGCAGCATGTGCATTGGTCATGTCGGCTTGTGCACTCATAAGATCCGCCTGTGCTTGCGTCACTGCAATTTTATATTCCTGATCGTCAATCTTTATCAAGAGCTCACCTTCTTTCACAGCTTCGTAATCGTCAACACCGAGTGAATCAACATATCCGGCTACTCTCGAAATGACCGGCACGGAGCGGGATTCGATCTGTGCATTGTCGGTAGATTCCACTTTCATATTGTGAAGCCATGATTTAATTCCGAAGAATGCTGCTATAACGGCAATACCCAACATCACAAAGATGAGGGGGTTTTTCTTTTTGGAGGGTTCTGTGTTTTCCATGTCCATTTTTTGGTTTGTGGGACAAAAGTAAACCGGGTTGACTAAATTGTCAACTTTGTTGACTATTTTATTTTTGTTAAGTTTTGTTGTAGTTTTGCCCCATGAAGAAAGCGGAATTGGACATTATCCTGCGGGAAACGGAACACATCAAGGTACGAAGCTGGGGAAAGGTTCTCAGTTATCTAAGGCGCCAGTTTGAAGCGTGGACCACAGATGAGCTCTCCAGTCATGGGTATTCAGACTTCAGTATGGCCCACATGCCCCTCATCATGAACATCAAACCGGAAGGAACAAATAATAATGAGTTGGCTGCCATCGCCAAGATCAGCAAGCAAGCCATGAGTAAAGTGGTGAAAGACTTATTGCAAAAGGGATATATCGAAACGAAGACCGATGCTGCGGATAAGCGAAGCACCATTATTTCATTAACCGAAAAAGGAAAACGTTTTGTCATTAAAGCGCGATATTGCGTTCAGGCTTTAACACAGGAGTATCAGGATTTGCTGGGTAAGAAAGAATACGAACACATGATTGATAATCTTATGAAGATCATGGCATACAACGAAAAGCATCACAATTTCTAATGGTGAGCATTCCGGAAGCTTTCTCTAATCAACTTCAAGGTCAGCGCCCCAACGACTGGCAACAAATCCTCGATTCATTAACAACAAACTCACCGACCAGCTTACGCATCAACGAAGCCAAAGGATTTCCTCATATATATACAGAGAAAATCCCATGGTGTAAAAGCGGATATTATTTGAAAGAGCGACCATCCTTCACACTCGATCCTACTTTTCACGGAGGAAGTTATTACGTGCAGGAAGCCAGCTCCATGTTTGTAGAGCAGGCGTTTCTTCAGGCAGTCGATCAGACAAAAGCATTGAATGTATTGGATCTTTGTGCAGCACCAGGAGGGAAGTCAACGCATTTGTTGAGTTTGATGAACAAAGAAAGCTTGTTGGTTTCGAATGAAGTGATTCGTACACGCGCTAACATACTTTCTGAAAATATTCAGAAGTGGGGATATGCAAATGCCGTTGTCACCAGCAATGATCCTCACGACTTCGAGCGATTAAAAAATTTCTTTGATGTGATGGTAGTCGATGCTCCGTGTTCAGGTGAAGGACTTTTTCGTAAAGATCCCAACGCCATGACCGAATGGTCGCCTGACAACGTAGCACTCTGTTCAAAACGCCAGCGCAGAATTTTAAGTGATGTATGGCCCGCGCTAAAGCAAGGTGGTATTTTAATTTATTCCACCTGTACCTACAACGAAGCAGAGAACGAAGAAAACCTTGCGTGGCTAAAAGAGGAACAAGGAGTTGAATTCATTTCTCTCAAACTCGATCCATCATGGAATGTCGAGCAGACCGAGAAAGATAATGTCATGGGTTATCGTTTCTTCCCACATAAAGTAAAGGGCGAAGGATTCTTCCTGTCGGTAATGCGCAAGACAAATGGAGGTGAAAGTAGAATGAATTATAAAAATTCATTTACTGCACCATCGAAAAAGATCATCGACCAACTCAGTCAGTGGGTACATACACCAGAGGATAAAACCTTCATCATCCGAAACGACCAGGTTCAATTCTTTCCAAAGAGCAAGAACTTTGAAATTGAATTCCTGGCGAAGAACCTTTATCTCATCTCTGCCGGAACTTCCATGGCAACGGTGAAGCACGAGAAACTTATTCCCGAACATGCATTGGCGTTGTCAATCGAATTGAACAAGGATCACTTTAATGTATTGGATGTTGAACTTCCTCAAGCCTTACAATATCTCAGAAAAGAAACGTTGGAAGTAAACGGAGAGAAAAAAGGTTTTGCGCTCATTCAGTATAATGGTACTCCGTTAGGATGGGCGAATGTTTTGGATAATCGAATGAATAATTTGTATCCTTCTGAGTGGAGAATCAGGAAGTAGGAGAACTGATTTGTGATGTAAAGTCTCACCCTATTTTTGAGCCTACGTTATCACAGACCGGATTCCCCCTCTCCGCGGGAGAGGGGAGCACAAATTTGCGACTTAGCACAATAGTAAATGGGGTGAGGCTTAAGCGCAATGGGTAGGCGTCACTAGTCACTCATCACAAATCATTTCTTTTCTTCCTTAATCTCTTCTTCAACCTTAGCGGTTATTATTTCAGACTCCACTTTTTTAATCAGCGGACTATCTTCAATCAGAATCACAAAATGTTTGAGATAGTGAGTTTGTGATAATAAGATCTTCAAAACACCCAAAGCCGGTATCGCCAAAATCATTCCGGCAATGCCGAGAATCTTTCCGCCAATCAACAACGCAACAATCGCAGCAAGAGCATTGATACTGACCTTCGATCCTGTGATGCGCGGTGTAATAAAATTACCTTCCAGAAATTGTACGGTTGAGAAAATAGCGATCACACCACCGGCATACCAGACGCTGTCTTTCGTTATTAATGCCATCAGAACGGGTAAGGTAGCACCAATGAAAATGCCGATATAGGGAATGATGGTGAGTACACCCGATAACATGCCGAAGAAAATAGCATGTTCAATTCCTAAGATCGCGAGACCAATCGTGTTGAGCGTAGCAATAATGAGCGTCACTAAAAGCAATCCCGAGATATAGCCCTGAATTACTTTCTCTACTTCTTTCTTCCAGGTAAATTCTTCTTGTGACGGCAACATGCTTTCGAAGAATGCCTTGAACCGATCGCGATACACCAGGAACAGGAAAATGTAAATCGGAATCTGGACAATGAGCGATATGATATTGGTAGTAGACGCTAACAATTCCGTGGCATAACCACTTAAGTTTGTAATGCCCGATTTAAAAAACTGTGTGCGTTCCGCTTTGTTGAGGCCAACATAATTTCTCAAAAACGTAGTCACGTTTTCTTCCAGCAAATCGAATTTGGCCTGGAGGTCAGGAAGATCTGCTATCAGACTGGTAATCTGACTCACGATCAGCCAGATGAACAATCCAAAAATACTAAGCGTAAAAATCAGCACGAGCGAAATGGCCAGTGCGGTTGGCAGCTTGCGCTCCAGAAATTTTACTGCAGGCAACATCACAATGGCGAAGATACCCGAAAAGCAAATCGGTATAATAATATCCGCAGCGAAAATGCACAAGACAATGAGCAGCGCGATCACCACCAGTATCTTGTATGAATAATCCAGTAGATCGAAAGTTTTCTTAATTCCTGACATGCCTCAAATTGTCTATTTATCTATTGCTTTCAAAATTATTGTAGAAATCCAGTTGCCGGTTACCAGTTACCGGTAACTGGTAACCGGCAACTCTCAACCTACCGACATATTTATTGCTTTCAAAATAATTGCACATGCTTCCTTGATCTCATCTTCCGTAATGGTAAGGGGAGGAGCAATGCGAAAACTATTAGGATGCGATAAAAACCAATAACAAATCACACCATCTTCTTTTGCATGGTTTACAATGCGGGCCACAATATCAGCCGAATCAAAATCGATGGCGAACATCAAACCGAATCGCCTGATCTCTTTAATGGAAGGATGCTTCAGTAAACTTTCAATCAGTTTACCTTTCGCTTCCACCTTTGCCAGCAACTTTTCTTCTTCAATCACTTCCAACGTGGCCAGTGCAGCGGCACAACACACCGGGTTTCCGCCAAAGGTAGTAATGTGCCCCAGCATCGGGTTGTGTGTGAGAACCTCCATGATTTTTTTATCTGCGATAAACGCACCGATGGGAAGACCGCCACCAAACGCTTTCGCGATGGTGAGAATATCCGGCACTACATCAAATTGCTCGAAGGCAAACAAGGTACCCGTTCGGCCCATGCCGCATTGGATCTCATCGAAAATGAGAAGCGTTCCGGTATCTGTACATTTCTTTCGCAGTGCTTTCAGGTACGCATGACTCGGTACGCGCACACCTGCATCACCCTGGATGGTTTCGATAATCACGCAGGCCGTGTTCTTAGTAATGTATTGAAGATCGTCTTCGTTGTTGAACGTAATGAAACTGACATCCGGCAGCAACGGACGAAATGCCTGCTTCTTCACTTCATTGCCCGACACCGACATCGAACCATGTGTACTGCCGTGATAGGACTTGCGACACGCAATCATTCCCGTTCTTCCTGTAAAGCGTTTGGCTAATTTCAAGGCGCCCTCATTGGCTTCCGTTCCCGAATTCACGAAGTAACAACAGTTCAGACTTTTCGGAAGGAGTGAAGTAAGCTTCTTCGCGAGTTGATTGGGAGTAGACTGAACATACTCCCCATACACCATCACATGCAAATGTTTATCGAGCTGCTCTTTTATGGCGCGCAACACATGCGGATGCCGATGCCCCACATTGCTCACCCCGATACCCGAGATCATATCCGTATACCGTTTCCCCTCGGGCGAATACAGATAAATTCCTTCAGCCCGCTCGATGGAAATGAGATAGGGAGAGTCTGTGGTTTGTGCGAGGTTGTTGAGGAACGTATCGTGATTAAAATCCATTCACGAAAGTTAATTGATATTGGTGAATTGTAAATACTTAATTACCTTCTTGAACAAATTCGGCATAAATATATGCGCCAGTATACGTATCTTACTTTTGATATCAATAAGAACAGTGGTTTGATTATTTTCAAGTTTCCATCAAAACCGGACAGTTATCTCTAAATAAAATTCAGTTGGAAAGAATCTATTTCGACAAGCAAATATTTAGTTTCTTATTTAAGGACAATGACCCTGTTTATCAAAATTTCTTAGTTGAATTATATAACAACAAACAAAATTTTCTGTATTGTTATTCACGTGGGCATTTACTGGATTTGAAGAATGATAAAACAGAAATCAAGTATAAAGAACTAGAATTTATCGAGACACTCGTAGGAGATAATTACATATCATATAATGCGGTAGCAAAGAAGACCTCTTGCTATTTAGCCACGCCAAAGGAAGTATTCAAAGATATTGAGGAAGAAGATGATGACCCGATTTCATTTAATAACTTATTTGATGATTTAGATTTAGACAGCGCAACTGAAGAACAACGGGAGCAGATCACAAGGGCTAAAGAAATATTCACAAATCAGAAATTTGATTTTGGTTTTTCTAATTTATCTGAATTATCAGATGAACTTAAGGGTCCGCTTGGTAAGATGCTACCAATAGGTAAGTCATCAATGACGTTAATGGAATGGACAGAGTATTTTATGGAGTCGTTAAAATCAATGGAGGAAGATAAATCAGTTTACAAGGGATTAAGAAATGTTGTAGACCAACATATTAATAATGGAAAATTCGTAGTTGATTTTGATACAATTGACTTTAATGATGACCTCAAGAATTCGGTCCTTAAAAAATCTTTTACCGAATATGTTAATGGCAATTTAAATCCTAATGGAAACAAAGAAGTCACAGATTACGATTTCTTTCTCAATGCATATTTTACGTTAGACGTCTTGGGTATAAGCAAAGAACCATCTAAGAATGTCAAATTCAGGAATGTGATAAATGACAGCTACCATAGTTACTATGGAGCATTTTGTGACTATGTCGTATCTGATGACCTAGGTTTTTTGAAAAAGAGTAGAGCTTTATACAGACTTCTTGATATAAGAACAAAAATATTTCATGTTGATGAATTTATAAGATCCTTTAATTTACTTTCTAAGAGTATTGAATGTGATCTTGATAGTTTTTTTAAACTGCTTGACAATGACTTAAGAAACGGAATAGTCATTAATTCTAAGCCATCAATCAAGTACAACAGACACACTACGACCATTAAGCCATACCATCAGTATTTGGGATACTTCAATAGAATTGATAGTATGAAGGAAGATAATCAAGACTTAGTATACTTATACCGTTCAACAAAGAATTATTCATATTTCAATTTTTATAGAGAGTATGAGGGGGTTATTAACAAGGCAATTGCTCTCTTTGGGTCTGATTTTGAATTTAAGAGTTGGTACAGGTGGCCAGAGGAGAATGACGAAATCGAAAAAGGAACATGGAAAGGTAGGTTCTGGAAATTTGACAACCTTACCTTACAGTTGGATATAAATGAGGGAACCGAAAAAATTGGATTATTAGTCATCCCGAAGGTAATCGGTGGAATATAATTTTCAACTGGGTGCCCCATCTGGCGCGGATCTTCCATTGTTCTCGCCCCAGCTCGCGCGAATGTTCGGTTATACTCGCACGAAACTTAGTTTCGTGCGCTAAATAAATCTTAGTATGATGAAAGATCTACGGCTGGAACTTAGTTTCAGTGCAGGAATTTAGCAAGGTGATTCTCCGTTGAGTTCAGTTGCAATTAAGATTGATGTATGGAAGTAACTTCCATTTTTAGATTTTTTATCTTATTAAATTAGTAAGATGCACAGAAGAAACTTCCGCGCTAGACAGATGGCGGCTTAGGGGAAAGTCTGCCTATACGAATTTTCTACCATTTTTAGTTTTTACACAGCCTCAAAACTTCCGCAGCTGCATCGGAGTACTGGATTTTCGTGGGCCTAATCGTCAGGAAACATGTACCCAAGCGAAGCTAAAAAATATCAAAAATGTTAAAGCTTTTTGTATTATTGAGTCAAACCTCTAATTACGAGAGGGGAAAATTTAAATTTAACCGAAGACTATTTTCAGATGAACAAACTCAAAGCAAGAAACATCTTTTCATTTTTTACTTTTACAACAGCAATGGTTACGCTTGCCACATTGGCATCATGCAGTAAAGATGACGCAACGCCATCCATCCAGAGAGATGTATATGTTGCCGGTCAGGAATACAACGGAGAAAATGATGTGGCCAAGTACTGGAAGAATGGAACCCCAATTGATCTTACTGATGGCACTCATAAGGCATCCGCAACTTCTATTGTCGTGATAGACGATGATATGTATGTGGCAGGTAATGAATCGAACGGCAGTAATACAGTAGGCAAATATTGGAAGAATGGTACGGTGGTAGAGCTTACTGACGGCACAAACGATGCATATGTCGCGTCAATTTTTGTAGCAGGCAGTGATGTATATGTAGCCGGTGGTGAAGGCAAGGTAGCCAAATACTGGAAGAATGGTACAGCGGTAGATCTTACTGACGGCACAAAACCCGCTAGTGCTAACTCCATTTTCGTGGTGGGCGCTGATGTGTATGTTGCAGGAAAAGAATCTGACGGTACGAAATCGGTGGCGAAATATTGGAAGAACGGAACGGCAGTACCCCTCAGTGGACTGGTTGCCAACTCTATTTTTGTGGCCGGTAGCGATGTGCATGTGGTGGGAGGAGAATACGATGAAGACGAAAATTACGTGGCCAAATACTGGAAAAATGGAGAAGACGTTGGCTTGAGTGATGGATATTCTGCTACTTCAATATTTGTAGCGGGCAGTGATGTGTACATCGCTGGCTATGCCTATGATGGAAATATGATGGAATCTAAGTACTGGAAAAATGGAGTGGCCGTAACCCTTACTTCCAGCAACGGTGGTGGTGGGATCGGTTCTATTTTTGTGATTGACAAAGATGTGTATGTTGCGGGCTCCGAACCGAAAAATTCATATTATGTAGCCACGTACTGGAAGAATGGAGAAACCGTTAACCTTACCGACAGTTCCAGTCATGCCAATGCCAGTTCTATTTTCGTAAAATAATTTTATTTTTCAAGTCCAAGTTCGACTGGATGTTCTCCTGTACTCGTGCGAAACTTAATATCGTGTACCAGAGAAACTTTACTGAGATGCTTAGTCCTTGTGTTGGACTTAGTTCAGGTGCAGTTTTTAACAGACGTGTTTTTAACTAAGTTTATTTTATTGTTGAGAGTAAATTAAGGAAGTAACTTCCATTTGAAAGTCGGTTATCAGTATCGATTTTTAAAATCTACCGGAAGAAAGATGTTGTGTAAAAATTAAAATGAAGTCCTCCTTCGTTTTAATTTTTACACAACATCTTAGTTTCGTGCGCAAAAAAGTTTTATTAAATCAATTTCTTCAGGTTGGCCGGAAGTCTATTGAAAATCTATATTCGTCATGAACGGAATGATAGTCCTGCTCTTGGGAGTCTCTTATAAGAAATAGAAGTGAAAGTTATTGATCATTAGCATTTCCGAAAATTGAAGGTCGATAAACAACAACTTTAGTCGTTCGTTCTAAAAATGCCTCAGCAGCATCCTCCCATTTTGCCAACAGAGTAGTAATTTTTTCAGGCTGAAACTTTTTGGATTCAATTAAACTCAGCACATCAGGAAGACTGGCTCTTGGATGTGATATTCCGGTATGAAAGGTAGAGTCGTTGGCATACATCTGCATCATAGGTAAAGAGGTTCCTTTTTTAAAATAGTAACCTACGCTGGTACAAATGCCACCTGGTGCAAGTGAACGAATTCCAAACCTTAATCCATCTTCGTTCATGCAACAATCAGCAACGATTGGATATCGTCCACTTATTTCAGGAGCATTATTTCTGTACCATTTGCTTCTTTTTTTTTCTGGTATTTGAATTGGATTTGCTCCTAACGATTTAGCAATGTCTAATCTGGCTGGAACGTAGTCAATATAATCAACTTGAGAAGAACCTAGCGCAACAGCAATTCCGGCAGCGTATAAACCTACACTGGCCGCTGAACCACCCAATACTAAAACAGGTGCGCCAGGATTTTTCTTTAGCTGTGGAGCAACGGTTCTCCAGCCATCGGGTATATTGTCGCTGGCACTTGCAAGTGATACAGGATCAATGTTCTTGGGTACATTCACTAACATGTTGTCGGTAAAAGGTACACGAATTAAATCACTAACCATTCCTCCCCAGGAGCCCAGTGACTCACCAAATCCAAAACCAGAAATCAATGTGTCTCCAGCATCTGTACACTTTGTGGTGAGACCTGATAGACAGTGGGAGCAACTGCCACAAGAAATCGCCCAAGGCACAATTACCATATCACCAATCTTAAATTTTTTTACATCTTCTCCGCACGAAACAATTTCTGCAACACACTCATGGCCTATTGGGATGGGAGGTTTGAACGGACTGTTTCCGAATAATTTTTTAGCAATGGGATCAATATAATGTAATGACAAGCCTGCTCGCAGTAGAGGTGTTACATCATAAAAAAGAAAAACTTTGTCTCCATCGCATCGTGCTGCAGCGATAGGTCTGGCAATTACATCGTTTGGAGACTCAAGCTTAGGAGCTTCGACATCCCACCATTTAAGTGTATTCTTTTTCAGGTAGGTGAGTTGCTTCATACGTTCATGAATAGTTAAGGATTTACACGCAAGACAAAGTAGTTGAAGTTTTGTGACACGATCCGTGATATATATTTTGAAAAACAAAGTCCTTTTCTCCCCATTGGAATCACTTGCTTCAAGGACTCTGATGCAACCACAAAGTCAATTCCAGATTCAGATAATTTTAATGCGCAGTCATTATGAAGATCAGCGTCCCGGCAACCGGTGACACTGATGGGGTAAATTCTTTATCCTTGATAAATTAAATCAATTCAATTCAATCATCGCATGCTTCTAACATGATCATGTGATTCATTAAGTCAGTTCTAAATCTTTCCATTGCCTATCTTTAAATATTGAAAAATCCAATACTGTGAAAAAGATCATTCCCTTTCTTATACTTATCCTTCTATCCTGCAGCCAGAAAGAAAAACCGGATGCACTTGCTGCCGCTGATAGCACCATCCACGACACCACAACGATTCCTCAAAGCCCGACTGAAATTGCGAAAGCCCCCAATTGGTCAGCTCCCGTTGTTGATATCACCGGAGTGGACTCTCTATTTAATATACTCGCAAGGAAACAAATTGTACGTGGCACATTAGGTGATGTCGCCCTGATCACCAACAAGCTTTTGGATCCTGCAGCACTCAACGATTCACGCAACCTGCTGGCAGTGCTGATCCATTCAGGTGAAGGTGAAGGGTATCAAACGGAGTTTGAAACAGAGTATTCCATCCTCGCAGTATTTGAACAACGGGATGGTCAGGTTACACTTTTGGATTATGCTGACTTGGGTGAAGTGACTAACTATGGATTGCAAAAGTTTTCCATGGAAGCAGACAGCATCATGCTCGCAGAAAACCGATTTGCTATCATGGTTCATAATAAATCGTCTGAAGAAGGTGCTGGTGACTCAGGTTATCGCAGAGATTTCGCGCAGCTCTATGTATTCCTGAACAATAAACTCATCAACGTGTTCGAAAAAACCATCGATGATTTCAGCTTTGCAAGCGATGAAAGCGACTACTACAGAGAGACTACGATCACCACCACCCTCACTATACTCCCGGAAAAAACGAATGACCTGTTCAACATTCAGGTCACCACAGTAGGTGATAACAGGGAAATCAGTGATAAAGAAGATACAGAAAGCAAGGATGCTACAGAAGAAGCAGGGGACGGCAAGTATCAATGGAATGGGAAAGTATATGAAAAGGTGAATTGATTTTCTCTATCCGGTGCAAATCCTGATTTCTTTTACCTTCTATAAAGCCTTACCCAACGTTGGTTTAAAATACACAACGATCACCAGCACAGTAAGCACGATACTGATAACTTGTGTCACAATAAATGCTTTAGTAGACCAATTGCCGAGAAATAATGGAATCCTTGTGTTGCAAACTATTCGTGCTAAACACTTAGTTTAAAAGAATTATGGACGAGAAAAGAATTTTTAATACTTCAAAAGCTCCGCGAATGTCACAGGTGTTTCCTCAGGCTGTCATTGCCGACAAGTTTATTTATCTCTCGGGCATGCCCGGGTTTGACCTAATTTCCGGAGCAGTGGTGAATGACAATTTCGAGGATCAGACAAGACAATGTTTCGTAAACATCAAGACTATTTTAGACGAGGCAGGAAGCAGTATGAATAAAATTGTAAAGACGACCATCTTTATGGTAAGTGGCAATGACTTCTCTGTAGTCAATAAAGTGTATGTTGAATTCTTTCCTGATCATGCACCGGCTCGCAGCACACCTCAAGTAAATCCTTTTCCTGCTGGGATTTTGATTTCTGTAGAGTGCATTGCTCTGTTATAAATCAAAGAAGAAACTCCGTCTCATCTGGTACAAGACTTGCCGCGTTGAATCAGTGAACACCAGCATCACCTTAAATCGTTTCGATAATGATGCATGCTGTCTGGGTAGTAATGTAAGAAACGTCTTCTGTTTTATTGAAATCAATACTGGTAACAACGGACGAAAAGCTTGCTTCTTTACTTCATTACGGAAACTAGAAAGCTTTAAAATCAACACGCCTGTTTAATTGACGACTCGCTTCGGATGAATTTTCATGTTTAGGTGCTCCCTCTCCATATCCTACTATCGAAATATGATCATCACTAACACCCATATCAATCATGAGTTGGCGAATTTTCTGAACGCGTTTTATGGAAAGTTGATTGTTGTAATTTGCATCACCTTTGCTATCTGTATGACCTTCAATTAAAATGATTCTTCCTTGCAAAGCATATTCCACCGCGACCAGAAACGGATCCATATCGACAACTGAAAACTCGTCTTCGGCAAACGTAAAGTAAAGAGGTGCAAGTTCGATTGGCTCATTATCCTTTTTTGTTTTCAGATGTTCCTGCACTTGTTTCCGAATCTGCTCATGTTTTTCTGAAGTTGGTTTAGGTAATTTATTCTCGGTCAATACATCATCTTCTTTGTGATGAAGCACTTCGAGCTTTTCGGGTGTTGGTATCTCCGTTGCTTTGGCAGTTACGGCCGGCTTAGGGTCTGGTTGCCTAACCGGTGTTGATTGTGATTTTGGATTGGGATTAGAAAGAACTCTTCCTGTTTCTCCACCCTCAGGATATTGCTTCGATTTTGAAAGAAAAGCAAATGGATTAGACTTCGGTTTCTGTGTTCTTTTTTTCTCTAACAAATGACAGGCGTTAACGTACTGAATCCTTTGACTTCTGAATTTAGCTTTATAGTGCCGGGTATTGTTTTTGCGAAAATGATCTTGCGCCTGAATTGATTCTGAAATAAAAAAGGAGGAGAAGAGTATAATACTGACAACAACGATTCTTCTTTCGCAGGATGTAATTCTTGCGTTAAGTATTTCCTTAAAGTCAGCAATTTGACTGATGGTCATTAAAGAGGACTATTCGTGGCATTAAGTTACACTATAAATTTGACAAATAGGATAACCACCCCGACCCCCGATAATTCATAGAGACAAGAAAAATGATTTTGTAGTAAAATGTAATGAACGAGAAGTTTGTGCGAAAAATTTACCCCGACAATGATCAGATCATACTGACGCTAACGTGTGGCAATTCTAATTATAAAAACGTGCTTTGTTTTGGAACTAAGCGTTTGTGAATATGGATATGATCAATCCAATTACAGTTGCAAGAATAAGGACGATGACTTGCTTCATACG